>JAKAQB010000109.1 GCA_021811865.1 Actinomycetes bacterium | reverse complement strand
GTCGTGGCTGACCGGGACCGTGTCGGTGTGACCGTCGAGCTGCAGGGTGGGGCCGCCGCCGCTGCCCTCGAGGCGCGCCACCACGCTCGGGCTGGAGGGGAACTCCTCGTCGAGACGGACCTCGAGACCGAGGTCGTCGAGCACCCCTGCGTAGACATGGGCGAACTCGGCCTCCGCCCCGGTCGGGCTCGGAACGGAGATGAAGCGGTAGGTCTCCTCCATCACCCGGCGCTCGGAGACGGCTCCGGCCACGCGCCGTGCGAGCTGGGCGGGCGACTCAGCCATCGGCCCGCCGGCTCGGGCCGAGGACGAGCGGGATGATCTTCGACCAGCGCGCCTGGTCGTCCACGTGGCGGTACTCGGGCACGAAGCCGAGCTTCAGGTAGGTACGGATCGCCGGCAGCCGGAAGTCGTCGGTCTCGAGCACGACGGCAGAGAGGCCCTCGTCGGCGAAGTGCTGCAGCACGGCGGCCGTGACGACCGTGCCGAGCCCGCGCCCGGCCCGTGAGGAGTCGGCAGCCACGTAGTGGAGGTAGCCGGCGTCAGGGTAGGAGGACATGTGCCGGGCCGAGGCGACCGCCACGACGCCGCCGTCCTGCCGGACGACGTAGCTGGCGTCGACGCCCTCGTCGGGCCCGAGCTCCCGGGCGGCCCGTTCGGCGTCCCAGTCCTCGTCGAAGGCCGCCGAGATGAGCGCCGCCACGGCGGCGGCGTCCTCCGGTCCGGCGAGCTCGCTCCCGGCCCCGTCGGGCCAGGCGGGCGCCAGCCTCGGCAGGCGCATGAAGAGCTGCGGAAGATCGACCATCACCTCTCTCCTCTCATCTCGGTACCGGGCGAAGGTGGCTCCGCCCCTCGGGCCGGCTCACCGGTGCACGCCCATCGTGAGGCCGGCCACCAGGTGACGCTGGAACAGCATGTAGACGATCATCGGCGGGATGGCGCTCAGCACGGAGCCGGCCACGAGCACGTAGGTGTTGAGTATGTGGTTGCCCTGCAGGGCCGCCAGGCCCACTGCGATCGTCTGCGACTGGATCGGCAGGAACAAAAGGGCGATGAGAAGGTCGTTCCAGACGGCGAGGAACTCGAGCACGCCGATCGTCACGATCGCCGGGATGGCGAGCGGGAGCATGACCGAGAGGAAGATGCGAAGGTGCCCGGCGCCGTCCACGAGACCGGACTCGACGAGGGCATCCGGCAGGCTGTTGAAGTAGCTCGCCATCAAGAAGACCGAGAGCGGTATGCCGAGCCCGATGAAGACGAGCACCGTGCCGAGGACGCTCCCGACGAGCCCGACCTTGGCGAGGTTCGAGTACTCCGGGATGATCATCGACTCGACCGGGATCATCATGCAGGCGATGGTGACGGCGAAGACGATCTTGGCCCCCCGGAACGACAGCTTGGCGTAGGCGTATCCGGCGGGAACCGAGACGACGAGCACGCCGGCAACCGAGCACCCGGTCACGAGAGCCGACATCCCGAGCTGATGCCAGACCGGTATCTGCTGGAAGACGGCCCGCCAGTACTGGAGCGTGAACGGCCCGGTCCCCTGGGTTCGAAACGACGCGATCACGACGTCGATGAGCGGGTAGAGGAGAGCCACCCCGATGACGAGCAGGGTGATCGACGCCACGAGGTGGCGCCCGGCGAGCGACGACCTCGCCCGTCCGGGCCCGGCCGCCCCGCCCTTGTGCTCGAGGACGTCTGGCAGGGTCGCGGTCACCACAGGTCTGCTGCCTTTCGCCGGCCGATCATGTTGATGACGAACGTCACCGCCAGCATGATGAGGAGGAGGAAGATGCCGAGGGCGGCGGCCTGGCCGAAGTTCCCGAGGGTGAAAGCGGACTGGTAGATCTGGAACTCGAGGGTGGTGGTGGAAAAGCCCGGCCCGCCGGCGGTCATGACGTAGATGAGGCCGAACATCCCCGAGAAGCCGGAGATCATCGTGACGAGGAAGGCGAGGCGGACAAAGCGCCCGAGCAGCGGCATGACGATGTGGCGCAGGATCTTGAAGAAGCCGGCTCCGTCGACCCGGGCCGCCTCCACGACCTCGGGCGGGATGGAAGCGAGGCCGGTCATGAAGATGACCGTGTTGATGCCGAACAGCGCCCAGTTGAACGTCGCCAGGAGGGCGGGGAGGGCGGTGTGCGTGCTGCCGAGCCAGTCGAGGGCGAGGCTGTGCAGCCCGATGCCGCTGAGGAGCGAGTCGATGCCCTGGCCGGGAGTGAGGAAGTTGCTGAACACGATGCCGATGACGACCCACGAGAGGGCGACGGGCAGGAAGACGACGAAGCGAAAGGGCCGCCAGCCCGGGACTCTGAGCGAGGTCAAGAACGCAGCCGTGAGGGCGAAGAAGAGCCCGGCCGGTATGGAGAGCACGACCGAGAGGTTGTTCTGGAAGATCTGGCGGATGGCGGTCGTGTGAAAGAGGAGCTGGCTGTAGGAGCTGAGGCCGACGAAGTGGGCCGTCTCACCGTTCCATGAGGTGAAGCTGTAGTAGGTCGCCTCGGCGATCGGGAAGACCACCAGGCCGCCGACGAGGACGGCGGCCGGAAGGGCGAGCAGCAGGCCGGTCCTCCGCCTGCCGCGGTCGAGGTCCTCCGCCCGGGCGCTCTCTCGAGATCGGAGGGTGCGAGCCCTCGCCACCCTCCCCATGCTCGAGGAAGGTGACGAGAGCTCGCCCAGGGAATCACCCGCCAAGGTGGTAGTTCACGGCCCGGGCGCTCGAGGACAGGTTCGACTCTGCCCCGGCGATCTCGGTCGCAGCCTGCCTCGGGCTGATCTGGCCGACGAGCACCTGGTCGAGCAGGCGGGCCGCCACGCTCTCGACGGGCGCCTGCATCAGGTTGTCGAACATCGGGTAGACGTGGAAGCTCGACGAGTTGGCCATGGAGAGCAGGCTCTGCTGCAGCGGGTTGGTGGCGCTGTAGCCCGGCAGGACGGGTGCCTGCCCCGACTTGGCGATGATGCGCTGACCCTGGGGGCTCAAGATGAACTTGAGGAACTGGATGGCCGTCGTCTTGTGAGTCGCCGAGACGGGGACGCCGTAGCCCTCGCCGGTCTCCTCGATGATGCCCGACATGGGCGAGCTGCTGTAGGGCGGCACCATCACGCCCACCTTGGAGCCCATCGCCTGGAAGAAGGACCCGGCGTCCCAACTGCCCTTGAAGATCATGGCCGCCTTGCCGCCCGTGAACTCGTTGGCCGCCACCTTGTTCGTGAGGGCGTTCGAGTTGATGCAGCCCGACGTCGCGAGGGAGTGCCACTTCGAGAGCTGGTTGACGATGGCGCTCGAGGCGTAGGAGATGTGGCCGTTCAGCAGGCCGTTCCAGGACGAGAGCGGGTAGACGCCGGCCAGCAGGTAGCTCCACTCATAGACCGGGTTGAACTCGCCCGAACCGCTCTGGGCGCCGTAGACGATCGGGATGGCCCCGGCCGCCTTCAGCTTGCCGCAGTCGGCCGTCAGCTCGGACCAGGTCCGTGGCAGGCTCGAGATGTTGGCCTTGGCGAAGAGGCTCTTGTTGTAGAAGCCGTTGTAGAACTGGTTCTCGAAGGGCACGGCGTAGGTGCCGCTCGACAGGCTCCCGTTCTTCGCGAAGTAGCTCTCACCCGAGACCTTGGCGAGCAGCGACGTCGAGATGTACGGGTCCAGGTTGACGAGCCGGCTCTCGAAGCGCGTCATGTACTGGGCGGGCCAGAGGTTGACGAGATCGGGGCCTTTCCCGGAGATGAGCGCCGCCTGCAGCGCTGCGAAGTAGTCGCCGCTCGGCTGCGCCACGAGGTCGAACTTCACACCGGGGTGGGACTTCTCGAAGGCCTGGGTGAGGAGCTTGGTCGTGGTGGCGGCGAACGAGCCGTTGTGCCAGAGGACGATCGTCTTCGTCGACGACGCAGACGAAGCCGGCGACGAGCTGCCGCACGCCGCCAGGGCGAGCGAGCTCGCTACCACCACGGCGGGCAGGCCCCGGGCCCAGGCCGAGCGGCCGCCCCGGGCTCTCGACGACCCCCGGGGGCGGCCACCCGTCTCCGACGGTGTCCTGCGGTGCGTCCGCATCTGGATTCCATGGACTCGATGGCAGAAGTGCATTTCCCCTCCCTTAGGAACGGCCTACAACTGGCTCGACTACGACCCGGTGTGCCGGGGTGGGCGCCTCGAGGAAGTCGAGGTCGCAACCGGCCGGCGCCTGTGTCACGCACTTTCGGTACAACGCCACCCATCCCCGCAGCTCGGGCCAGCGCGGCGGAGACCAGCCGGCCCGCCGGCGGGTGAGCTCGTCCTCGTCGACGAGGAGCTCGACGGTGCCGCCCTCGACGTCGACCCGGATGGGGTCCCCGTCGAGGACCAGCGCGAGCGGGCCGCCGACGGCTGCCTCCGGTGCCACGTGGAGCACGACGGTGCCGTAGGAGGTACCGCTCATCCGGGCATCGGTGACCCGCACCATGTCTCGCACGCCCTGCTTGGCGAGGACGGCGGGTATCGGGATCATGCCCCACTCGGGCATGCCGGGACCGCCGACCGGTCCGCACCCGCGCAGCACGAGCACGCTCTGCTCGCTCAGGTGCGGATTGGGCTCGTCGATGCGCCGCCTCATGTCGTCGTAGCCGTCGAACACGACTGCAGGCCCCTCGTGGAGGAACAGCCCCGGCGAGGCCGTCGAGGTCCGAACGACGGCGCCGTCGGGCGCCAGGCTGCCCCGGAGGACGGCGAAGGCCCCGGCCTCTTTGAGCGGCTCGGCCATCGGTCGGATGACCGGCCCGGCAGCCGGGGCGCTGGCGACGATGGAGGCGATGTCGCCGCCCACCGTCTTCGAAGAGAGATCCAGCAGGCCGGCGATCTCGGCCAGCACCGCCGGCAGCCCCCCCGAGTCGTGCAGGTCCGGGATGAGAGCGGTCCCGGACGGCTCGACGTCGACGAGGACGGGAACGTCCTTGCCGAGCCGGGCGAAGTCGTCGAGCTCGAGGTGGACACCGGCCCGCCCGGCCATCGCTGTCAGGTGGATGACAGCGTTGCTCGAGCCCCCGAGGGCGTGCAGGACCCTGACGGCGTTGGCGAACGACTCCGCCGTGAGCAGGACGCTCGGCCGGAGCTGCTCCGCCACGAGCTCGACCGCTCTGCTGCCGGCCTCCCGGGCGGCCGCCCGGCGCTCTGGGGTCCCGGCGGGGATCGTGCTCGTCCCGGGAAGGCTGAGACCGAGGGCCTCGGTGACGATGGCCATCGTGGCGGCCGTCCCCATCGTGTTGCAGGCCCCGAGGCCGCAGGTGAGGCTGCGCTCGAGCTCGGCCCAGGCCTCGTCGTCGACGAGGCCGGCACGCCTGTCCTCTGTGATGCGCCAGAGGTCGGTGCCGGTCCCGATCCGCCGTCCCTGGAAGACGGCCGGCTGGCGGGTGCCGCCCGTCACCACGATGCTCGGCAGGTCGGCGCTGATGGCGCCCATGACCGAGGCCGGCACCGTCTTGTCGCAGTTGGCGAGCAGGACGGCTCCGTCGATCGGGTAGGAGCGGAGCGCCTCCTCCACCTCGATGGCGAGGAGGTTGCGGTACAGCATGGCACTCGGCTTCATGAGATCCTCGCCGAGCGAGAGGGTCGGGAACACGACCGGGATCCCGCCTGCTGCGAGCACACCCTCCCGGACCGCCTCGGTCAGCTCCCCGAGCGGCAGGTTGCAGGGGTTGAGGTCGCTCGCGCTGTGGGCGATGCCGATCACGGGCCGGTCGGCCGCGCGGTCGACCTCGGCCCCGACCGAGGTCATGGCAACCCGGTGGAGGAGGGCCACCTCGTCGTCGCCCTCGAACCAGCGGGCGCTGCGCAGGTGCTCAGACGGCATCGGGCGACCAGCCGGACGTGCTCGTCGGGACTCCGAGCCCGGTCGCTCCCGGCTTGGACTGGACGAGCTCGGGTGCCAGCCGTTGCACCCACTCGAGGGCGACGGCGGCACGGTGGACCTTCTCGCGGGCGATGGCCGAGGCTTCGGCGACGAGGTGCTCGCCCGAGGGGTAGAGCGGGCGGGAGTTGCGCAGACCGAACTTCACATAGAGCGGAGCGCCCACCCGGATGAGGTCCTGCATCTCCTGGCCCCGGACGACCCCGGCCATGGCGTCGGGCGACTCGACGTACAGGTCGAGCGGAATGGAGGAAGCCGTTCGGAACTCCGCCAGCTCCCCGAGCGAGGTGTCGGAGGGGATGTTGGCGGTCGAGGCGCCGAGGTCGGCGATGACCCGGAGCGAGGCCGGGTTCGACGGCGCCTGCATCACCGACACCTTCCAGACGATGTCGGCCGGGAGGACGCCGCCCTGCTGCAGCTCGTGCAGGACGCTCAGCAGGCCGATGTCGGCGATGAGGAAGCTCCGTATGCCGAGGTCGGCGGCCCGGGCGACGTCCTCGAGGGCGTAGCGCAGCTGCCGCACGGAGCGTTGCTGGCCGGCCAAGGAGGCTCCGTCGAGCGCCCGGGAGTGGTTGCCGATGTCGTACTCCTGGCGGGGCCCGACGAACAGGGAGACCTCGAGCGCCTGCTCTGCTCCGAGCTCCACCATCTCGCGGATCTCGGCGGAGCTGAGCAGCATGGCCCCGCTTCCCTGCGACACCCGGTTGACCGTGATGCCGAAGCGCTGCGCCGCCTCGACGACCGCCTCCAGGACCCTCGGGCCCTCGACGCTCGGGATCTCGACGCGAAAGTGCGCCCCGTCCGGGAAGCGCTTCTCGCTCTCGGCCGGCTCGGCCTCGGTGGAGTATCCCTTGGCGGCGAGGAAGTCGTCACCGAACACTCAGGCCACCCCCTTCGTCCCGCCTCGGGTTATTCGGTAATAACGAACGTGATTTGTAATACACGAACACTACGTCCGGACGGAAAGACCTGTCAACACTATTTGGCGAAAGTATCTTCTAGGTCTCGCCACCGGGAGCCGGCGGAGAAAGAGTCGCCCGGTAGGGCCGCTGTTCGTTATTGTCAAACAACGTGCGAGATGAACGAACGACGGAACTGAACGGGCGGATCCAGGGGGTGCAAAGCGTCGACCGGGCGCTGCGACTTGTGGACCGGGCGGCCGAGGCCGGGCCGGAGGGACTCACTTTGAACGGAGCGGCCGAGGCTCTCGGGGTCGCCAAGAGCACCGCATTCAACCTGCTGAAGACGCTCCTCGCCCACGGCTTCCTCCGCGAGGAGCGCCCCGGGCCGCGCTACTTCCTCGGCATGAGCCTCATGCGCTTCGGAGACCTCGTCGCCCAGCAGCTGCCGGTGGCCGAGATCAGCCGGCCCCTGCTGCGCGAGCTCACCGCCGTCACCAGCCTCACCTCCCGGGTGGCGGTGGTCGACGACGGCTGCCCGGTCTTCCTCGAACGGGTGGACGGCCCGGGCACCGTCCGTTTCCACGCACCCCTCGGCTGCCGGGAGGCCCCCCATGCGAGCGCGGCGGGCAAGGCGATCCTCGCCACCTACGACGAGGACAGGGTGCGGACCATCTGCAAGGCCGAGGGCCTCGTGCCCCACACCCGCTTGACCATCACCGACGTCGAGGCCCTCTTGGCCGACCTCGAGGAGACGAGGGCGCGCGGCTTCGCCATCGACGACGAGGAGGACGCCGAGGGGGTCTTCTGCATCGGCGCCGCCTTCACCGACCACCAGAACCGCTGCCTCGGGGCCGTGAGCGTCACGGGGATCAGAGCCGAGGCGTCCGCCTCGCGGGTGCTCCACATCGGCCAGACCGTCCGGGAGTACGCCGACCGGCTCACTCAGGAGCTGGGCGGCCGGATCGCCCAGCTGCCGCCTCCCTCGCTCGGGGCGCTCCCGCGTCCGGTCGGGCGCCGGTGACCGCCACCGGCCGGGCCCTCGTCGTCGCCGGCCCGGGCGAGGTCTCCCTCGAGGAGCGCACCACCCCGGTTCCGGGCGGGGGGGAGGTGCGGGTCCAGCCACGGGTCGTCGGCCTCTGCGGGACCGACCTCGAGATCGTCGACGGAGCGATCGACCCGGCCTACGTGAGGTACCCGCTCGTGCTCGGGCACGAGTGGTGCGGCGTGATCGAGGCCGGTGGACCGGACGCGACCGCCGAGGTCGTCGTCGCCGAAGGCGTCGTCCCCTGCGGGCGCTGCGAGCGCTGCCGGCAGGGTCGTACCAACCTCTGTGAGGTCTACGACGAGATCGGCTTCACACGCGACGGCGCCGCTGCCGGCGACATCTGCGTCCCGACGCGGCTCGTCCACCGCCTCGACCCGGCGGTCGACAAGACGGCGGCGTGCCTGGTGGAGCCCTCGGCGGTCGTCTACCAGGCCCTCACGCGGGCTCGGCCGCTCCCGGGATGGCGGGTGCTCGTCATCGGCGACGGCACCGTCGGGCTCCTCGCCCTGTTGCTCGCCCGGCTGTGGTCGCCGGCGGTGGTCGACCTCGTCGGTGCGCGCCGCGCCCAGGCCGAGCTCGCGATGCAGGCGGGGGCCGATGCCTTTCGGAACCCGCAAGAGGGCGGGCGGGGCGAGTACGACCTCGTGATCGAGGCGGCCGGGACCTCACCGGCCGTCGGAGCGGCCCTCGGCTCGGCCCGCCGGGGCGGCGTCGTGCTGCTGCTCGGGCTCCCGAGCCACGGGGAGACGACGCCGGTGGCCGGCGACGACATGGTGAACCGGGATCTCACCGTCCACGCCAGCTTCAGCTACACCTCGAGCGCCTTCGGAGAGGTCGCCTCGCTCGTCGGCTCGGGCACCTTCGACCCGTCGTTCCTCGTGACCCACCGCTTCCCGCTCGAAGAGTGGCAGCAGGCCCTGGAGGTGCTCCGCAACCCTGTCGGCCGGCGGGGCAAGGTGGTTCTCGAGCTCTGAGGCGGCACGGTGCCCGGGCGCGCCCGAACCGGGCGACGACCCGGCGGGTGCGGTGGGATGCGGGCCCGGCAGCCGGCGTGTGCTCGTGGCGACCGGTCGGCCCGATTCGTCGCGTCCGGTTCGCCGGCCGCTCTCGCGCCCGGTGGCCGCGCCAGGACCGGGTGCCGGGATGCTCCGCACGAAGGACAGCCACCAC
>JAKAQB010000108.1 GCA_021811865.1 Actinomycetes bacterium | reverse complement strand
TGTCCGCTCGCAGCATCTCGTTCTCAGCCTGCAGCACCCCCACAGCGTCAAGCGCATCGCCCAACTGTTGGCGCAGCGACAACCCCGACACGCCACCGTTCTAGCAACCCGCGCGCGCACAGTGGTGCACCATCGCGCGCAGCGCGCGCACGCATCGATCCGCCCACCTGAACGCTTACCTCGCGGCAAGCCAGTTCGACGCCTCATTTCACGAGTTTGCTCAGCGCATGCCGTGGCAGCAGTGAGACTTGAACACCGGGCACGCGCACCTCTGCATCACACCCTGCGACACTCAGACCATCGGCTGGCGGTCGATCGTCGGAAGCAGTGCCACCACGGGCAGGTCGTCGTAAAGCTGCTCGATCCGTCGCTGTAGCTGACCGGACGGTCCTGGTGAGAGACCCCGTGCCGCCGAAGCCGCCCACGAGGCTGCTGGCACAAGCAGATCTAGCGCCCGATACAGCAGGCCGCCGACCGGCGCCTCGGGGAGGGTTGGTGCCGTCGTGGACAGCGAGACGACGGCGAGCCGGAGCCGGGCCGCCAGCTGCGCGATTCGATCGTGGACCGGTGCGACTCCTTCTGCGCCGTCGATGTAGGCGTGCATCACGTCGTTGAGGGCGAGCCACGTGACCGCCTGGGCCGCCGCCGCGGGAGACTCAACGGCTAGTCTCGCGGCTGCGTTGGTCACGAGGAAGGTTGATCCGGGCATCACGTTGAACCTGGCGCGGGCCTCCTTCCAGACGAGGAAGTTGGCGTCAAGCGCGGACCGCGGGAGGTCCATCGCCGTGATCGCTCCGTCTTGGACTTGAACGATCACTCGCTCCAAGCTCTCAAGGTGTCGGGACGCCCAGATCGCGGCCTGAAAGCACGGGTCGACCAACCTGTGCGGCAGCTCGTCGAGCACGACCGTGAGACGACGGCTCTCATGGCTCCATCGCTGTGGACTGAGACCGTTGGTGCCAAAGTGCTCAAGAGCGGCCCGCTCGCGGATGGAGCGGAGCCCGCTGGGCGGGTCCTCGGAATCGAGGAGGCGAGCAAGCTCGGGGAGGCTCGTGCGGCTGCAGCGCCAAGCGCACTCAGCGCCGACCATGAACGCGTAGGCGAGCTCGGCGGCATTCTCGAGGTCCTCCACGCTGACGATTGCGACGCCGACGTGAAGCACCCCGAGATCCTCGTTCCACACGTAGTCCTCGTGTGCTGAGGCGTTGCGAGCCTCCGGAAGGATCGCCGCTGCTGCATCGAGCAACAGCGGCGTGCCCTCGGAGACAAGCTGCTCGCGCAGGGACGAAACCTCGGGCACCTTGGAGCCGCTTCGCCCCACGATTTGCAGGAGGGACCACGCCCACGGGCGCAGCTGTCCTTCAACCATGCGCCGGTACAAATCGAGGTGCAACTGGGCTCGCTCGGCTGCGATCTCGGCTTGCTCGATCTGCCCGAGCAGGCGAACCATCCCGGCGTGACTGGCTGCGCTTCGATCAACCGCCAGCTTCTGCATCCGCAGGATCCCGGCGATCCGATCGGGATCTGCGGCGAAGTGCTTCTCAATCAGGTCCCGAACGCGGCGGGCGGTCCGGAGAGCCATGAGGGGGCGTGACGTCAGCACCAAGGCCTCGGCTGGCGCCACGGCGTTCAGCAGGTCAGGGAGATCCGTGGTGACAGCGGACAGCAACAAGGCCAGCCGGCGAGCCAGCTCGTCGTATCTCCCGTAGTAGGCACTCAAAAGCCGCGGTGGCGAGAAGATCCGATTGCCATCCAGCAGCTCCTCGTATGGCATCCCGAACGCGGCCTCGCAAGCGTCGGCAGGGAACTCGTGGGTGCTGGTGACGGAGCGGAGTCGGTCCAGCGCTGCGTTCATCGCCGCTTGAAGCCTCTGTACATCGCGTTGAGAGGTCTTCCCGCTCAGGTGGTCGAAGGCAGCGAAGACCGCGCTCAGCAGTGCATTGCGGAGGTCGCCGGCCTCAGTCGCCGCGGGCGGCGACAGCGTCGCCAGACATGCCAGGTTCTCAACGATGTCGGAGGCTCGATCGGCAAGACGGGTCGCCGTTCTACGGAGGCCGCCAGCATCGGTGAGGTTGATCGGGTCAAGGAGAGCGTCGAGCTCCTCAGAGAGCAGGCGGTCAGTGCCGCTGAGGCCGGCGTCGGTGAGCGACTGAACCCAGCCGCCAGCCGTGACAGGCACGACAGCGTCCGGCCAGTTGATCGGGTTCGGTATTCGCTGGCGTGCTGGTGCAAGCAGCCGTTCTCGACCTGCCACAGGGATCTGCGAGCTCCGGCTGGATCGTGAGCTGGTCATGCGGGATAGGACCCGCGAAGCTCGTGCGTCACCGCGTTCCCATGTAGATGCCGCGTCGGCCGCTGCAGGGATAGCCATACGGATCCTTGTGGGCGCGGAGGGCGGCATCGCGCTTGGAGTGGCGGAACTCCTTGCCGCACCGGGTGCACTGGTAGAGGTGTACCGGTCCCGTGCGAGTTCGTGCCTGGGTGCGGCCAGTGCTCGCCCATCCTCGCGGGCTGCGACTGGTTGGCGGCGCGTGGAGCGGACCGTGAGCCGAGAACTCGATCGGGTAGCGAGGGCGGAATGGGGTCGTGGTGGCGCGGAGCCCGCCGATCTCGTCGACGCCGTAGGCGCGGTGACCGCTCCCATCGGACCGCTCGGCGTGCAGGAGCAGGCGGCCGGCGCGGGTGCGCCGCAGCGAGTAGGGCTCGATGCGGCGCCAGCTCCCTTGGTAGAGCAAGTCGACGCAGAGATGGTTGGTGGCAGCGAAGCGCACCGTCTCCAGGGGAATGCCAGCGCGCCAGGTAGCGACGGTCGGCGGTGGCGACCAGTCCTCGTCGTCGCGACCGGTCGGGAGCGGCGGGAGCTCCTCGAACTCGGCGGTCCCTTCGAGCCAGCCGAAGAGGAGTGGCAGCTCGTCGAGGAAGCTCTGCAGCGGTGGGAGGGCAGGGAGCTGGTGGGCAAGCATCTGGTCCCAGTCAGCCGCAAGAGCGGCGATGAGCGGCGAGCCCTCGAAGTCGGTGGCGGTTGGGACGGCGATGCTCTTGGCCGCGCATTTCTCGGCCAGGGCTTGATGGATGACGTCTGGGTAGAGGCGGAGGTCGTTGCGACGGAACAGGTTGATGATGTCGTAGAGATCGCGCGGTCTGGCTCGCTGGGCCATCGCCCGGATCTTCTCGGCGAAGACCTCCTCGAAGGAATAGCAGCGAGCGCGTCCCGGCAAGGGGCCGTCCGGGTAGGGATGGGCGATCTCGCGCAGCACCGGCGGGCGGATGACCGTCTCGTTGGCCGAGATGTCGAGCTTCACCCGAGCGGGCTGGGGCGTCTGGCGGGGGCCCACGTAGTACGCCCGCCCCTCGGTCGACAGCTCGTCAGGCCGGAGGCGCAGCATCGGCGCCCGCGACGAGAAGTCGATACCCGACGCCTCGTGGACCCGGGCGAGCACCCTGGCCAGGTGCGGCTCGATCGCCTCGGGCCGGTAAGGCCCGCCGGGCAGCACGGTGAAGTCGAGGTCTTCGGAGAACCGGTAGGTCTCGATGTAGCACTTCTTCAGGCAGGTCCCACCCTTGAAGACCCACTGGTCACCGAGGACCGGGTCGGCGCCGATGCCCCACAGCAGCCAGCCGAGCACGTAGTCCTTCTCGATCACCTCCTCGGTGAGCTGCCACTCGCCCACCCGCTCGACGATGTCGGGGCGACCGATCACCACTCGTCTCCAGGCGACCCGAGCGTGACGTTCACCCGCAGCCCCCACCGCCGGACGATCCGCCCTGGAGCATCGGCGGCAGGGTCGAGCTTGGCGAGCCCGCTGCTGCGACGCGCCAAGCAGGCCTCGACGAGGTCGGGCGCCTCGACATGCGAATGTTCCAGGAGGTAGCCGAGCCGCTTGAAGGCAGCGCGGTTCCCGAGGCGGTCCCCGTAGCGCACGAGCAGCTCGTCGTCGCGGTGCTGGCTGCCGAGGTACTCGGCGAGCACGTCGGCGACGGTGCGGATGCCGCCGCCGAGGCTTGGATCGTCGAGCACGTCGATCACCGTACGAGACGGGTCGGACACCGCCACCCTGTTCCGCCCTCGCCACACTGCCACCGTCCCGAACAAGGCCTCCTCCTTACGGACCGTGAGATGGAAGGGGAGGCCCTGGATGACCTCGTCGCGGTGACGGACGCGACGCGCGGTGACCACCAGCAGGGTGCGGAAGGTCTGCTCGGTGAGGTCCCAGTGCTCACAGGCGCTCCACCCGCCCACGTAGCAGGGGCTGAAGAGCCGGTCGGCTACGACCCACGGGTCTTCGACCCACTCGCCGGACTGTCGAGCGTCGAGGGGAACCGCCACGTACAGCCCGCGCCGCACCCGCGACAGCCAACCCCGCCGGGCAAGGTAGCCGAGGAGCTGGCCGGCCTCATCCTGGGGGAGACCGAGGATCCGGGCGGCTTCACCCACGCCGAACGCCCCCTGAGCCCCACGGTGCAGCTCTTCCAGGTAGGCGCGGTTGCGTTGGCTGATCCCCGCCCCTGACCCCAAGCGCGCAGCAACCTTCATGCGATGTAGTTTACCGCGCTGGGAACACAGCGGTATGCTAAGAGCGAGGTAACCTCCATAGAATGACGGTTACTACGCTGGCAGGCTTCAAGGAGGCTCTGACCTTCGGGGCCGCGAACCCGAAGTTCCGCGCTCGTCGCCCGTGCCGAGGCAAGCTGATCCGCCGACCGAGGACCGGCCTGCCCGGCTTCCACTCTCGCTGTCCCCAGATCATGGTCACACCCCCCTCGTATCCTCGTCGACCAGCGGCTTCATGCTTGGTCGCGATGAGGTAGAGGGATTCTCGACGGCTGGCTGCCAGCCGTCGAGCCTAGAGAACAGCGAGATCAGCGAATTGGCGACCAACAAGATTCCGGTGTTCATCAGCTTCGACTACGACCACGATGCTGTCCTCAAGGACTTCCTCGTCGGGCAGGCGAAGAACGACGATTCGCCGTTCTTCATCGAGGACTGGTCGATCAAGGACCCATCGCGCGACTGGAAGGACAAGGCCAAGGGCAGGATCAAGCGGGCCGATCAAGTCGTCGTGATCTGTGGCAAGCACACGGACACAGCGACTGGGGTCAACGTCGAGATCAAACTCGCCCGCGACGTCGGCACGCCGTACTTCCTACTCGCCGGCTATTCGGACGGCGGGAACAAGAAGCCGACCGCTGCGATGAGCACGGACAAGATGTACAAGTGGACCTGGGACAACCTCAAGACGCTCATCGCGGGCGGGCGGTAGGGCCTGGAGGGGCGCTCGATGCCGACACCGATCAAGACCCCTGTCTTCGTCAGCTTCGACTACGACCACGACGCGAGACTTAAGCACCTGCTCATGGGCCAGGCGAAGAACGCCGACTCACCGTTCTTCATCGAGGACTGGTCCATCAAGAAGGAGACCAAAGGGTGGAAGGCGGACGCCAAGAAGCGCATCCAGCGGTCGAGCGTCGTCGTTGTCATCTGTGGTCGCCATACGAGCAAGGCCGTGGGGGTCGCAGCCGAGATCGAAATAGCGAACGAGGTCGGGGTACGGTGCGTCCTCCTGCGGGGCTACAAGGACGGCAAGGTGGAGCGTCCCGCCGGTACGTCGTGGTTCTTCGGCACGATGTACGACTGGACGTGGGACAACCTTCGGAAGCTGACGGACATGCGTCCGTGGTGGCAGAAAATATGGTGACCGTCGGGCCCGTCGAGCGGCACTCGTCGTCGGAGAACGGCTGACGTGGGCGACAACGAGACCGGCACGCTCCTAGAGCTGTACAAGACGGCGGTGGAGATGGCTGACCGGGTTTCAGCCCGCCGAGCTGGGGCGAACAGCTTCTTCGTTACCCTTAACACGGCGCTCGCCGCCGTCGTCGGGATCGTAAGCGCCGCCAGGAAGCCGCCACCGCACGGGAGCCTTCCTTCCTTCGACTCCTTCGGGCTGTGCGTGACCGCTGCCGCGGGGGTCGTTCTGGCCATCGTATGGTGGGCGCTGTTGCGTTATTACCGCCGCCTTGGCCGGGCGAAATGGGATGTCATCAACCGTCTGGAGACGAGGCTCCCGGCGAGTCCGTTCACGGACGAGTGGGCGGAGCTACACCCCGGGGAGTCTGTTGCTGTCACGCAGCTGGCAGCGAGCAGACCCACCGGCAGTCTCTGGGGCCGGGTCAAGCATCGTGAGGCGACCGTGGTCGAGCAGGTAGTGCCCTTCGTGTTCGTCCTGCTCTACATCATCCTGGCTGTCCGGGTTGCGGTCCAGTGATCTACCTCGACGAGCTTGCTGAGGCGATCCGGCGAGCGGTCCCACCTGAGGCTCTACCAGATGGCGACACTGCCGCCCTGTTCCGGGTCTACGCGGTGCTGGTCCTCGCCAAGGGCGAGGAGGTCACCCGCGCCGATGTCCACAACGCCTGGGTCGCCTGGATGGCCGGACAAGATGGCAATCACGAGTCGCTGGTGCCGTTCCGCGACCTCGATGCCGAGACCCAAGCGGAGGACTCTCCGTACGTTGTGGCGATCCGGGCGGTCGCCCATGGGCTCCCTGACGAGTCTTGACCTTGACCGTGTGCTGTGTTCCTCTAGGTGGTACGCGGAGAACTCGTCTACCGGCTAGAGCGAGAATTTGCCCTATCGGACGCGACGTTCGCTTTCCGGTATCGAGGTGAGCCTCGGTAGCAATTCGGCTGCGGCCTCCGACACGGAGGGATCACTATCCCGCGCGAGCCGTTGAACCGCGTCCACCGGCACGATGAGTGGATCGACGTCTGCGAGGTCCCGCAGCAAGCGAACCGCGTATTCGCGATCATCAGCGCCGAGGCTCCGGCCGAGATCGAGGATGACCTCCAGGGCGCTCCGTCGCGTGAGCGCGAGCTGCTTGGCGGCCGCGAGGGCTGGCGAGAAGACGTACCAGTCCTCCGACGCCGGTCGGGCAAGCCTGGCGACAAGGTCGATTGGCACCGTGCCAGGGTCGGTTTCTGCTCGCTCCCAGAGCATGATCGCGGCGGACATCCGGTGCTGGACCACCGGCGAGGCCGCGAGGCGCTCTATCCAGGGAAGCTCGACAAGCGAGAGGTCAAGCCGAGCACACGCTTCGAGGAAGCTCGTAACGACGTGGATGTCCACGCCATCGTCAGGGTGAGCGATGGCGTACTCGAAGATGGCCTGAGCCAGTCGAGCCTGATCCGCCTTGCCGACCTGCTGGAAGAGATGCCGAAGCCGCATCTCTGCCTTGTCGTGATCCCCCAATCCCACCCCAGCGAAGAGGTCCTCGAGGACGGTCTCCGGAAGCGACGACACGGTCGCTGGGGTGCGTCGACCGACGGTGGGCACCACCCCCCAGGCATCGAGCTGGCGGCGGATGACCCCCAAGGCGCTGTCGGGGTTGTCACGAACGAGTGACTCCCAGACGGGATTGATGTTGCTCGGGAGCGTGACGGTGATCTCCTTCAGGATGCAGACCACCTCTCGGAGTCCAGGCAGGCTTCGCGCGCGTCCGATTTCGTCGATAATGTTCTGGGCGGTCCCTCCGGGGACGCGCGTATCGGCGGTGCAGAGGGCGACGAAGGCGTCCGACGCTTCGATGTACGCGTTCACCTTGCTCTCGGGATCGAACGAACCGCGGAGCAGTGGCTCGTCCATGACGATGACCGCCCGATACCCGAGCTCGTTGAGCGCGTCCCGAATGGGGCCTGCCAGCTTCTCCTTCACGGCGTCCATGCAATTGATGAACACGACGGTCTGACCTTCGCGCACGGTCCTGATTTCACCACGATCCAGGGAGGGCCGCGCCCAAAGCAGAGAAGGACAGCGATCGACTTGAAGGGCACCCTGGCACCCGAGGGGTTCCTCGCTTGTCAGCTGGCGCAGATGAGCGCTGCATGGGTGGACAAGACCGGCAGCCCATGGATTGTAGAGCTTGCTAAACAGCGACATACGGCGTCATGGCCGTCGTCAACTTCGCCGAGTCGCTTGGCGCTCACCCCGGGACTTCCTGGACTTCGAGCCGATCGACACCCTGGAATAGCTGGCAGATCACCTCTGGCTAGTCGGCGGGGGAGGAGACAGCGCGCAGCGACAGGGCCGTGAGCCAGCCCAACCCCGATGCGATCGAGAGGCGCTGGAAGATCCCGCCCCTACTGGCACGGCCAGAATCATCACCGAAGGCGCTGCCGAACAGAGCGAAGGTTCCGATCATGGCGAGACTTGACGCCGCCGAGTAGCACGCCCAGCGGTAATCCCTACTCCGCAGAGCGGTGGCTGCGCTGGCCGTGGCCGCGATGGGGATGCCGGCGAAGATCGGGATGGCGAAGAGGTTGTGCAGCCTCCCGGCCAGCGTCGTCGCCCTGGCGCCCGAGTCGGTGTGATCCAGGCTCGCCCCGCCGGAAGTTGCGGGCGGGAAGCCGCCCACGGGGTCGGTGACGAACATGCCCGAGCCGATCAGGCCCATGCCGACTCCGGCGACGAGCGCGGGGACGGCGCGTGGTCCGACACGTCGGCTGGCGGAGCGACGCAGGCCTCCTGCAGCGCAGGAGTACAGAAGGCCCGGGACGATGAAGTTGAGGCGCTGCAACCATCCGTGACGGCCGATCGCGAGGGAGCTCACTGGCAGGCGTTGCCAGTCGTACCCGGCGCGGGTCGCTCCGATAGCCGTGAAGCCGCTCGCGAACAACGGTCCGGCGATGGCGCCGCACAGCAGCCGGGTGGTGTTGTCCTGCGGTGGACGTGCGGCTTTGGGCACGAGGCGAAGGCTACCGACGTGAAGAGGACCTGCCGTACGGCCGGAGACAACCTTCGGGCCATAAACCCGAAGGTCGCAGGTTCAAATCCTGCCCCCGCCACGAAGAGGTCTTCACGTTTCACGTGGGGCCTCTTCACGTTTCAACCTCTCGTCATGGTGCCAGGGGGCTGTGACACCACCTTGACGTGGCGTCGGGGCCCGCCGCAGGGCCGTCTCGACCGGTCGGCCCCGCCCGTGGGCGCGTCGAAAGAGCCCCCGGACGTTT
>JAKAQB010000107.1 GCA_021811865.1 Actinomycetes bacterium | reverse complement strand
CGCCGAGTCGCAGGATCACCACCTCGTCCCCTTCGAACGCGACGATGGTCGACTCGATACCCACCTCGCACGGACCGCCGTCCACGACCAGACCGACCGAGCCGGCGAGCCCGTCGCACACATGGCGAGCGGTCGTGGGGCTCACTGTCCGAAGCGGTTGGCCGACGAGGCAGCAAGCCCCCCGCCGAAGTCTTGGAGGATCCTCTGGATGACCGGATGGGAGGGGATCCGTAGGGCCACCGTGTCCTGCACGCCGGTGACCGCGTCGAGGACCGACGGGTGCCGGTCAAGGACCATCGTGAAGGGACCGGGCCAGAACGCCTCGGCCAGGCGGGACGCCTGGTCAGGGATGTGTCGTGCCCACTCGGCGAGGTTCGCTCCGCTTCGCAGGTGCACGATCAACGGATGGTCGCCAGGGCGGCCCTTGGCTGCGAACACACGCGAAACGGCCTCAGGATTGGAGGCGTCGGCGGCGAGGCCGTAGACCGTCTCTGTAGGCACCGCGACCACCTCACCGGCCCGCAGCATGCGAACCGCGAGCCTGATCGAGCGGTCGCTGCCGTCGACCACCCGGGTTCCATCGCCGCAGCAGGTGGTCGCGACGCGCCGTCCGCGCCGCTCCCCACCCGCAGCTGTGTCCACGCGAGCATCGCTACTGTACGCTGGCCGATTGCCCGTCATGAGCCGGCGTTCTCCACCGCCTCATCGCTCAAGCCCCAGTCTCCGCTCAGCGGCGCGTTGAACTGCAGCAACGCCGCCTGCTTGCCGGGCAGGACGCGCACGTGGTTGAGGTGGCAGCTGCGCACGGACGGGAAGCGGTCCCGATAGTGCGCCAAGGGGATTCCAAGGAGGCGACACAACGTCAGCCGAATGACGGTGTTGTGCGTCACGACCAAAACCCGCCCCCGCGGGAACTCGTGAGCGATCTCGCGTAGGCACGCAACGGCGCGTCGTGTCGCGGCCCGCGGGTCCTCGGCGCCGGGCAGGGGGTGTCCCACCGGATCATCGCTGAAGGCGTCGAGTTCCAACGGAAAACGTTGGTGCAGCTCGTAGGCGGTGAGGCCTTCTCCGTTCCCGAAGTCGACCTCGTTCAGCCGGGCGTCAACCTTAGGTACCAGACCAGTCGCTTCGGCGCAGGGAGCAGCGGTTCCCCGGGCACGTCGGAGCTCCGAGCACCAAGGCGCATCCAGACCCGCCGTAGCTGTCCAGCGGGCGAGAGCCTGCGCCTGCTCGTGGCCCCGCTCGGTGAGGGCGACATCGCTACGGCCGGCGTAGCGATTCTCGGCGTGCCAGACCGTCTCCCCGTGGCGTACGAAAACCAAGTCGGTCACCAGTTGGCTCGTCTCCCAGCGTGGCAGGTGCCTGGTGGCCTCAACCAACCCCGGGCGGATGGCTCGAAGCCACTGTCCAGAACGTCGTCGTGACCCGTCGTGGGGGTCACTGGAAGTACTCGGGCCGGCTGACCCAGGTGTCGGAGACGAGCAGCACTCCGGAGCGGTGCGCGAGCAGGGGACGCAGACCCTCGAGAAGGGCTCCGGCCCGCTCGGCCGGGAGCACCACGGTGAGCAGCGCGAGGGCGTTGCGGTCGTTGAACAGCAGTCGGCCCTGGTGGTAGCCGCTGTGGCCGAAGCCCGACACGTTGGACACGGCGGTGAATCCGGTGGCGCCGACCTCGGAGAACAGCTCGGCCACCACCGGGACATCTTCACCGCCGACCACCACCTCCACTCTGGTCAGCTGCGTCAGTCCCCAGTTCTCATCCACGGGTGGTCGCCTCCTTGGTACGGGTTCCGGTAGGGGTCCAGCAAACCCAGGCGCCACCAGGGCGGCGGATCTCCCAGCTGTCGCCTTGGTCATCGCGTGCAGCCAGGTGCACCCACTGCCCGTCGAAGAGTTCACGCAGGACGGGGTTGCGGGCGATGACAGCCTCCAGCAGTGCCCGGGGGGCCTGGACGACGGTGAGCAGCCGCATGGGCTCGTGGTACGCCTGCCCGGCGTCGAACAGGGATTGCAGGGGCAAGCCGACCTGCAGATCGCCACCAGCGCCGCCAACGACGCCGATCCCGGCGACGATGTTGTGGACGGTCTTGTCACCGGCAGAGAACACGTCGGGGTCGATGGTGGAGAAGTAATACTGGGCGTTGATCCAGTGGGCGACGACCATGGGCGCGGTCAGGATCGTCTCCAGGGCAACGCCGTCAGGGTCGACGCCGGGGTCGTAGGAGTGCAGGAAGCAGCGGCACTCCAGATCCACACCAGTAGTGACGCTGCGGGGGGCGACGATGAACGCCGCGTTGCGGGCCAGCCCCCACTCCGGTTGGACCTGAGCCCAATCCGCGGACCGGGTGGCAACCTGAGCCGAGGGCTCGTGGCGCCGTGCGCCGGGCAGACGCGACGCCCGCTCCGTGGCCAACGCCGCGCCGGCGCGGCGGAGGTCGGCCTGCAGGGTGACGACGCTCTCGTGATGGACGGGCGGGATGAGGTGCGAGTCGAAGACGGTGACGTTATCGGTGGCGGTGTCGTGCTCGCCGGCCACAAAGACGGTGCCGTCGGGAATCAGGATGCCCCGCGCGGCAAGCAGCTGGCGGGTGGTGGCCCGGTTCAAGATCGCGGCGGCGGCCCGGGCGCTCGCCCCGCCCCTGTTCCCGCCGCAGGCTCCGCAGTCGAGCGAAGAGGCATACGGGTTGTTCTCGGTGGTGCTGCCGTGCCCGCAGAGCAGCACCACCGGCGCGAAGTCTCGGGTGAGGCCCATGGTGGTCAGGGCCGTCTCGGCGAACAATGCCTGCTCTTCGTCACCCATCCCGCTGTGTGCGGGGTCGGCGTCGATGATCGTGGCGGCCGGCGGGGCGGGCATCCGGCGTGCCCAGGCCCGCAGCTTCGAGTATTGGGCGGGAGCGAGCGTCTTGGCGGCCGCCATAGGTCCGGCGAGGAACCCACCGGCTTCGGCGAGGATGAACGGGGACACGGCGGCCTTGCGGGCGGTATCGAACATCGCCTGGGCGGCGGTGAGCGCCTGGCGACCCGTCAGCTGGCGGCCCGCAGCCGGGTCCGCTTCGCTGCTAGGTCGCTCTGCCATTTCCGCGTTCGGGCGGAGAAGCACCGGGCACAGATCGACTGCTTCGGCAGACCCCCAGGGTTGGTAGCGGATCGGCAGGGCAAAGAACCCGGCGAACCCGAGCGTCTCGTAGGGACCAGCAGCCTCGAGGTGGCGGCGCAGCCCCTCGGAGCGTACGTCGATGCAGAAGACGGCCTGGGCCGCCGGACACACCGCCGGGCGTTCCGCCGGGAGCCCAGTCGGTCGGTCCAAGGTGGCGAGGAGCCAGTCCCGGTAGTGACCCTCGTACGCGCCAAGCCATACCTTGGCGGCGTCGACGGGGGGCAGGTCAGACAGCTTGCCCCGCAGGTCGTCGGGCAGCCCCGCGATATCGCACAGCCCCGACAGCGGTCCGGTGCCCTTCCCCTGCCGGCGCCTCGAACCCCGGCGGCCGGGAAGCGGAGCCCGGTCTGAGCGGCTTCGTAGCCGTGGCTGGCGGGCCGTGGCTGCGCCGAGTAGCTCGGCCTCGTAGCCGAGGCGCACCGCGAGGTAGTCGACCAGATGAAGGGCTGGACCGGGATGGTCAGGGGCGGCCCACCGGGAACGCCACTTGGCGTGCCCGGCCCAGCCAGGCATGCGCGCCAGCTGGCGCGCCAGCTCTGAGACTCGCTCCTCCTCGCGAACGCCGAGGCGCTCGAGACACGCGAGGATGGCGTCCTCGGGCTGGGCGGGAAGCTCGGCGAGCCGGCCCCGGCCCGCCCTGCCGGCTATCCGGCGGGCGGCCGGGTCCCTGGAGACGATGGCGAGCCACGCCGCGTAGAACCCACCGGCAGGTTGCGCGGGCAACATGGCAGCCAGGTACGCGGCACACCACTTGGCGACTTCCCGGTCAGTTGTTGCGGCGAGCCCGGTATCGAAGGCGACGTCGTGACGCTCAGTTACGGTGAGCGTCTTCGCCGTGGTGTCGTCGTTCTCGGGCGTGCCATGCCCATACGCGCCGGCAACGGCAACGGAGCGGTCGTCGAGGGCGGCCCGCAGATCGGCAACGGTGGTTCGCCCGCTTGCGTATGCCTGGGCGAACAGCGCCGCGGACGGATGTCCGGAGACGCCGAGCACCCGACCGGCGTGGGTGATCGCGTCTTCGAAGGGCATGTGACGCAGGTCCCACAGCGGGTTCACCGCGATGAAGGTGGAGAGCGGCCACAGCGGGGCGATCACCCGGGCCGCCTCCTCGACCTGGGCAAGCAGTCGTGCCCGGGCGGCGAGCAGCTCGGTGCCGTTCACGCCGCGCTCTCCGCCCACACGTCTGCGACCTCCGGGATGTAACTCGGCGAGCCGGACCAGGCGCCGCCCCCGCGTGAGCGGTCCCCGCGCATCGGGAGCGCTACGGGCGGTGCGCCGGCATCGATCAGGGCCGCCACCAGCCACCGCTGCGCACCGGGAACCCGGATCAGGCCAGCCACCGCCAGCCCGGCCCCCGCCACCCCGAGCAGCCACCACGGGCTGAGCGTGCCGGCCTCGGCGGCGGGGAGCGCCGGGCCGATCCAGCGCCCCAAACCGCCGAGCACCAGGCCGTAGAGCGCGCCGGCGCCGAGCATGGCGGCTGCCCACAGGGCTGTCAGGCGGGCCGAAGCCGGCCGGCGACCCCACCACGACCACGCCGCCGCCGTCGTCGTCGCCGCGGTGAAGATGAGCAGCACCGCGCCCCCGCGATGGGCGAGCACACCAGGGACGGCGACCATCACCGCCACGGTCGTCGCGGAGGTGGCGGCAGTCGCCAGCGTCCGTGCCAGTGCGGACATCGCAGCGGCGGGTGCGGCGGGTGCTTGGCCGGTCCGGGGCACCTGGGAGCCCGACCCGAAGAACAGTGTGGCCTTGTACATGCCATGGCCGACCAGGTGCACCACCGCGGCCAGGTAGGCGCCAACGGCGCACTCGGTGACCATGAAGCCCATCTGGCCCATCGTCGAGAACACCAAGGTGCCCTTGACGTCCGGTTTGCGGGTCATCACCGCGGTAGCAGCTGCGGCGGTGAGCCCGGCCACGGTGAACGCGGCCACCATGGCCAGTGCCGAGCCGCCGGCCAGCGCACCGAGGCGGACCAGCAGTATCCCCCCGCCGTTGACCACTCCGGCGTGTAGGAGCGCGGATGCCGGGGTCGGCGCTGACACCGTGCCCGGCAACCATCGCCCGAGCGGCCCCTGGGCGGACCGGGTCAACGCGGCGGCCACGATCAAGAGCGCGACCACGCTCGACAGGCCGCCCAGGTGCCCCGCTGCGCCTCGCAGCGCGCCAGCGGAGAGCAGATCGACGTTGCCGGCTCGCACCCAGATCATTACCAGCGCGGCCACCAGCGCCAGGTCGCCGAGCACGAACATCCCCAAGGTGCGCCGGGCGGACGCCCGTACCCCGGGGAGGTCGGGCCGGGCGCCCGCCACCGCGACGAACCCGATCCCCGCCGCCACCCAGGCGGCACCCAGGACCGGCGCGGTCACCGATGTGGACACGACCGCCATCGCCGCCACCACGATGTTTGTTGCCACGAAGAACCTCGGGGCTCCTCGGTCTGCCTGGAGGTAGCGAACCGAGAAGCTCTGCACCACAGCGCCCACGCCGCAGACCAGGACCAGCAAGGTGACGGTCAGCTGGTCGGCCCACAGCCCCAGCAGCGGCCGGCTGTGCGCACCGCCCAGCGTGGCGCCGAACGGGCCCCCGAGCGCCACCGATGTGGCCGTGGCGACGGCCAGTCCCGCTGACACCCATCCGAGGCTCGCCGCCGTCCGACATCGCCGCCGGGGGTCGCCGCCTCCGGCTACCGAGGCGATAGCCCCCGCCAGCGGCGCGGCGACTGCACCAACCAGGCTCAGCTCTCCGAGCACGCTCGTCACCGGCCCTCCCCGGGGGATTCGACCCGGGCTTGTCCCCAAGGGCACCCTCTTGGCTTATCTACGCTCTGCATATCGTGAATCTTAGTACGTTTCTCGGCTCCCTGCGAGTCGAGCAGTCGGACGGTCTGCCGCCCGAACCCGCTCGTTGTTTCACGAAGCCAGCTACCATTGAGCACGTGGCTCACTCCGATCGCACAACCGAAGATGCGACGAGGCCGGGCTGGACGTTCCTCACTAACCACGGCCATGCGTTGGTCTGTATCGCCGGTGACCCCGGCATCCGCGGCCGGGATATCGCCGACCGAGTCGGGATCACCGAGCGCGCCGCTCAGGCGATCATCGCTGATCTGGTCGTGAACGGCTACGTGAAGCGAACCCGGATCGGCCGCCGCAACCACTACGAGATCAACACCGACCGGCCGTTGCGTCACCCCGTCGAACAGCCCCATAGCGTCGGCGAGCTGCTCCAGCTCGTCGGCGAGCTGGCCCCTTCCCGGCGTCGCAAGGCCACCGCCTCCTAACCCCCGCAGGGGGTACCCACACGTCAGTCCGACGGCTGGTTCAAGCAGGTGGCCATGGCGTGAAAGCCGCCATCGACGTGGAGCACCTCTCCGGTGATGGACCGAGCGAGATCTGACAACAGGAAGCAGACGGCGTCAGCCACGCCGGACGCGTCCGTCGGGTCCCAGTCCAGCGGCGCCTGGCGGTCCCAACGATCCACGAGCACTTCGAAATCGGGGATGCCCGAGGCGGCCCGGGTCCGAAGCGGGCCAGCGGCGACCAGGTTCGCACGCACGCGTGTCGCGCCCAGGTCACGCGCCAGGTAGCCGTTGAGTGAACGCAGCGCGGCCTTACACGGCCCCATCCAGTTGTACACCGGCCATGCCCGGGCACTGTCGAAGTCCAGCCCGACCAAGCTCGCGCCCGAGGCCGGCGCCAACCGGCGGAGCAGTCCCCCGAATGCAGCGTAGGTCCAGACGCTCGTACGCAGGGCCATCTCCACGTCGGTGGCCGGGACGCCCATGACCCCCCCGAGCGCAGCTTGCGGTGCGAAGGCGATCGCGTGCAGCACCCCGTCCAACTGCCCCCACCGGTGGCGCACGTCTTCCTCCAGGGCAACCAGGTCGTCTTCGCTCGTCGCGTCCACCGCCACGACTGCGGCTGGTCTGGGAAAGGTGGCGACCACCGCCTCCGCCGCGGCCGCATCCCTCGGGTGTGCGCTCACCAACACCTCTGCACCGGCCAGAAGGGCCCGCTCGGCTACCGCAGCAGCGATGCTGTCCCCGGTCGCAACCCCGCTGACAAGCAGCCGCTTCCCGCTCAGCACGTGGATCTTCTCCTCCTCTGGTGGCACCAGCCGATGGCAGTCGTAGCCATGGGACTTTCGTACGAAGCACTATACATGCATTAATCTTCGCTTCGCGGTATACTGGATGGATGTTGCAACGCAAGCGGGCAGCCGTTCCCCTGGGGTGTCCCAGTCGGGGGGCCAGCCCAACGTCGACAGCGGTCCGGCGCGCCAGCGGATGGGACCGCCCTGGCCACCCTTACGCCGGGCGGGTCGCGGTGCTTTCCACCAAGCACGACAAGCTTCCCCTCATCGGACCACCTCTCGAGTGCGCCGTCGGGCTGCGAGTCGACGCGGTGGCCGTGGACACCGACACCCTCGGCACCTTCACCGGCGACATCCCCCGTCTGGGGCCGCCCCTCGACACCGCCATTGCCAAGGCACGCCTGGGAATGAGCGCTGCCGGCCAGGCCCTCGGCATCGCGTCCGAGGGAAGCATCGGTCCCCACCCCGCTACACCGTTTGTCATCGCCGACCGGGAACTGGTCGTCCTCGTCGACGACGACGCCGGCATCGTCGTGTGGGAGGCCCACACCAGCTGGGACATCGTGACCGCCACAACGACCGTCCGCCCTGGCGAGAACCTCGAGCAATTCCTCACCCGGGCCGGGTTCCCTGCCCACCAGCTCATCGTCCGGCCGAACAGTGGACAAGCCCAACCGATCCACAAGGGCATCGCGAGCATGGAACGCTTGGCCGGTGCGATCACCGAGTGCGCCTCTGTCGCCACCGACGGCTTGGCGTGCGTCGAGACCGACCTACGAGCGCATGCTTGCCCCTCCCGCCGAACGGTCATCGCGGACGCCGCCGGTCGGCTCGCATCCCGGCTCGCAGCCCGTTGCCCGGCCTGCGGCGCTCCAGGGTGGGGACGCGTAGACGTCCTCGTCGGCGTGCCCTGCGCCTGGTGTGGCACCGAGGTAGCCCGACCACGAGCAGAGATCGATGGCTGTGTCGCCTGCGAGCACCGTCAGACGCGCTCCATCGTCTCGGCCGAGGTTCGCGCTGACCCCGGCGAATGCCCCTCCTGCAACCCGTAGGGGAAGAAGAGCAGGCAACGGTGCGGTGTCCATGGCCGATCGCCGACAGGTGTAGGGCCCTCGCGATGGCTTCGGTCGCGTCGCATCGGCGTGGCAGCGAGCGCGCGGGCACGATCACGTGCGGTCACTGGCCGTGCACCGTCCCCGCCGCGGCTGCACGAGGACGTGCGTGCCGGCGCGCCACACGTGCCCCACAGCCGCGCCGCACCCGCCCAGCTACCAGATCGGCCTCACCGTGCGCTCGTCGATCGCCAGGATCACCACCCCCTGTTCCTCACCCCACCGCTGTGACCAACGCACCAGACCAAGTTCCCCCGTGGCCTGGCGACATCGCCTACGGGGAATGGCGATGGCAGAGACACGTCGGAAGTTCGATCAGGACTTCCAGCAGGGCGCGGTGCGGCTGGTCTTGGAGACCGGTAGGCCGATCGCGCAGGTGGCCCGGGACCTGGGTGTCAACGCGGGCACGCGGGTAATCCCGCTCGGAGTGTGGGAGAGCGGATCAGGCCCCGGGCCTGCGGTATCCATCACGGCGGACCTTGGCGTGCGGCGCCGGTAGCACGATGGCTGCCCCTGGCAATAGCGCTGAAAGGTTCGCATTGTGTAGGGCTGGGGGCACCGTGAGTTAGCGACAGAAGTCGCCTGACTGCACCGACCAAAGTCGGCGTGATCATGTTGCCACGCACCCGTCACACGGGGAGATCGGGCAGTGTGTGGCTCCAGACTGCAGCGAGCCGTCCAAATGGCTCGATGCTCGCCGAAGCGGCTCAACTCGGGATCGGGAGATAGTCCTGGAGGC
>JAKAQB010000106.1 GCA_021811865.1 Actinomycetes bacterium | reverse complement strand
TCGCCCGCCAGTACCACCGGCGACGCGGCGAGCCGCTGCGGACCAAGTTCATCGCCCGCGAGTTCTCCTACCACGGCACGACCATGGGGGCGCTGTCGCTGACCGGTGTGCCCGGGTACCGGGCCCCGTTCGGTCCGCTCCTCGATGGCGTCTTCCACGTCCCGAACACCCTCGGTGCCACCGTCCCCGCGGGCGGGTCAGTGAGGGATCTGCCCTGCATCGCGGACATCGAGGAGCTCCTCGAGCGCGAAGGCCCCGACACCTTCGCCGCTATCTTCGCCGAGCCGGTCCAGAACGGCCGAGGCGCCCTCGTGCCGCCCGAGGGCTACTGGCAGGAGCTGCGGGCCATCTGTGACCGCTACGGCATCTTGCTCGTGGCCGACGAGGTGATCAACGCCTTCGGCCGGCTCGGGCACTGGTTCGGCGTGGAGCGCTTCGATGTGCTGCCCGACCTGCTCACCTTCGCCAAGGGCTCTACCTCGGCCTACGCGCCCCTCGGCGGTCTGCTCGTGCGCCGGCCGGTGGCCGAAGCGGTCCTCGGCGGTGATGACGGCATCTTCACCCACGGCGCCACCTGGGGCGGTCACCCGGTCGCCACCGCGGTGGCGCGAGCCAACATCTTGGCGCTGCGCGGAGAGGGGGTGCTCGAGAATGTCCAGGAGCACGCTCCGCGCCTCGAGCGCGGTCTCCAAAGCCTGGTTGCCGCGCACCCCTCGGTGAAGGAAGTGCGGGGCACCGGGTACTTCTACGCCATCGAGCTCACTGCGGACCGCGACGGCGGGCGCGAGCTCACCGACGAGCAGTCGCTGGCCCTGCTCCGCCAGGTGATGCCCACCGCGATGCGAAAGGTCGGACTCATCACCCGCCCCGATGACCGGGGCGCCACCATGCTGCTCGTGTCACCGCCTCTCATCGCCGACGGCGCGGTCATCGACGAGCTGCTCGTCATGGTCGACGCCGTCCTCACCGAGACCGATCGCTACACCCATCGGTGACGGCGGGGGGACACCTCGCCCCGCCGCCGCGACCTCCAGGAGACCGCCATGCGCGTAGGAGTGCCGAAGGAAGTCAAGATCCACGAGTACCGGGTGGCCATGACCCCGGCTGGGGTGGTCGAGCTGGTCCGCCGAGGTCACCAGGTGCTCATCGAGCATGACGCCGGAGCGGGCTCCTCGATCACCGACGAGGAGTACATGGCCGCCGGGGCGAAGATCGTGCGGGCGGCGTCCGACGTCTGGGGCGACGCCGAGCTGGTCCTCAAGGTGAAAGAGCCGATCGAGCAGGAGTACGGGTTCCTCCGCCCCGACCAGGTTCTCTTCACCTACCTGCACCTGGCCGCGTCGCAACCTTGCACCCAGGCGCTCGTCGACGCCCAGGCCACCGCGGTGGCCTACGAGACGGTGCAGCTGACCGACGGCAGCCTGCCACTGCTCTATCCCATGTCGGAGGTCGCCGGCCGGATGGCGCCACAGGTCGGCGCCCACTGCCTCGAGCGCGAGTGCGGTGGGCGTGGCGTGCTGCTCGGCGGGGTGTCCGGCGTGCGTGCCGCCAAGGTGGTCATCCTTGGTGCCGGCGTTGCCGGCATGAACGCGGCGGCGGTAGCCGTCGGCATGTGGGCCGACACCACGATCCTCGACCTCGACGTCGACAAGTTGCACCGGCTCGACCGGATGTACAAGGGCCAGCTGCAGACGGTGGCCTCCAACTCGCTCGAGATCGAGCGCTCGGTCGCCGAGGCCGACCTCGTCGTCGGAGCCGTGCTGGTCGCGGGCGCCAAGGCTCCAAAGCTCGTCAGCCGGGACCTGGTGCGAGCCATGAAGCCCGGGTCTGTGCTGGTCGACATCGCAATCGACCAGGGCGGCTGCTTCGAGGACAGCCGGCCCACCACCCACTCGGACCCGACCTACCAGGTAGAGGGCTCGGTGTTCTACTGCGTGGCCAACATGCCGGGGGCCGTGCCGCACAGCTCCACCTACGCTCTCACCAACGTCACTCTGCCCTACGCCCTGCGGATCGCTGAGCATGGGCTTGCCGCGGCCGTCGACCAGGATCCTGCTCTCGCCAAGGGCGTCAACGTTGTCCGCGGCACGCTCGTCTACGAGGCCGTGGCCGAAGCTCATGGGCTACCGAGTCGGCCACTTGCCGAGATGGCCTCAGCGATCCCGTGAGCGCGCCGGGGGGGAGCGCAACATCTCCCGGGGGGGAGGGCAACATGACGGCGGCCTGTCTGGGCCGTGCAGCGGGCCACCCGACGCCCGAAGGGGGACCTGGCGGTGCCGATGCCGTGCTGCAAATGCTACGGCAGAAGTGGCGGGCGGAGCTCGCGAACCGGCCGGCACGCGTGGTGCTGACCGACGCCGGTGACTCGCGGGCGCTGATAGCCGCCGCCGCGCTGGCCGAGGGGGGATCGGTGGCTCCGATCGTGCTCGGCCGCCGCCACCTCGTAGCCGAAGTGGCGTCCGGTGCCGGGATCGACCTGCCGGCCGCCGTCGAGGTGCTCGATCCAGAGGAGGCTGTCGCTCTCCCCGAGCTCGCCGGCGCCCTCGGCCAGGCGGCAGACCGGCGGCGGATCAGCCACCAGACAGCCAGGGCCTGGCATGACGACCCGGTGTACCTCGGTGCGGCTGCGGTTTCCTGCGGCTGGGCGGAGGCCTGCGTAAGCGGCAGCAGCCGGCCTACAGCCGAGGTGCTGCGAGCCGCCATCGCCGTCATCGGGCTCGTGCCCGACGCCTGCTGCGTCACGAGCAGCTTCCTCATGGTGCTGCAGGACGGCAGGGCGATCTCCTTCGGAGACTGCGCCGTCGTGCCTGAGCCGACCGTCGACGAGCTTGCCGAGGTGGCGGTCGCCACCAGCCGCACGCATCACCGCCTGACAGGCCAAAGACCCAAGGTGGCCCTACTGTCCTTCTCGACCAAGGGGAGCGCCGAGCATCCGAGCGTCCAGCGCGTTCGTCAGGCGCTCGACGTCGTCCGGCGGCGCTGGCCTGAGCTGGCCGTCGACGGCGAGCTGCAGGCAGATGCGGCGCTCGATGAAGCCGTCGCGGAGATCAAGTCAGCTGGGTCGCCGGTCGCGGGCAAGGCCAACGTGCTGGTCTTCCCATCGCTCGAGGCCGGCAACATCGGCTACAAACTCACTGAGCGGCTGGGGAGGGCGCGGGCGCTCGGCCCGCTGTTGCAAGGGCTGGCCGCGCCGATGAACGACATGTCGCGCGGCTGCACCGCGGAGGACATCGCTTCCGTAGCGCTGGCGAGCGCCGTACTAGCCCGGAGCATAGGGTGAGCCGAAGCAGCGACCACGTCGCAGTGCCGACCGAGAGCGTCCGCCCGCCGTGCTCTGGTCGGCCCTGGTCTCGGGCACATGCCGTGCCGAGAGGCACACTGCGACCAGCATGAGAGGTGCGCCATGACCGACATCGAATCCTCGATTCCGGGCGAGCAGCCGCTGCCGTCGGGAGTGCCAGCAGCGAGCATCTCGGCGACGCCCGGGCGTCGTGCGCTCGAGGCGGAGCACCACAACCTGTCCCTCTTCGAGCGAGCCACCCATCTCCGCCTGCCGAAGCGCTACGCCAAGTGGGGGCGCACCCTGAGCACCCTCCTCGTGCTGCTGGTGGCCCTCGTCATCTGGGACATCCTCGCTTCGCTCGCCGTCTTCCCCTCGGTCGCATTGCCTTCGCCGGCGAGCGTATGGCACTCCTTCACCATGGTGTCCACAAAGGGGTATCTCAATAAGACCCTCGGCCAGGACGTGCTGTACAGCATCGTACGGGTGACGGTGGGCTTCGTCGGCGCCGTTGTCCTCGGCATTCCCATAGGGCTGCTCATGGCCGAGAGCCGGCTCGTCAACCGCGTCGTCGATCCCTTTCTGCAGCTCGGCCGGCCGGTGCCACCACTCGCCTACATCCCCCTGTTCGTGGTGTGGTTCGGGCTCGGGGAGTTGCCGAAGATCCTTCTCATCCTGGTCGGGACCATTCCGATCGTCATCATCAGCACCATCGGCGGCGTCCACAACATCCCGGTGCAGCGCTACCAGGTGGCCCGCTGCCTAGGCGCCACCCGGCGGCAGCTGTTCGTCCGGGTCACGCTCCCCTCGACCCTGCCCGAGGTGTTCACCGGGATGAAGGTCGGCATCGGCATCGCTTGGAGCACTCTCGTGGCCGCCGAACTAATCGCCGCCAGCGTCGGCCTCGGCTGGCTAGTGGAACAGGCCGCCACGCAGCTCCAGACCGGCATTGTCATCGCCGGCATCATCGTCATCGGCATCCTCGGCTACCTGATGGAACTCGGCATCCGGCTGCTCGAGCGGCTGGTGGTGCCGTGGCGTGGGCACGCGTGAACACAAGCGGCGAAGCGTCGGGTGCCAAGGCATCCAAAGCGAGCGTGGGCATGAGCCTGCGATAAAGGGAGGGAACACATGTTGAGTAGAAGCACAAGGGGAAACAGGCAGGGCTTGGCGAGGCGAGCCCTGCGCCTCGCGGCGGCCGCAGGCAGCGGGCTGGTCCTGGCCGGCCTGCTGGCGGCATGCAGCTCCTCGTCCTCGCCCTCAGCCTCGAAAGTCGCCGTCACGATCGGCTACGAGAACAACGGAGCCGACCCGTCGATGGTGACCATCCACAATCACTACTTCCAAAAGGAGCTCGGTTCGAACGTCACGACGAAGATCTTCACCTCCGGCCCCGCCGCGCTGTCGGCCATCGCCTCGAACTCCTTGCAGTTCATGTGCGGTATCGGCCTGCCGCCGGTGATCTCTGCAATCGAGCGTGGGGTGCCGCTGGCTGTCGTGTGGAACCAGGAGCGCTACACCACCGATGCGGGCATCGTGGTGAAGAAGTCCTCGGGCATCACCTCGCTCGCCGGCTTGGCGGGCAAGACCATAGCCATCAACACCGGCTCGGAGTCCTCCTTCGAGCTCCCGGCGCTGTTGGCCCAAAAGGGCGTTTCGCTCTCCTCAGTCCACCAGCTCAACATGACCCCCCCAGAGATGGAGAGCGCCTGGGCGACCGGGCAGATCCAAGCCGCGGCAGTGTGGGATCCCGCCCTCGGGGCGATGGCGGCCAAAGGCGGCACCATTCTTGCCACCGATGCCAGCCTGCCGCCGACCGCCACCTCGTTCAACATCTGCGTGGCCAACACCAGCTTCACCAAGGCCCACCCGGGAGCTGCCGCCGGTTTCGTGAAGGCGATGCAGGCTGGAGTCGCCTACTGGAAGTCGCACCCCTCGCAGGCGCTCAGCATCATGGAGTCCGAGGCGGGGATCTCGGCCTCGACGGCCCAGACGGAGCTGGGCGGCTACCAGATCTACGACCTCGCCGACCAGGTCACCTCCTCGGTGCTCGGCCAGGGATCGGGCGTGGCGCTAGCCGGCACCACCCAGTCGCTGACGAACAACTGGAAGGAGCTGTACAAGCAGGGGTTCATCTCAGCCCCGCCGCCCTCCAACATGGCAAAGTACGTAGACCCGGTACCGGCGGAGGCCGCGCTCAAGTGATCCCCTACCTGCCGGCAGCAACGGGTGGTCGAGACGGGGCGGCGGCAGGCACGCCGGGGGGACCAACGACCCTGACCGCGACGACAGCCAGGAGCTGGCCATGACAGTGCTGACATGCCGGGATGTGCACCTGCGCTACCCGGAGGCAGAGGCCGCAGGACGCGGGCCCGTGCTGCAGGGAATGGAGCTCGATCTCGAGCAGGGTGAGTTCGTGACCGTGATCGGTCCGAGCGGCTGCGGCAAGACCTCCCTGCTACGGCTGATCGCCGGCTTCGAGCCGGTGACCAGCGGCTCGCTCATCTTCGATGGCCGGCGGGTCCGGGGGCCCGGTGCCGACAGGGTCGTGGTGTTCCAGCAGCCGTGGCTCTACCCGTGGCTGAACCTGCGCGACAACGTGGCGTTCGGGCTGAAGCTGCGCAACCGCAAAGTCGACTGGGACCGGGTGGACCAGATGATCGAGACGGTGGGACTGAAAGGTTACGAGAAACACGCCCCTTACCACCTCTCCGGCGGCATGCAGCAGCGAGCCGCCGTGGCCCGGGCCCTCGTCATGTCGCCGAAGCTCCTTCTCATGGATGAGCCCTTCGGGGCGCTCGACGCCCAGACCCGTCAGCGCCTCCAGGAGTTCCTCCTCGAGCTGTGGGCCAAAGTCCAGGTCACCATCCTGTTCATCACCCACGACGTAGAAGAGGCCATCCTCCTTGGCGATCGTATGCTGATCATGGGGACCAACCCGGGACATGTGGCCCTCGAGTTGAACGTCGACATTCCCCGGCCTCGGAGCGAGGCCACCACCCTAACGCCCCAGTTTCAGAACCTCCGCAAGAGGGCGCTGGAGACCCTGGGGCGGGTGTCCATCAGCGCCGCCGGCATCACCGGCACAGGAGGGGCCGTCCCCGGCTGACGCCGGCAGCCGCCTGCCCGAGGTCACGCGGGCCCCGGTCGCGGTGGACGTCCCCACCGACGGCGCCGCGCCGGGCCGGACCTACGTCCGGCCCGGCGCGGCACCGACTTCGCCGATGCACGAGAGCAGACTGGGTGAGCCATCCGCACCCTCATGCGTGGCGCGGCCGATGCCGGAGATGGCGCCGGTCGTCACCACCACACCTTGTCCCGCCCAGCGTGGCGGGACGGGCGGAGCGACAGGAGAGACATGGCGCTCACCGGAGGCGCCCGAGGTGGCCAAGCGGCCACGGGCGCGCAAGGATGCGGGACCGTGAGGCGCGACGCGAGCACGGCCGCAGCCCGGCGCCCGGGCGCAGAGGGGGGACCATGAGCAACATCGACGGGCTGCTCGCCGACCTCACCGAGGAGCAGGACGCCCTCGACAGGGTCGTCGCCCCGCTCGACGAGCAGGCCTGGCGCACCCCGACCCCGGCCGAGAGCTGGCAGGTGCGCGACCAGGTGAGCCATCTCGCCTACTTCGACGCCACGGCCGCCCTCGCCCTCGTCGCCCCCGGGCGCTTCGCCGAGCACCGCCGCGCTCTCCTCGCCGGCGAGGTGGCGCCCGGGGCCGACGTCGCCTTCGGGCGCACGGTGGGCGGGAGCCGCCTCCTCGCCGACTGGCGCACCGGCCGGGGCGACCTGCACGACGCCCTGGCGGCGGCGGACGGGGCCATCCGGGTCCCCTGGTACGGCCCCGACATGAGCCTCGCCAGCTTCGTCACGGCCCGGCTCATGGAGACCTGGGCGCACGGCCAGGACGTCCGCGACGCCCTCGGCCTTCCGCCCTCTGTGAGCGACCGGCTGCGCCACGTCTGCCATCTCGGGGTGGCCGCCCGGCGCTACGCCCATCTCGTGCACGGCGTCGAGGACGACGGCACGCCGATCCGGGTGGAGGTCACCTCCCCCGACGGGGTCCTCTGGGCGTGGGGACCCGAGGAGGCGGAGGAGAAGATCACCGGGAGCGCCCTGTCGTTCGCCCTCGTCGTCACCCAGCGCCGTCACGCGGACGACACGGACCTCTCCGCCACGGGCGGGGCCGCCCGGCGCTTCCTCTCGGTCGCCCAGGCCTTCGCCGGCCCGGCCGGCCCGGGGCGGCGGCCGGGTCTCGGCGGCGCTCGGCCGCTCCTCGAAGGCGCCTGAGCCGTGCCCGTCCTCTTGAGCTCCCTCGACGTCAGCGCCCCCGACTACCTGACCAACCGGGCGGCCGTCCTGCAGATGGTCGCCGAGCTCGAGGAGCTGTGGGACAAGGCCGCCGCCGGCGGCGGCGAGGAGGCCACCTCGCGCCTTTTGGAGCGGGGGAAGCTGCCCGTGCGCGAGCGTGTCGGCCGGCTGATCGACCGGGACTCGCCCTTCCTCGAGCTCTCGGCTCTGGCCGGCGTGCAGACGAACTACGCCGTCGGCGGCGGGCTGCTGCTCGGCATCGGCGTCGTCGAGGGAACCGAGTGCGTCGTGCTCGGCAACGATCCGACGGTCCTCGGGGGGGCCATGACGGCCGTCGCCTACCGCAAGATCGAGCGCGGCCTCGAGGTCGCCCGCCTCAACCGCCTTCCCTACATCCAACTCGTCGAGTCGGCCGGGGGAGACCTCCGCGGCGGCGGGGGAGGGCGGTCGGACCCCGAGGAGGAGCTGCGCCGCAACATGTCGCACTTCGCCGAGACCGGGAGCATCTTCCACGACATCACCGAGCTGTCGGGTCGGAGGATCCCGACCGTCTCGATCGTCTTCGGCAGCTCGACGGCGGGCGGGGCGTACCAGCCGGGGCTGTCGGACTACAACATCTTCGTGAAGGACCAGGCCAAGGTCTTCCTCGGCGGACCCCCGCTCGTGAAGATGGCGACGGGGGAGGACGCCACCGACGAGGAGCTCGGCGGGGCCGAGATGCACGCCCGGGTCAGCGGCCTCGCCGACTACCTCGCCGCCGACGAGGCCGAGGCGATCGCGATGGCCCGGCGCGTCGTCTCGCACCTGCACTGGCGAAAGCTCGGCCCCGGACCGAGCGAGCCGGCCGACGAGCCGGTGCACGACCCCGACGAGCTGCTCGGGGTCCTCTCCCCAGACCTGCGCAGCCCTCTCGACGTGAGGGAGGTGATCGCCCGGGTCGTCGACGGCAGCCGCTTCGAGGAGTTCAAGCCGCTGTACGGCGAGACGCTCGTCTGCGGCTTCGCCTCGATCCACGGCTTCGCCGTCGGCATCCTCGCCAACAACGGGGTGCTCTTCTCCGACTCCTCTCAGAAGGCCGCCCAGTTCATCCAGCTCTGCAACGCCGTCGACACGCCGCTCGTGTTCCTCCAGAACATCACCGGCTACATGGTGGGGCGGGACTACGAGCGGGGCGGGATCGTGAAGCACGGGAGCCAGATGCTGAACGCCCTCTCCAACTCGACGGTCCCCCACATCACCGTCATCCTCGGGGCGAGCTACGGGGCCGGCAACTACGGCATGGGCGGGCGCGCCTTCGACACCCGCTTCGTCTTCTGCTGGCCGACGGCCAAGATCGCCGTCATGGGCCCGAAGCAGATGGCCGGCGTCATGTCCCTCGTCCGCCAGGCGCGGGCGGCCCGCCGCGGGGAGGAGCTCGACGACGAGGCCGAGGCACTGCGGGCCTCCTTCGTCGAGCAGATGGCCGAGCGGGCCTCGCTCGCCCTCTACGCCACCGGCCGCGTGGCCGACGACGGCGTCATCGACCCCCGCGACACGCGCCACGTCGTCGGCATGGCGCTGTCGGCCTGCCACTCGAACGAGGTGCGGG
>JAKAQB010000105.1 GCA_021811865.1 Actinomycetes bacterium | reverse complement strand
TCTGGGGGGAGACTGGGCGTCGATCGCTCGGGCGGCCTGTGTCAACCACAGCGCGTCCTGAGCAGCCTTGTTGTAGCCGTACTGCCAGGCGCATGCGTTCGAGTCGGCGCCCACGGTCTGGCTGCCGTTCGTCGTCGAGATCGTCGTCGTGGTGCAGGCATCGTACGGATCGCTGGTCGAGGAGGAGGTCGGCCAGTCGGCGATGGCGGAGCCGCCGTACTCGTTGCCCGGATCGGCGGTGTTCACGTAGAGGGAGGCCGGGGGCTGGGCGCTTCCTCCCACCGACGACGAAACCGACCAGTAGAGCTCGCTCTGGCTGTAGGAGGGGTAGCTCGCCGACGGTCCGAGGCAGGCGTTGAGGTCGTTCGCCAGGCCGCCGTTGACCCCGACGATTCCGAAGGCCGGGCTGGCCGGGAGCTTGCTTGCGCACTGAGGGTAGGAGACGTCGTTGCCGATCGGGGTGCCGCTCCCGTTCGAGTGCGGTCGGCGCGCCGCCGCCGCCGGCGTGGCGTTGGCGAGGGCGAGCAGGACGACGGTCAGGCCGACGGCGAGGCGGTCCGACCTTCGCGCCAGAGACTTCCTGCCCACCGCGACCCCCTCTCCCGTCTCGGGCCATCGTACGCCTCGCTCAGCGGGCCTGCCGGGGACCGTGCTCGGGCGGACGGGCGAGGGCACGGTCGCCAGCGCCTCTCCTCAAGGCGACGAAGGCGCGGTGGCTCCGGCCGGCGATCGCCTTGCCCGCCTTCCGCGGCCCGAGAGGACCACCGGCGAGATGCCGGCCCACCGCATCGGTTTCATGTCGAGGGTCGTTCCGGGCAGGCGGCGAAAGGGCGTCCATCTGGGTGGTGAGCACCGCCAGCGCCGCCTGGACGGGGGCCGCCCGGGTGATCCGGCGGCTGTGGAGGATCGCCGGGGTGAACACGGTCGCCGTCTCCTTCAAGGACTCTGAAGGCCGCCACGACCAGCACGAGGGCGAACGAGCGAAGGCGATCGACGAACCCACGTCGACATAGGAGACCTGTGACCCACCGGGCCGATCAGCAGCAGGGTGCCGTCCGACATCGCCAGACCGTGACCGTGACGACGAGGGATGAGACCGCACCGATCTGCCGCGGCGCTGGGATGCTCGCGACATGAGCCCGGGCGTCCCCTGGTCAAGCCCGGAGCGAAGCCGAAGGGCGCGTTCACGAGGAGGTGGATCCAGGGCACGCGGGCCGGGGCGGAGGCCTCGCCTCCGGGCGAATGCCGACGAGGGTCGTGCGTACCGGTCGGGGCTCGGGCGCCCGGCACCGTTCGACTCGGCCTCTCGAAGGGCTTGGTGGGCCGGCGTCACGGATCTTTGGCCCACTTCTGCCGCCGTCGGAAAGACCGTCCTTCGGGCGGACCGGGCGACCCGGCCCGATGCTCCGGTCGCCGGGCTCCGATGGGCGCCCGAGGCGGCAACCGCTCGAGCGGGGGCTTCGTCTGCGGAGGGTTCCCGGCCTGTATCGGGCTCGACCGGGCAGCGCGCCCGGCAGAGCGGCACGCCCGCCCGCCCCGCCCGCACGGTGGGGGAGCGGCACGGGGTCCTCCTGTAGGTGATGAGAGGAGTTGGGTCCCCGAGGGGCGGGCGTTCGTGCAGTACCACGGCAGCAAGGTCCTCGACGCCCCGCTGCTGCTCATGCCAGCCTCCGACTCCGTCATAGCCGAGGACCGACGTCGCTGCCCGCGCTCGGGGTGATGGGCTGACTCGCCAGTGACGGCCTGGCCTGTCGCTGCGACCCGCGTGCCTTGCCGGACAGAGCCCCCGGCCGGCACCGGGTCGCGGGCCGTATCGGGTGCACCGAGAGCGGTCGGGTTCTCCTGTGCCACCGCCGTCCTCGGCGCCCTGCGCCGACGGACGGCGGCAGGAAACGGGGCCGCCGCTCGTGGGTCGACTGATCGTGGCGGTCGCCGGGATCTGGTCGTGCTGAGGTCTTCTGGCAGAGTCGCCCTCTCCACCTGCTTGTTTGCTCGGACAACGAACGGGTAGCGAGTGCTGGTGAATCTGCCCAGCGGACCGCTTTCCAAGAGCTATCCCGGTGCGGTCGCGCTCGTCGTCTTCTCGCTCATCCCCTATCTGGCGCTCACGGCAGCGGTCTTCCCCCTGCTCGGCCTGATCTCGAAGAGCACCGGTCTCACGACCCAGACGCTCGAGGTCACGGTCGCCCTCTCGACCGGCGCATACGCGGTCGGCACCGTCCTCGCCGTCCAGTTCGCCGTCCACCTGCGGGCGCGAAGGATGCTCGTGTTCTACGAGGCCCTCTTCGTGGTCGCCTCCGTCCTGGCGGCCTGGGCGCCCGACGGCGGCGTCTTCATCGCAGCTTTCATCGTGCAGGGCCTCTGCACCAGCCTCATGCTGATCGCGGCGGTGCCGCCGCTCATCACGCGCTGGCCGGCCAAGAAGATGCCGGTCACAGGCCTCATCATGAATCTCTGCATCTTCCGCGCCGTCGCCCTGGGCCCGACCCTCGGCGCGGCGCAGCTCGGTGGCACCAGCTGGCGCCCCCTGTTCTGGGGCGTCGCCGGCGTGTCCGTGCTCGCACTGCTGTTCTCGCTGCTCACCTTCGAGGACGACCCGGCTCAGGATCTCGAGGCGCCCTGGGATCTCCTGGCCGTCGCCCTGGCTGTCATCGGATGCGCCGCCGCCTTCTTCGGCGCCGGCCGCCTGCAGGCGACCATGAGCGCCGGCCCGGTCTCGCTCGTGCCCCTCATCGCCGGCTTCGCCATGATCGTGCTCCTCGTCGTCGTCGAGTACCGCATGCGCAACCCGCTCATGCCGGTACGTGCGGCTGCCACGACGCTCCCTGTCATGGGCATCTTCATCGCCCTCACCGCGAGCGCCTCGGCCTTCGGGATCATGGAGCTCCTCCTCGAGTCCCTCAAGACCTCGAGCACGCCGACCGAGACGGCCCTCTACTTCCTCCCGGAGTTCTTCGCCGCCGTGCTCGTGGCCGGACTCTTCGGAGCACTCTTTCGAACGAGGTTCACGCCCGTCCTGGCGCTCGTCGGACTCGCCACGATCGTCGTCTCGGCGGCGCTGCTCCTCACGACTCTGCCGCGCACCGGCCCGGTGACCGCCGCCGCCGCCGGTCTGCTCGGCCTCGGCGTGGCAGCGTCGGTCTCGCCGGCGCTCTTCCTGGCGGGCTTCTCGATGCGGGCTCCGCAGCTTCAGCGCGTGTTCGCGATGATCGAGCTGATGAGAGGCGTCACGGCCTTCCTCGTCGCCCCGATCCTCATCTTCCTCGCGAGTGTGCTCGGCGCAAGCGCCTCTACGGGCATCGACAGCTCGTTGTGGATCTGCCTCGCCATCGCGGCCGTGGGCTTCCTCGGCGGTCTCACGCTGCACCTCACCGGGAGACGCGGGCTTCACGTCCCCGACATCGACCGGTGGCAGGAGTCCGACGAGCCCGCCTGGGCGTCCCCCCCGCTGTTCGACCGCTGGCGGGCGTCGCGCCGGGACCGCAGGGTGGCAGAGGGCGCCCCCGAGCGGGAGAAAGAGGTCGCCTAGCCGTCGGTTCCGGCTGTCGCCGCCCGGTGGGCCAGAGCCCTCAGGGGCACCCTTACCAGGTCGGCCAGCCGTTCGGCAGGCTGCCCGTAGGCGGGTTGTTCTGCAGCACTCCCGGCGGGGCGCCGAGCGAGGCGAGCAACTGGGAGAAGTTCGCCCCGAAGGCAGTCGAGTTCGAGCCGCTGAACTGGCCGGCATCCATCGCCATCGTGGCCCCGGTCCCGCCTGAGGCCCAACCGGTCTCGATCCCATCGGGGCCTTCGTACATCGTCCCGAGCACGGTGCCTGCCGAGACGGTCTGGCCGACGCTGACCGAGGGCTGGATGTCCTCGGCGGCGTAGACGACATCCCCGGCCGCCGGTCCGGTGGAGAGCTTGTAGGTGATGTACGTCCCACCCGGCCAGCCACTGTTGTACGTGCTCAGCACCACACCTCGGCCGATGGCGACGATTGGTCCGAAGCCGCTGTAGTCCACTCCCTGGTCGATGCGCTCAGGGGAGAGGGCGTTCACCGAGGCGAGAGGGTTCACGTAGCCGGACGAGCTGGAGGGTGGCGACGACGGAGGCGGAGACGAGGGTGGCGGAGCGGCGTTGCCCGGGCTCGACGAGGACGGCGGCTGGGTCGTGGGGACGACCGGCTGTGCCGCTGCAGCTGCGGCTGCGGCGGCAGCGGCAGCTGCCTTGCGGGCAAGGGCACGCTCGCGGGCCCGGGCGGCGGCAGCGGCCCGGGCGGCGGCCTCCTCGAGGAGTCGCTTCAGATTGCCGCGGGCCGATGTGAGCAGCGCCTCGTCCTGGCTCATGGCGGTGTCGGCAGCCGCTTTCTCCTTGGCGACCTCTCGCAGTGTCGCCTCTGCGGCGGTCTGCTCCGACTTGAGCGCCGCCTCGGAGCTCTGGATGCGTTGGCCGGCACGGAGGAATGCGGCTATGGCGGCGGACAGGTTGCCGGCCACGACATTGGCGTAGACGGCCATCTGGGCGGAAGCGGAGCTCGAGGAATTGAGCAGCGCCAGGATGGATGCCGGGTCCCCGCCGTTGACGTAGGCATTGATCGCCGCGGAGCGAAGCTTGGCCCGCGCCTTCGCACGACTCGCCTCCTCGGCGGCGAGCTGCTTCCTCGTACGTGTCAGGCTCGCTGTCAGTTGCGCCTCGTGCGCCTGCGCCTTGTCGTAGGCCACGACCATCCGCTGGATGTGGAGCCCGTCACTGACGATTCGCTGCTCGAGGGTCTTGATGTTGACGCGGGCGGTGCTGATGCTCGTGGCCGAGGCGCCACGTACTGACCCCGGGGCCGCGAGGACACCCACGATCGTCACCACGACGGCGAGGACCGTGGGTGGCACTCGACGTGCGAATGTCGACATACCAGCTCCCACGGGGCCGAGACTGTATCTCCCGTCCGGCGTGCCGTCGAGACAAACGAGATTCCTGGCCGACCGCTCTTTGCCGGTAGATCAAGGAGAAAAGCGACCTTGAACAGGGACTTCTAGCCATCTGGCTCGATTCGTGTAACCGATTCGTTGCAAACCTGTAACGCTCCGTGCGAAGGGACATGCGGGAGGACGGGGGCACCGGGGCGCTCGCGCCGGCACGTTCCGGCCACCTGTCGCATCCTCGGCCACCGAGAGCCGCCTGCGCCCGGGACAGGATCTGGGCGGCTGATCTGAGCGCCTCAGGCCGCGTGCTCCTCGCCGGTGACGTGAGTGTCGCCCTCTCGCATGACCGAGCGCAGCCGGCGGTACTCCTCGGCATCGATCTCGCCGCGGGCGAGGCGCTCGTCGAGGATCCGCTTCGGGTCGCCCGGCCCATGTGACTCGGGCGAGTGGTTCTCGGGTCGGCGCACGGCTGCCACGACGTACCAGATCGCCCAGACCAGGAGGGCCCAGAAGGCGACCATGGCGACGGTACCGAGAAGCCAACCCCACCAGTGAACTCCTTCTCCCCAGTACCACATCATCGAGATCGTCCTCTCCTCTCGGTCTCCCGGCTGACCCTTGGCGGCTTCAGCGTCACTCTCGCTGCGCAGCGGGATCCGTGGTAGGGCCGAACGTCCCTCGTTTCCGCCGGCGGCAGCGACTTCGCAGGCATACGGGTCGAAGAGCGGCGCTCAGCCGGTCGAGAACGTGCGGCAACGGATGCGTCCTCGGGCGATCGGGCCAGGTCGCCCGAGCGCATCTCTTCCCGGCTGACCCTTGGCGGCGGCTTGGATGCTCCTTCGGACCCCACCACCGAGAGCCCTCGGATCGATTCGGAGGGGAGCATTGGGCAGACGACGCTCCTCTCCGTCCACCCCGCCAGACTTCCCTCGACAGGGACCGCACCTCGGGCACCTCGTCGGTGAGCTCGTGGGCGTGCCCGATGCGGGACCGTGGCCGGCCAAGGACAGCCTCACGATCCGGGCCGCCCGGCCGCCGGCTCGTGAAGTGACGGCGAAGAACCCCAATTGGCCCGAGCCACCACCCCGACGCCGGACATCTCGAGCGAGGCGCCCGGCAAGCGGGGTTTGCTGGACCCCATGCTCAGGAGGGTGCCGTCGGCGCTCCGTCCCGTCTGCCGGTTGGTGAACTGCAGGTCGAATGGTTCGGTACGTCCCACGGCCAGGGGACGAGGGGTCCCGGGTTCTCCATCTCGGCGTAGTCCACCCGGCGCGATACCGCCCAGGCGAGGTGTGTCCTGTCCGTGTCCGGGTCCTCGAGCGGTCGTCCCTCGGCCGCGCCACCGCACCGAGGTCGGAATCCGGACGACCAGCGCCGGGGCGCTCCTGTCACCGGTGGCGACCCTGCTCATGGGCGGCGTGCCCCTCGGGCTCGAGTTGGAAGGTGGCGTGCTCGACGTCGAAGTGGTGGCCGAGACAGCTCTGGAGGGCATCGAGGATCTGGGGCGCGTGGCCCGACGCGAAACAGTGGTCCTCGACCACCACGTGCGCGCTGAGGGTGGGTTGGCCGGAGGTGACCGTCCATGCATGGAGGTCGTGGACGTCGAGGACGTGCTCGACGCCGGTGAGATGCGAGCGAACCTCGTCGAGGGAGATTTCCTCCGGGGTCGCCTCGAGGAGGATGCGTCCGCTCTGGGCGAGCAGTGAGCGGGCGGCGTACAGCATGAGCGCAGCCACCACGAGGGAGGCGACGGCGTCTGCCCGCTGCCAGCCGGTGAGGATGATGACAAGGCCGGCGACGGCCGTGCCGAGAAAGGCGTAGAGGTCGGTGACGACGTGGGCGAAGGCTCCCTGGACGTTCAGGCTGCGTCGGTTCGCCCGGGCGAGCGCCATGGTGGCGGCCAGATTGACGAGCGCCCCGGCGAGAGCCACGACGAGGACGACCGTGCCGTCGACGGTCGGAGGCGAGATGAGGCGCTGGACGGCCTCGATGGTGATCACGACGGCCACGACCACGAGAACGACGCCGTTGCCGGTAGCCGAGAGGATCTCCGCACGCTTCAGCCCGAAGGTCCAGATGCCCGTTGCCGGCCGGGCCGCCAGCCTGGCGGCCCAGATGCTCGCCGCCAGCGCTCCGACGTCGGTGAGCATGTGACCCGCGTCGGCGAAGAGGGCGAGGGAGCGGCTGAAGATGGCGGCGATGAGCTCGCCCACCATGAACAGCGCGATGAGCCCGAGCGCCGTGATGAGGTACCGGACGTCGGTGTCGGTCCCGATGCCCTGGCCATGGCCACCTGCCGCCTCGGTGCCGGCACGGCGTGCGACTCCTTTTTCGCCCTGTGAGCCGGTGTAATGGTCCGGCGCCCGGGACGCCTCATGGCGATCAGGCATGTCCGACTTTCCCCCACGCGTCCCGGCGGCCGGCGGTCCGGCCGGAGCCCGGCCACCGGCGTCCGCCGCAGAGCTCCTCGCCGGCACCGTTCACCGTCGCGCACCTTCGCGGACGACGTGCTCCTTCGAGACGTCGAGGAGCAAGCGGACATGAGCGTCGTCGAGACGGTAGTAGACCATCCGCCCGACTCTCCGGTTCCGGACGATGCCGGCCGTTCGGAGCAGACGCATCGCTTGGGACACCGTTGTCTCGGAGATGTCCACGGCTGCCGCGATGTCGCAGACACACAGCTCTCCAGCCTCCAGAAGGGCATAGAGGATCCGGACCCGCTTCGGGTCGCCGAGCAGGCGGAAGCAGGCCGCGAGGTCGCCGGCGTCGTCGGTGCTGATGAGCGCCCTTTTCGCGGCTGCGACCCGACCGGGATCCACGTCGGTCAGTGCGCAGCTGTCGAACCCGATCACTGCTCCGTCGCCTTCAGTTGACATCTGCACCACTGTGAAGCTACATCGCAGTGGAGGCGAGCCAGCAAGCAGTCTGGCGAACTTCTCCTACAGCATTCCAGCGTCAAGCAGTACTTGAAGGAAGGGAGGCGCCCCTTCGTATCGAAACCGTCGTGAACAAGCCCAAGGACCTCGACGTCCTGGGTCGCATCGAGCACCTCGACGAACTCGTGGCCAAGGCCCGCCAGGTCAGCGACCGTCTGCTTATGATCGAACGTGCCGGCCAGGGCTGTGCCATCGGCTCTGCGCTCTTCGAGCGCATCCACCAGCCCTACAACCGGGAGGGCCAACGAACCGGAGCCCTCCGCTTCGGGGATCAACGCGCCATGGCCCTGGCCGGCTCCTTGTGCCTCGGCGTCCATGCCGTTGTTGCCGGCCGCGCTCTTTGATGACGGACCGGCAGGATTGGCTGTGGACCGATCGGCAGCGCTCCATGGAGACCGTCTCGTAGGCCCTGGTCGAGGACCATGCGGTCCGGGTGCGTTGCGGCGCGGGCGGGTCACCGACGTGACCTTCGCGCTGTCAGCGGTCCGGGCCCCTGGGTCTCGGGGTTCTTCCAGCTCCGGGCGAACTGAGCGAACCGACCAGTTCAGGGGCCTTGTGCGCGACCGATCCGGTCCGAGACGACCGGCCACGGCAGGTCCACGCGGGTCCCGAGGAGCTGGCCGCCGACGACGAGGTTGGCGAGCCGCCACGGCGGGGGCACGTCGCTGTTCGGCCGCCGGCGGGCCGCCTGCCACAGCGAGCCGATCGACGTGATGGTGACCGCCACCCGTGTCGGCTCGTAGCGGGGGATGCCACCCGCACCCCACTGGGCCCGTAGGGCCTCGAAGCGGACCGTGAGGTCGTCTGCGCGCTCGGAGAACCGCTGGTGCCAGGAACGAACCGTGCGGGCGGGGACGCCGGCGTAGAGGGCCTTCACCTCACTGCCCGTACAGCGCCCGTGACGGGCGAGCACGGCCGCTCCGACGGCCGCCGCCGAGTCGAGACGCCGGCGCAGGGTGAAGTCCGGCAGCAACGCCTCTCCGGTGCCACAACGCCCGCATCGGACCCGTCGGACGTAGATCCGGTGGACCACGCCGCGCTCGCGGACCTGGCGGGGGTACGAGCCGTCGAAGGCCATCGCCGATCCGCAGCTCCCACAGCCAGGGCGCGGAGCGGGAGCTCGTCGACCCATCGCGGCGTAGCGTGCGACCGGCAGACGGCATGCCCAGGTGATCGACACGTCGCCTTGCTACCAATGCCCGGAGCGACGTGCACGTCCGGGACCACCTTGCCGACGACGCCGTCCTCAAAGAGCGCCGCCGTTCAACCGCCAGCCATCACCAGGAAGTCATGCCGCTAACAGGGCTCTACGCGAATTGAGGTTGAACCCACCTGGCTCCCTCACCTCGTGGCAGTGATCGTAGGGTCCTGAGCTCGCCGGTGTCGGGATCGACAACTTCGCCGAAGGTCCACAGCATCTGACCCCTGAA
>JAKAQB010000030.1 GCA_021811865.1 Actinomycetes bacterium | reverse complement strand
CGATCTGGCCGACCCCGTGCCCGTCACTCCCGGCCCTTCGGTCGCCAGGGCATGGCCACGCGCTGCAGGATGGCGACAACTCCGAACAGGGCGATGGTGAGCAGGGCGGTGACGGCGGTCGCCCCGAACACGAGATCGGTCTGTCGGGGCGCGTCGTTGGCGGCGGCGGTCATGAACACCCCGAGCCCCCGGGACGCGCCCACCCACTCGGCGACGATCGCCGAGGTGAACGCGTAGGTGACGGAGATCTTCAAGCCGGTGAAGATCTGCGGCAGGGCGGACGGCAGCTGGACGTGGGTGAGCAGCTGCCAGCGACTGGCGCGCATGGTGCGGAGCAGGTCGATGATCTCGACGTCCGCCGACGCCAGCCCCTGCACGGCGCCGACGGCGATCGGGAAGAAGCTGAACAGTGCGACGAGCACGATCTTGGGCCCGAGCCCGAACCCGAACCAGATCACCACCAGTGGCGCCAGCACGATGATCGGGAGGGTCTGGGAGGCGACGATCAGCGGGTAGACGCTGGCGCGCACTGTTGTCGACCAGTCGATGGCGACTGCCATGGGAATGGCGATGGCGAGGGCCAGCGCGAGGCCGAGGAGCGCCTCCTCCGATGTGGTGGCGACGTTGGGCAGGAGCGGCCCGATCTGGCCGGCGGTGGCGGTGACCACGAGAACCGGCCCGGGGAGTATCTCGGGGGACACGTGCAGCGCCGCCGTCGCCACCTGCCACAGGGCGACCGCCGCGGCGAGCACGATCGCCGGCGGCAGGAGGCGTCTCATGGCAGGAGGGCGTTGGTGAAGTCGGACGACGCCGGCGGCGCCTTGCCCGCCGGGATGAGGCCGCCGTTCACGAGGATGCGGGTGAGGCCGGCGAAGTCGGCGTTGTCCATCCGGCCCCACGTGCCGGACTTGGTGAGCAGCTGCGGCGCGATGTGGGCGCCGGTGGCGTCGATCACCCGCTTCGCCCCGGCCAGGGCGGTGGGGTTGTCGCGGAGCAGGATCGCCTCGGCCGCGGCGGGGTGGTGGGCGGCGTACTCGTAGCCCCGGGCGAGGGCGGCGAGGGCCCGGCGGAACAGACCTGGGTGCGCCTTGATCGCGGCGTGCATGGCAACGAAGGCATCGTCGGGGAAGGAGAACGCTGCGCCGAGGAGCTCCTTGATCGGCCACTCCCGGAGGCGCACGCCGTTGAGCTCGGCGGTCACGTCGTCGATCCCGCCGTAGGTGATGCTGTAGGCCACCCGGTGGTGGGCGAGGGCGACGTAGGCGTCGACGCCGAGGTTGACCTCCCGGTAGACGGGGTGCTTCACGCCTGCCTTGCGGAACACGTCGAGCAGGATCGGCTTGTCCGACGGGACGCCGAAGCCTCCGTAGAGCTTCCCCGACAGCTGGGCGACCGAGCGGTACGGGGAGGAGGCGAGCACGGCGATGTTGATCGTGTTGACCTGGGTGAGCCCGGCGACGGCCTCGTAGTCGAGGCCCGACGCCCGGTAGGCCGGGATGTTGGGCGGGTAGGTGAGGCCGAGGTCGGTCTTGCCGGTGCTCAGCAGGGTCTCGGCCGGCGCCCCCGAGTAGGGGAGGATGACCGGCCTGATGCCCTCGTCCTTGAAGTAGCCGAGGGTCTCGGCGACGTAGATCCCCAGGTAGTCGACGTTGGCCGTGTAGTCGAGGGCGATGCGGAACGGCTGCAGGCGGCTGCCGGTAGGCACGCCGCCGCCGCCACACGCCGAAGCGAGCAACGCCACCACGAGGAGGAGGGCGAGAAGTGGGCGGGACCGGGACATGGGGCTCCCTTCGCCGGCATTATCCGGACAGGTTCGGTCGGTCGACGCCACGGTCGGCGTCCTCTCAGCCCGGCCATGTCCGAGCTCCCGAGGTTTGCTGCGGTGATCTTACGTGCGTTCGGTGGCGCGAGCGAAACGCCATGCGGCGCCGAGGCTGAACACCGCCAGCCACACCGCGACGTTGGCCACCCAGGCGACGCGGAACGCCCCACCGCCGAGGGGGTAGTGGACCAGCTGGCTGAGGCCCCAGAGTGGGGTGAGCTCCGCCATCGTCCGCAGTACTGGGGAGAACTGGGAGAGCGGGATGAACAAACCCCCGCCGAAGCTGAACAGCATCAGGGCGAAGCCGATGAGCTGCATCACGTTCTCCGAGGGCAGCAGGTAGCCGATGAACAGCCCGAAGGCGCTGAAGACCAGGGAGCCGAGCCACGTGGCGATCGCTGCCACGAACCAGACCCACAACGCCATCCTGGGCTCGCCGGTGAGCGCGCCGACGACGTACACCACAGCGACGGCCAGCGCGCCGAGAACGAGCGACGTGATCATCTTCACCGCCACGTAGGCCGCCGAGGTGAGCGGCGTGACGCGCAGGGTGCGCGTCCATCCGGCGGCGCGCTCGAGCGACACCGCCGCACCTCCGCTGGTGGTGGCCAGCACGGCGCCGTACAAGGCCATCGAGATCAGCACTTCGGCCGACACGTTGCCCGACCCGTAGCGGAAGTTGGCGTACGCCCCGTTGAGCCCGAAGATGAGGAAGAACACCGTCGGCACGATGACTGTGAAGATGAGGGTGCGGCGGTTGCGCAGCACGCGGCGCGACTCGAGCCGCACGAGCTTCGGGCTGAAGCCGCCGAGCGCAGGGGTGGGGCGGTCCAGGGTTGTCGTCACGGCCCGAGGACCTCGTCGGCGGTGAGCGTGAGGAACGCCTCCTCCAAGCCGACGGCGGCGACCTCCAGGTCCCGGGCGTCGGTCCGGGTCAGGAGGTAGCGCGCCATGGCGTCGCTGTCGGTGGTGCGCACGATCACCGAGTCGCCCCGCCGTTCCACCTCGAGGGTTCCGGGCAGGGCCCGGAGGGCGTTGTCGTCGTCACCCGGCAACGTCGCCCGCACGGTCCGCCCGGAAGCGAGGGCCTTGATCTCGGCGGCGGTCCCGTCGGCGACGACCTCGCCCTTGCGGATCACGACGACCCGGTCGGCGTAGGCATCCGCCTCCTCCAGGTAGTGCGTGGCGAACAGGATGGTCCGGCCGGTGGCGGCGTCGCGGCGGATGGCGTTCCAGAAGTCCCGACGGCCCTCGACGTCCATGCCCTGGGTGGGCTCGTCGAGGATCAGCAGCGCCGGGTCGGGCAGCAGCGCCATGGCGAAGCGGAGGCGTTGCTGCTCGCCGCCGGAGCACTTGCCCACCCGGCGGTCTGCCAGAGCGACGATGCCAGCGCGCTCGAGCACCTGAGCGACGGGACGGGTCCAGACGTAGAGGTGGCTGGCTAGCTCGACGGTCTCGCCGACGGTGAAGTCCCGGAGCAGCCCGCCGTTCTGCATGACGGCGGACACCAGGCCGCGGCGGACGGCCTGGCGCGGCTCCAGCCCGAAGACCTGCACCGTGCCGGCGCTCGGCACCGACAGGCCCAGGATCATGTCGATGGTCGTCGTCTTGCCCGCCCCATTGGGGCCGAGGTAGGCGACGACCTCGCCGGCGGGGATCGCAAGGTCGATGCCCGCCACGGCACGGACGTGGCCGAAGCGCTTCTCCAGGCAGCGCAGGTCGACGGCAGGCGGCGGGGTCAGCTCTCGAGGAGGGCGAAGGCCGCGCCCTGCGGATCGGTGAGGACGCAGAACGGTCCGGTCTCGGGGACGATCGTGCGGCCCGACACCAGCGCCCCGGGCAGGTCGCCACATCCGTACTCGTGGCCGTTGGTGTCCGTCATCTGCCACCTCCCTCGGCCGACCCGTCCGAAAGGCCCCCGGAAGGCCACCGGAAAGCCAACTGTGAGTGAAAATAACACACCGTGTGTACTTTTCACTCACAGTTCGGTGGAACACCTGCACCGCGCCGCCCTCGCCGGCGGCCGCCGACCCTGCCGGTAGCTACTCCCGCCAGCGGAGCTGCACTCCGGCACCGGTGTCGGCGACGACAACGTCGGCGTGGTCGCAGGGGTCGTCGCCGGCGCGCAGCGCCCGCTCCTGTGCCGCCCACACCTCCAGCCACGGCTCGTACACGAGCCAGTCCGCCCGTGCCTGCAGGCGCGCCAGGCGCTCCGGGCCGGGGACCTCGAGCCACACGAGAGCCGCCAGCCACGGGCGCACCGGGGCGCTGCCGGCGCCGCAGCCCTCGACGACCGACAGCGGCGCCGGCGCGACGGTGCCCTCCTCGCCACCCAGGGCGCCGGCCGCCCAGTCCCACCGCCGCCAGGTCGCCGGCCGGCCGGAGGCGAGCGGCTGCAGGACCTCCGTGACGAGGCGCTCGACCGACCGCTCTAGGCCGTACCAGCCGGTGACGAGGTCGTCCTGGTGCACGACGGGCGCGCCGAGGCGGGCGCCCAGGGCATCTCCTAGGGTGGTCTTGCCGCTGCCCGACCAGCCGTCGACCGCCACGAAGGCCGGCGCCTCGTGGGCCGCCGGGATCCGGCGCAGGCCGCAGGCGAGCTCGTCCAGGACCCCGCCGGTCACCTGCGGGCGCAGGCGATGCAGCGGGTCGTCGTCGGCAGAGCCTCCAGGCGTTCGGCCGGGATGGGGGAGCCACACTCGGAGCAGATCCCGTAGGTGCCGTCGTCCAGGCGGTCCTCGGCGGCGTCGAGGGCGACGAGCTGGGCGCGGGCCTCGTCGAGGAGGCTCGCCACGCGCTGGCGCTCGAAGGCCACGGTGGCGCCCTCCGGATCCTTCTCGTCGTCGAGGTTCGCCCCCTCCGATGCGTCGACGATGGCCTGGACCTCCGCTGCCAGGGCCTCGACCCGCGCCCGGGCATCGGCCCTCGCCGCTTCCAGGGCGGAGCGTTGCACCGAGCGGGGGTCGGTGGCGGCGGCGTCTTTCGGCGTCATTCCCATTCGATCGTGCCCGGCGGCTTGGAGGTGATGTCCAGGGCGACGCGGTTGACACCGGGGACCTCGTTGATGATCCGCGACGACAGGCGCTCGAGGAGGTCGTAAGGCAGGCGCGCCCAGTCGGCGGTCATGGCGTCGTCGCTCGTCACCGCCCGGATCACCACCGGGTGGGCGTAGGTGCGCTCGTCGCCTTGGACGCCGACGGTGCGGACGACCGGGAGGACAGCGAAGCTCTGCCACAGCTGGCGGTACAGGCCGGCGCGGCGGATCTCCTCGGTGACAATGGCGTCGGCGGCGCGCAGGATCGCCACCCTCTCCGCCGTGACGGTGCCGACTATGCGGACCGCCAGCCCCGGGCCGGGGAACGGCTGGCGCCACACGATCTCCCCCGGCAGCCCCAGCTCCTCGCCGACCGCCCTCACCTCGTCCTTGAACAGGTCGCGCAGGGGCTCGACCAGCTCGAAGTGCATGTCCTCGGGCAGGCCGCCCACGTTGTGGTGGGACTTGATGCGGGCGGCGTCCTTGGTCCCCGACTCGATGATGTCGGGGTACAGCGTGCCCTGCACCAGGAAGCGGGCGTCGCCGAGGTCGGCGGCGGCCTCCTCGAAGACCCGGATGAACGTCTCGCCGATGATCTTGCGCTTGCGTTCGGGGTCGGCGATGTCGTTCAGCCCGCCGAGGAAGCGGTCGGCCGCCTTCACGTGCACCAGGTCGATGTCGAACTGCCCCCGGAACGTCGCCTCCACCTGTTCGGCCTCGCCGGCTCGCAGCAGCCCCGTGTCGACGAAGACGCACGTGAGCTGGTCGCCCACCGCCTTGTGCACGAGGGCGGCCGCCACCGCCGAGTCGACCCCGCCCGACAGGCCGCAGATGATCCGCTCATTGCCCACCTGGGCGCGCACAGCCTCGACGGCCGCGTCGATCACCGACGTCATCGTCCAGGTGGGCCGGCAGCCGGCGACCTCGTAGAGGAAGCTCTCGAGCATCTGCTGGCCGCCGTCGGTGTGAGCCACCTCCGGGTGGAACTGCACGGCGTAGATGCCCCTCCGCTGATCCTCGAAGGCGGCGACCGGCGCGCCGGGCGTGGACGCCGTCACCCGGGCGCCGGGCGGCGCCTCCACGACGGCGTCGAAGTGGCTCATCCACACGTCGAAGGCGGGCGGGACCCGGTCGAAGAGCACCGACGGCGGTGGCCCGGCCGGGTCCGATGCCAGCGACAGCGTGGTCCGCCCGTACTCGCCCCGCCCGCTGCGGTCCACCACCCCGCCGAGCTGCTGGGCGATCACCTGGATCCCATAGCAGATCCCGAAGATCGGGACACCGAGCTCCAGGATGGCCGGGTCGGGCAGGGGCGCCCCTGCCTGGTGCACGGACTTGGGGCCTCCGGAGAGGATCACCGCCGCCGGCCGGCGGGCCGCCACCTCGGCGGCAGTGATCGTGTGGGGCACGATCTCGCTGTAGACGTGCGCCTCCCGCACCCGGCGGGCGATCAGCTGCGCGTACTGGGCGCCGAAGTCGACGACGAGGACCTTGTCGAACTCGGATGTGTCGATGCCCACGGCTGGGGGCTAGTGCCCCATCCCGACCTGCTGCGACCGCTGGAGGCTCTTGCCCTCGGTCTGCAGCGCCGGCGCCACCATGACCTCCGCCTTCTGGAACTCCTTGACCGACCCGTACCCGCAGGTGGCCATCGACGTGCGGAGCGCGCCGAAGAGGTTGAGGCGGCCGTCGTTCTCGTGCGCCGGGCCGACGATGATCTCCCGCAGCGTCCCTCGCGTCGAGGTCCTCACCCGGGCGCCGCGGGGCAGCGTCGGGTGGAACGTGGCCATCCCCCAGTGGTAGCCCTTCCCCGGCGCCTCGACCGCCGCCGCCAGGGGCGAGCCGATCATGACGGCGTCCGCCCCGCACACGATCGCCTTGGCGATGTCACCGCCGGTCGCCATCCCGCCGTCGGCGATCACCTGGACGTAGACCCCGGTCTCGTCGAGGTGCTGGGCGCGCGCCGCCCGGGCGTCGGCGATCGCCGTCGCCTGGGGGACGCCGATCCCGAGCACACCCCGGGTCGTGCAGGCCTGGCCGGGCCCGACGCCGACGAGCACCCCGACCGCTCCGGTGCGCATCAGGTGCAGCGCCGCCTGGTAGGAGGCGCAGCCGCCGACGATCACGGGGATGTCGAGCTCGCGGATGAACCGCTTCAGGTTGAGCGGCTCGGTCGTCTTCGACACGTGCTCGGCGGACACCACCGTGCCCTGGATGACGAACAGGTCGAGCTCGGCGTCGAGCAGTGCCCGGGCGAAGCGCTCCGTGCGCTGCGGGGTGAGCGAGGCGCAGGTCGTGACGCCCGCCTCCTTGATCTCCCGGATGCGCCCGGTGACGAGCTCCGCCTTGATCGGCTCCTGGTAGATCTGCTGCATCCGTGCCGTCGCCTTGTCGGGGTCGAGGTGGGCGATCTCCTCCAACAGCGGCTCTGGGTCCGAGTAGCGCGTCCAGAGCCCCTCCAGGTTGAGCACGCCGAGGCCGCCCAGCTGCCCGATCTCGATGGCGGTGGCAGGGCTCACCACACCGTCCATGGCGGACGCCAGCAGCGGCAGCTCGAAGCGGTAGGCATCGATCTCCCAGCTGATGTCGACGTCCTCGGGGTCGCGCGTCCGACGGCTCGGGACGATCGCGATGTCGTCGAAGCCGTACGCCCGCCGGCCTGACTTCCCCCGCCCGATCTCTACCTCGGCCACGCTCGCTCCCTCGGTCGTCGTCCCGTGCTGATCCGGTCGATTCTAGTGGCCGGCGGGGCGCCGGCAGCGATGGCCGGGTGGGGTGGTCAGGCCGGCGGGGTGGCGGGCCGGCGGCTGGCGGCTGGCGGGCCGGCGGCCCTCACGAGCTGGGTGCGTGGCACGGAGGTGGGGGCGTTCAGGCGCCTTTTCGGGCCTCTACGCACCCACCTGTGTCGAACGCCCCCAGCTCGCCCGGAAGTGGGCGGCTCGTCGTGCCCGCCCGCCCCTCCGTCCCCAGGGCTGACCGCCGGCGCCGTCCAGGCGGACGGCGACGTCTACCTGGCCCCGGCGCGGGTCGGCAGAGGTGGGTGGCGCGCTCCACCGGTCGGTGGAGGCGAGGATCGCCAGGTCGACGGTTGTGGCGCCCCTCGCCGGCGGCGACCATGGTCGCGTGGCAACCGACTCACGGGAACCAGCGGTCGAGGTGGTGGGGCTGACGAAGCGCTACGGCGCCGTCTGGGCGCTCGCGGGCCTGGACCTCAGCGTGGAGCGTGGCGAGTGCGTCGCCCTGCTCGGACCCAACGGCGCCGGCAAGACGACGACCGTCGAGATCCTCGAGGGCTACCGGACCCCGACAGCCGGGTCGGTGAGCGTTCTCGGCAAGGACCCGGGCCGGGCCGGCGAAGCCTGGCGCGCCCGCATCGGCATCGTGCTCCAGGACGCCACCGACCAGGGACTGCTCACCGTCGGCGAGGTGGTACGCCACTTCGCCGCCTACTACCCCTCGCCACGCGACCCCGAAGAGGTGATCGCCGCCGTCGGCCTGGTGGAGAAGAGGTCGACGCGGGTGGTGGGGCTGTCCGGCGGCCAGCGTCGCCGGCTTGACGTCGCCCTGGGGCTTGTCGGGCGCCCTGAGCTGCTCTTCCTCGACGAACCCACCACGGGTTTCGACCCCGAGGCCCGTCGCCAGTTCTGGGAGCTCATCGCCGCGCTGCGCAAGGACGGCACGACGATCCTGCTGACGACGCACTACCTCGACGAAGCCGAGCACCTGGCGGACCGCGTCGCCATGGTCGTCGCAGGTCGCGTCGCCGCCACCGGGACGCCGGCTTCACTGCGAAGCGGACCCACGGTGGTGTCGTGGCGCGACGCGGGAGGGGCGCTGCGCAGGGAGGAGACGGCCACGCCGACCCAGTTCGTCACGGCCCTGGCAGCCCACTTCGGCGGCGAGGTGCCCGAGCTGGCCGTGCAGCCCCGCACCCTGGAGGACGCCTACCTCCGCCTGCTCTCCGCCGAAGGCGCCCTCGCATGAGCTCCGTCGCCCTCGCGCCCACCCCTCACGGGACCCCGGCCGTGCCGAGCTGGCGCCGGGCGCTCGGCATCGGCTGGCTGCGCGTCGGCGTGGAGCTGAAGGAGCTCGTTCGCAGCCCCATGGCACTCATGTTCACCGTGCTGTTCCCCCTCATCCTCTTCGTCATCTTCGGGTCGGTGTTCACCGGCTACGTGGCGCCGGGTGTCACCTTCAGCCAGTACTTCGCCGCCGGGATGATCGCCTCGGGCGCCTTCTACGCCGGCTTCCAGAACCTGGCGATCGCCGTCCCCCTCGAGCGCGACAACCGAACCCTGAAGCGGCTCCGCGGCACGCCGATGCCGCCGGCCGCCTACTTCATCGGCAAGACCGGTTCGGTCATCGCCGTCTATGTCGTGCAGGTCGCGCTCCTGATCGGGTTGGGAAGCCTGTTCGGGGACCTGCACCCGCCGGCCGCGGCCGGGCAGTGGCTCACCTTCGCGTGGGTGAGCCTCCTGGGGCTGGCGGCGACGAGCCTGTGCGGGCTGGCGGCGTCCGGGCTGATCCGGCGGAGCGAGGGAGCCGCGGCGATCGTCTCCCCCGTCGTGGTGGTGCTCCAGTTCATCTCGGGGGTCTTCTTCCAGTACAACCACCTGCCCACCTGGATGCACGACATTGCTTCGGTGTTCCCGTTGCGCTGGCTGGCCCTAGGGATGCGCAGCGTCTTCCTGCCCGCCCGCTTCGCGGCTTTCGAGCCCGGGGGCGGGGGCTGGCAGCACGGCTTGACCGCCGTCGTCCTGGCGGTGTGGGCGGTGGTCGGGTTCGTCGTCGCCGCCCGGCGGTTCCGCTGGTTCAACGAGCCGCGCGGGCAGGCCTTCAGCCCGAGGAGGCGGCGTGGGACCATGTCGCCGTGACCGCCACCGCCCCGTCCTCCGACCGGAGCGCCAGCCGAACCGCCGGCGCCGACGACATCCTGGCCGAGGGTGTCGACTTCTTCTCCCGGAGCCGGTGGGCGTGGCACGGGCTGTTCGGCGCCTTGGTCGTGGTCGCAGCCACCTTCCTCGTCATCGACGGCCACGCATGGGCCGTCACCTTGCTGGCCGCCCTGGTGGCGGCCTACCTGCTCGCCTTCGAACGCAGCGCCGACTACTGGGGATGCGGCGAGACACCCGTCGTCGAGGCGATAGCAGGCCCGCTCTACCTGGCTGTGGCGTACGCGGTCGTGGGAGTGCTGGCCTGGCAGGACCCCAACACCCTGGTGCTGCTCTTCATGATCTTCCCGCAGACCTACGTCACCCTCCGGCTCCGTGCGGCGATCGTCGGGACCTGCCTCCTCACGGCGATCTACACCGGCGTGCTCTTCGCCCGCGAGGGCTGGAGCGCGCGCGCTTTGGAGACCCAGGGGGTCGGGTCGGTCGCCACCGCAGTGTTCGCCGTCGCCGTCGGCGCCTTCGTCGGTGGTCTCGCTCGCCAGAGCGAGCAGCGCCGCCGGCTGCTCGCCGAGCTGACGGCCGCAAAGGTCGAGCGGGACGACGCCCAGCGGGCCGCCGACGTCGCCGCCGAGCGGGAGCGGCTCGCGCGGGACATCCACGACACGCTCGCCCAGGACTTCACCAGCGTCGTCATGCTCGCCCAGGCGGCGAGCGCCGCCCTCGCCGCCGGCGAGGCCGGTGCTGCGGCCACGCGACTCGAGCAGATCGGCGCCGCCGCCCGGGAGGGACTGGTCGAGGCCCGGGCGCTGGTCGCCTCCATGCAACCCGCCGCCCTCGACGGCCGGACGCTGGAGGCCGCCCTCGCCCGACTGGCGGCACGCTTCACGGCCGAGACCGGGGTGCCGGCGTCGTTCGAGACCTCGGTCGAGGCATCCCCCGGGGCTCGTGCGGCGTTCGCTGGGGACCGCGAGCCATCCAATGGCCTCGGGGCACCCGCCGGGGCGCGGAGCCGGGATGGACTGGCCGCGAGCGCGCCGCGAGCGCGCTCCACCACCGTCGACGTCGTCCTGCTGCGCGCCGCGCAGGAGGCGCTCGCCAACGTTCGCCGCCACGCCGGCGCACGCTCCGTGGCGCTGCACCTCGTCCAGGGCGCCGGCCGCACCGTCGTGGAGGTCGTCGACGACGGCCACGGGTTCGACCCGACGATGCCGTCGGACGGCTTCGGGCTCGACGGCATGCGGGCGCGAGCGGGCGACGTCGGAGGCCGTGTCACGGTCGACTCGGGGCCGGGGGGCACCCGCGTCCGGGTCAGCGTCGGTGAGTGAGCGGGGCGGGCAATGATCCGGGTGCTGATCGTGGACGACCATCCGGTCGTGCGGTCGGGTCTCGCCGGCCTGCTCGCCCCTGAGGAGGACATCGCCGTCGTGGGCGAGGCCGGCGACGGGTGGGAGGCGCTGGCGGCGGCCGAGGAGGTGCGCCCCGACGTCGTGCTCATGGACCTCCGCATGCCCGGGTTGGACGGTGCCGACGCCACCGGCCAACTCGCCCGGGTCCTCCCCGAGGCACGGGTGCTGGTGCTCACCACCTACGACACCGATGCGGACATCATGCGCGCCGTCGAAGCCGGCGCGACGGGTTACCTGCTGAAGGACACGCCGAGAGACCAGCTCGCCGACGCCGTTCGACGCGCCGCCCGCGGCGAGACCGTCCTCGCCCCGCCCGTCGCCGCCCGCCTGCTCGATCGTGTGCGCAACCGGGAGACCACGCTGACCTCCCGGGAGCTCGACGTGCTCAGCCACGTCGCCCAGGGTCTCTCCAACGCCGAGGTCGGCACCCGGCTGTTCGTCGGCGAGGCGACGGTGAAGACCCATCTGCTGCACGCCTTCGCCAAGCTCGGCGTCAACGACCGCACCGCTGCCGTCACCGTTGCCATCGCCCGCGGGCTGATCCCCGAGCCCGGCCGCTGAGGTCGCCGAGCCGAGCCGAGCCGCCCCGCGGCCTCCCGGGCCCGTACCCTGCCCCGGATGGCCGGCCGCGATTCGCTGTCCGCACGGGAAGCCCGCTGGCTCGCCCTCTCCAGCCAGGGCCTCGCCACGGATCGGCCGGCGACTGCCGGCCCGAGCCGTGTCCGCCAGGTCATGCGGCAGGTAGGCACCATCCAGCTCGACGCGGTGAACGTCCTCGCCCGCACCCAGTTTCTCGTCCCTTTCGCCCGGACCGGCAGCTACGACCCGGCGGTGCTCGAGGCGCAGAGCGGGGCCCGGCGGCCGTGGTTCGAGTACTGGGGCCATGCCGCCTCGCTGCTGCCGAGCGAGCTGCATCCGCTGTTCCGCTGGCGCATGCAGCTGTCCCGCGACGACCTGCTGGCCGGACCGGGCTACCAGGATCGCCACCGGGCCTGGCGGGAGGCACACGAGGACTACCTCGAGGCGGTCCTGGCGGAGGTCGCGGCGCGGGGCCCGCTGACCGCCTCTCAGCTGAGCGACCCCCGCCGCCGCGTCGGCGCGTGGTGGGACCGGCGCAGCGTCGGCCGCGAGGCGCTCGAACGGCTGCTCTCGGACGGCGTCGTCACGGCGTGGCGCTCGCCGACCTTCGAGCGCGTCTACGACCTCACCGAGCGGGCCATCGACCCGGCGGTGCTGGCGCGGCCGACACCGCCGGCGGAGGAGGCCAGGACCGAGCTGCTGCTCCTCGCCGCTCGCTGCCTCGGCGTGGCCACCCTCGACGACCTCGCCGACTACTTCTGGATGCGCCGGGCGTCCCGGCCGCTGCTGCAGGAGCTCGTCGCCGCCGGCCGGCTGCTGCAGGTGGAGGTCGAGGGATGGCGGACCCCGGCCTACGTCCTCCCCGGGACGGGGACACCCCGACCGCCGCGCCGGCAGGAGGTCACGCTGCTCTCACCGTTCGACTCGCTGATCTGGTCCCGGGCACGCACCGAGAGGCTCTTCGCCTTCCGCTACCGCGTCGAGATCTACGTGCCGGCACCCAAGCGGGTGCACGGCTACTACGTCCTCCCCGTGCTCGCCGGCGACGAGCTGGTCGGGCGGTTGGACCTGAAGGCAGACCGGCGTGGCGGCACCCTTCGGGTCGTCGCCTCCCACGCCGAGGCCGGTGTCGAGCGGTCATCCGTCGCCCCGCTGATCGTCGCCGAGCTGGACCGCATGCGGCGGTGGTTGGGGCTGGCGGATGTCTCGATCGAGGGGATGGGGGACCTGGCGCCGGCGTTGGCAGCAGCGAGCGGCTGAAGCGCTGAGCGGCGCCGGCGCCGGCGGCAGCGAGCGGCGAGCGGCTGAAGCGCTGAGCAGGGCGGCGGGTCGCAGCCGGCGGGGGTCAGCCGGCCCTCAGGACCCGCCGGCCCGCCGGCCGCTCCACGGCCCCGGCGGCGGCGGCCACGGTGCGTCGAGCGCGGGCCGAGGGTTGTCGTCCTCCCCGCGGTGGCGACCGTCCGAACCCCGTGGAGCGGGATGCTCGTCCTCACGGAACCCTGCCGGGTGGGCAAAGGCCACGTCCTGGGAGCCCGTGGGAAGGGGAAAGGTCGCCGTGGGGTCGAGGACCGCCGTCGGATCAGCAGGGGAAGCTGCCGTCACCGGGGGGGCAGGCGGGACGGCAAAGCGGAGCGGGGGAGGCTCCACCGAGGTGACCGGCACTGGCACCTCCTGCGGGTCTGGCCCGGCTCCGGCAGGATGGACGGCTGCCGGATACGAGGTCGTAGGCGGGCTCGCCGGCGCCGCCGGCATCGGAGCGACGGTGGGATCGGCCGGTCCGGATCCTTTGGCCGGGGGAGAACCGGGTCGCCAGTGGCGAGGATCCGGCGGGGCCCAGCGGTCGGCAGGGCGCAGGGCGGCCGGGGCGGGAGGAGCCGCCGGCGCGCCCCGACCGGGCGGCGCTCCCGAAGCCGCGCCCGGTGGGGTGGTAGCGCCCCGGAGTGGCGCCGGCTTCGCCAACCGCTGGGGGATGACGCCAGCCGCACGTTGGGCAGCCTCCCCTCGCCGGGTCGGGGCCCCGACGACAGGGATCGGGAAGTCGGGCCGATCCGCCGGAACAGCCAGATCCGCGCGACACCGCCCGCACCGCTCGGCGCCATCCGGCGCGATCGTGCCGCAGCGAGGGCAGGTCATGACTGCTCTACGGTACCCAGCCCGGCCCGGTACCGCTGCCAGACCGCGCCGTCGTGGCCGGGGGGCGGTATCACACGGTCGAGCAGGTCGCGCAACATCTGGGCGGTAGCCCCCCAGATGGTCTCGCCCGGAACGTCGAAGAAGTGGACGGGCGTATCGAGCGGCGGCCACAGCTCGTCGTGGTAGGTGCCAGGTGACACCAGCTCGGCGAGGGTGACGGTGAAGGCACGGTCGACCTCGGCGGCGCTGGGTCGGAGCTCGGGCCGCTTCCCGACCACTCCGACGAAGGGTCGTATCGCGGAACGGCTCGTCACCGTCGCCAGCGGGTTCAGCGTCCCGATGATCTCGATGTCGCCAGGATCGAGCCCGACCTCCTCACGCGCCTCACGGAGCGCCGCCACCACCGGGGTCTCTCCGGGGTCAAGCCTCCCCCCGGGGAACGACACCTCACCGGTGTGGGACCGCAGCCGGGTCGACCGCCGGGTCAGGACGACGGCGGCCTGCCCGCCGTCGTCGAAGAGGGCACACAGCACCGCCGCCGGTCTCGGGTCGCGGCTGGGCAGCTCCACCTGGTTGCTGAGCTCCCGGGCCGATGCCCGCTGCGGAGCACCCCCCACGGCGTCGTTGGGGTTGACCTGGCACGCGAACGCCTCACGTACCTGGCTGACGGTGATCACTTCGGGCGGGCGTACGCCGGCCCGACCCCACCATGCCCCCGGCCCCGGCCGGGCGGCGGCGGGACGCGGGATGAGTTGCGGGCCACCCCGCGGAGCAACCATGCCACCGGTGCCGAGCACCGAGCGGCCTCTCCCGCACCCAGATGTCAGACGACTGGCGCCCACGCCCCGGTGTCCGGTTCGCCGTCCCCGCCATCGTGGGCGGCAGGCGACGGCGTGGCGACGGTGGCCACCGGCAAGTCGCCCACCATTGCCTCGAGCAGGTCCCGCAGACCGCCGGTCTTGAGCTGGCCCATGACCCGCCCGGGCGAGGTCTCGCCGCGCTCCCACTCCATCCACTCGTCGAGCAGCTTGCGGGGATCGGGGGCCGGACGGTCCATGTCCGCCAGCGTACCGACGGGCGCCGGCGACCGGCCGGCCGGCGGGGCAGCGGAGCGACCGGCGAGCCTCGAAACTGCGAGCGACCCGGGCACGGTGCCCGGGTCGCTCCGCCAGCGTGCTCGAGGCACGGGTTGGATCAGAAGCCCATCCCGCCCATGCCACCCATGCCGCCACCGCCGGCGGGCACCGGCGCGGGCTTCTCGGGCTTGTCGGCTACGAGCGCCTCGGTGGTGAGCAGCAACGCGGCGATCGACGCCGCGTTCTGCAGCGCCGAACGCGTCACCTTGGCCGGGTCGATCACTCCCGCCTTCACGAGGTCCTCGAACTGGCCCGTGGCGGCGTTGAGCCCCACGTTGCCCGACTCGCGCTCGGCGTGCTCGATGATGACGCTGCCCTCGAGGCCGGCGTTGAAGGCGATCCACTTGAGGGGCTCCTCGACCGCCTTGCGGACGATCGCGGCGCCGGTGGCCTCGTCGCCGGCCAGCGACGACACGACATCGTCGATCGCAGCCCGGGCCCGGAGCAGGGCGATGCCGCCACCGGGGACGATGCCCTCCTCGATGGCCGCCCGGGTCGCCGAGAGAGCGTCCTCGATGCGGTGCTTCTTCTCCTTGAGCTCGACCTCGGTGGCCGCCCCGACACGGATGACGGCGACGCCCCCGGAGAGCTTGGCCAGGCGCTCCTGGAGCTTCTCCTTGTCCCAGTCGGAGTCGGAGTCCTCGATCTCCCGCTTGATCTGAGCGATGCGGCCCTTGACGTCGGCTTCGGAGCCGGCGCCCTCGACGATGGTGGTGTTGTCCTTGTCGATGACCACCTTGCGGGCACGCCCGAGCAGGTCGAGGGTGGCGTTCTCCAGCTTGAGGCCGACCTCCTCGGAGATGACCTGGCCACCGGTGAGGGTGGCTATGTCGTTGAGCATCGCCTTGCGCCGCTCGCCGAAGCCGGGCGCCTTCACCGCGACGGACGTGAAGGTCCCGCGGATCTTGTTGACGACCAGGGTGGCGAGGGCCTCGCCCTCCACGTCCTCGGCGATGACCAGCAGCGGCTTGCCGCCCTGCATCACCTTCTCCAGGACAGGCACCAGGTCGTGGACGGCGCTGACCTTGGAGTTGACGATGAGGATGTAGGGCTCGTCGAGGGTGGCTTCCTGGCGTTCGGGGTCGGTCACGAAGTACGGCGACAGGTAGCCCTTGTCGAACTGCATGCCCTCGGTGAAGTCGAGCTCCAAGCCGAAGGTGTTGGACTCCTCGACGGTCACCACGCCGTCCTTGCCGACCTTGTCGATGGCGTCGGCTATGACCTCGCCGATCGAGGCGTCGGCGGCGGAGATGGACGCCACCTGGGCGATCTCGCTCTTGTCGTCCACGTCCTTGGCCTGCGCCTTGACGGATCCGACGACGGCGGTCACGGCTCGTTCCATGCCCCGCTTCAGGGCGGTGGGGCTGGCGCCGGCGGCCACGTTGCGCAGGCCCTCGCGGACGAGTGCCTGGGCGAGGACGGTGGCGGTGGTGGTGCCGTCGCCGGCGATGTCGTTGGTCTTGGTGGCGACCTCCTTGACGAGCTGGGCCCCCATGTTCTCGAAGGGGTCCTCCAGCTCGACCTCACGGGCGATCGTCACACCGTCGTTGGTGATGGTCGGCGCGCCGAACTTCTTGTCGATCACGACGTTGCGACCCTTGGGGCCGAGAGTCACCTTGACGGCGTCGGCCAGCTTGTTGACGCCCGCCTCGAGGCCGCGGCGGGCGTTCTCGTCGAACTTGAGCTGCTTGGGCACTTACTTCGTCACCTTTGCGAGGACGTCACGGCTGGTCAGGATGAGGAGGTCCTCCCCGTCGACGGTGATCTCGGTACCGCCGTACTTCGAGTAGACGACCTTGTCGCCGACGGAGATGTCAAGCGGTATCAGCTCGCCGGTGTTCTCGGCGCGGCGGCCGGGACCGACGGCGAGGACCTCGCCCTGCTGGGGCTTTTCCTTGGCGGTGTCGGGGATGACCAGGCCCGAAGCCGTGGTCTCCTCGGCCTCGCTCGGGCGGACGACGATGCGATCATCGAGCGGCACAAGGCTCATGGGTGTTGCGCCTCCGTTGGCACTGTGGGAACCGGACACTCCGGCGTTGCGTTGGCACTCTCACCGGACGAGTGCTAACGATAGCCCCTCCTGCGGGCTACCTCAACCTGGCGCCCGGCGCTCCCGCTCTCCTGCTGCCACACTCCGGGGGAAAGACCCCGCGCTGTGGCCCACCGCCGGCTGGACGGGTCGCGGCGGTGCCGGCGCTCCCGGTCGCTGCCGCGCCGGCTGCGGGCCTTCCACGAGCCCTGGTGCTCACCGCCCGGTTCCGAGCAGCCTGGCCTCCTCGGCGTCCCAGCGCTCCTCGGGCCACATGGTCGTGCCCGCCCAGCGAACACGCTGGACGGCGCCGTCGCGCAGCTCGAAGCGCACCAGCTCCCCCTCGGAGCCGAAGCTGCTCGTCCTGGCGATGCGAAGCGTGGTGGCGTCCAGCACCTGCAGCTCGTCGGTGTCCTCGAACGGCTTCCAGCTCTCCGGGTTGGCGGCGGCGACGCGCTCTCCCACCACGGCGAGGTCGGTCACGCCGGACATGGCCAGGTAGCGGCCCTCCAGCCGTCCGAGGCCGCGCCGGGGCCTCTCGCCGGCGCCCTCCTGGAACCGGTCGACCACGTGGTACACCCCCCGCACGACGTCTGATGCCGGCCCGTCCGACGCGTTGGTCAGCGCCGTGACGACCAGACCGGCGGCGGGGTCGGCGAGCGTCTTGGTGATGTGCCCGGGGAACCCGCCGCCGTGGCCGACGAGCCGGCGCCCGCCGAGCTGCTCGAGCTCGAGCCCCAGCCCGTAGTCCTCCTCCCCGGCGAAGCCGGGGCGCTGCACCCGCCAATGGACCCGCTGCATCTCCCGTTTCGACGCGTCCGACAGCAGCTTGCCCGACCCGGGGAAGTGGGCGCTGAAGTAACGGCAGAGGTCGGCGGCGCTGGCGGCGAAGCCCGTTGCCGGAGCCAGGGCCTTCGTGTCCACCGGGGGCACCGCCCTGCGGGTCCCGTCCCGGTGCCGCCACCCGTACCCCGTGACGACCTCGTCGCCGGAGCCAGGCTCGGGCGTCGTCGCCGCCAGCCCGAGGGGTCCTACGACGCGATCCATCAGGTGCTCCTCGTACGGGCGCCCCGTCACGGTCTCGATGACGGCGCCGAGCACGCCGTAGCCGAAATTGGAGTACTTCATCGTGGTGTTGGGCTCGAGGACCAGTTGGGCCTCGAGCACCTCGGCGCGCAGCTGCTCGCCGTCGGGAAAGGGCCGTGCCAGCTCCCAGAAGTCGGCGTCGAGGCCGTCGCGCACGACGCCGGCGCCGTGGCAGAGCAACTGGCGCAGCGTCACCGACCGCCAGCGGCGGTCCTGGTGGTCGGCCAGCCAGCCGAGGTGTTGGGCGGCAGCGTCATCCAGGCGGAGGTGGCCCTGTTCGACCAGCTGCATGATCGCCGTGGCCGTGAAGCTCTTCGAGTGCGAGGCGATCCGGAACACGTCGCCGGCGGCCACGTCGCCGTACGCCCCGGTGAAGATCACCCGGCCCTTGACGCTGACGGCGACGACGCAGCCGGGCACGTGCAGGCGCTGCAGCCTCCAGCTCAGCCAGGAGTCGACGTAGGCGAGCGAGCGGTCGAGAGCACGGCGGTCCATTCGTCACACGGTAGGAGCGACCCCGGCGTGGCGCGCTCGAGTGGACCCCAGCCGGTGTCCCGCTCGTGCTGTGCCCGTGCCGCCGCTGCACCACCGCGCAGGCCGAAGAGCCGCTGCGCCACGAGCAGGTAGACGACGATCGCCAGGTTGACGGCGAGGGATGCCACCTTGAACCACGACACGCCCCCGACGACGCCGTAGACCTCGAGGGGCAGCAGGGCGCTCGCCTCCACCAGAGTCAGGTACGCCGCCCAGCGCCGGCCGAACCACAGCCCGACCATCTCGAGGGCGAGCACCGCCGTGTAAGCGGCGAGGAGGAGGGCGATGGCGTACACCTCCCATTCGGGGAGGTGGAACAAGGCGTTGACGTCACCGCCCAGGCCATGGTGCGGGGGGGTCGCCGGTCCACCGAGCAGGCTCCGCAGGTCCGCGGAGAGCCGGTCGTACGCTGGGCGCAACGACCGGCGGTGGGCGGCAAAGAGGAAGGTGGCGGTGACGACCGCCGCCATGACCAGCAGGGGCAAGGAGCGCTCCACGGCGATGGCCCGCAGCACGTAGCGGTCCCGCAGGGGGCGGCCGCGCAGCGGCAGGGCCACAGTGTCGCGATCGGGTGGGGCGTCCCGGGTGGGCGCCTCCGGGTCGGACAGCGGCAGCCAGGCGTCGCAGCGCAGGCAGCGGTACCACCGGAAGCCGGCCGGGTCCTGGCGGGCGAAGAGGCCGTCTCGGGGACGGAGCACGGCGGCGTCGGTCCCGAGCAGGGCGTGACCGTGCAGCCCGCAGCCAACGAGCTCGTAGCGCAGCGACGGCACCAGGCGGCGGGGGCGGGCGGTGCCGGGGGGTAGGGCCTGCGCCCCCGGGGCGGGGACCGGGTGCCGGCGTCGCCGGCTGACCGCTGCGTCCTTCCCACCGGTGCGCCGCATCAGCCCAACCGCAACCGCAGGTTGGGGTCGGCGGCAGCGTCGAGGGGTGTCGCCCCCTCCAGCCGGTAGCGGTGCCACGCCGTGGCAGCCACCATGGCGGCGTTGTCGGTGCACATGGCGCGGCTGGGCAGGAAGGCCGCCAGCCCCAGGCCGGCGCAGGTCTCGTTGACCCGCTCGCGCAACACGGAGTTGGCAGCGACCCCCCCGCCGATGGCGATGCTCCTTGCGCCGACGAGAGCCGCGGCGCGCGTGGACTTTCCGACGAGGACGTCGACCACCGCCTCCTGGAAGCTGGCCGCGACGTCAGCGACGTCGACCTCCGGGTGCTTCTTCACGTAGTTGACGACCGAGGTCTTCAACCCGGAGAAGGAGAAGTCGAAGCCCTCGTGGGCGAGGCCCCGCGGGAAGGCGACGGCGTGCGGGTCACCGCCCGCTGCGACGCGGTCGATGGCGGGGCCGCCCGGGTACCCGAGGCCGAGGAAGCGGGCCACCTTGTCGAACGCTTCGCCGGCGGCGTCGTCGATCGTCTGGCCGAGCAGGGTGTAGCGGCCGTCACTGCTCATGAGGACGAGCATCGTGTGGCCGCCGGAGACGAGCAGGACCACCGACGGAAGAGCGAGCTGCGGGTCCTCGAGGAAGGCGGCGTGCAGGTGGCCCTCCATGTGGTTGACGCCGACGAACGGCTTGCCCCAGGCCACTGCGTAGGCCTTCGCCGCGCTCACGCCCACGAGCAGCGACCCGATGAGGCCCGGGCCGAGCGTCGCCGCCACGACGTCGAGCTCGGCGCCGGTCGTGCCGGCGGCGTCGAGCGCCTCGTCGACGACGGGGGTGAGCAGGTCGAGGTGGGCCCGGCCGGCGACCTCGGGAACGACGCCGCCGAAGCGGGCGTGGAGGTCGACCTGGCTCGACACGACCGATGAGCGCACGTGTCGGCCGTCGTCGACCACGGCGGCGGCCGTCTCGTCGCAGGACGTCTCGATGGCGAGCACTCGCACGGCTCCTCAGGCCTCCATGGCGCCGTCGACGGTCGGCGTGGGCAGCCCGGCGTCGAGCGCGGCGAGCCAGGCCCTGTACTCGGGGCGGTCCATGTCGCGGACCCACATCACGATGCCATCCTCGTTCACTTCGGCGTAGTAGTTCTTGCGGACTCCCTGGGCGTGGAAGCCAAAGCTGCGGTAGAGCTCCTGGGCGGCGACGTTGCTGGCGCGCACCTCGAGGGTGAGGTGGCGGGCGCCGTGGGCGAGGGCGGACTGCGCCTGGTGGAGCAGGAGGCGGGTGCCGATCCGCCGGCGGTGGAAGGCGGGGTCGACAGCGATGGTCGTGATGTGCGCCTCGTCGGCGGTGAAGAGCATGCCGGCGTAGCCGACGATCCGCCCGCCGACACGGGCGACGACGTAGTGCCGGCTGCCCCGCAGGTTGAGCTCGCTCATGTACAGCGTCAGCGTCCACGGCCGCGGGTACACCTGTCCCTCGATGCGCAGGACGGCGCGCAGGTCCCGCCGGCGCATGGGGGCCAGCGCCACGACATCGGGGTGATCGGCGAGGGGGAGCGGATCAGCCATCGGCCGGCTCGCAGGTGACGCTCATGACCGGCGCCCCCGCCGTCTGCGTGGGAGGCCTGGCGGCGGCGCCGCTCCGGGCCTCCCAGCCGATGCGCACGTCGGCCTGGCGGAGGTAGAGGGGCCGCAGGTCGGCGTCGGCCCCGCCCCCGGCGAGACGGGCGGCGGCGATCTCGGCCACCACCGCCGGGTCGGGGTGGGCGTCGAGCGGGCCGGCGATCTCCACGCCCGGGCCGCTCAGCTCCCTGGCATAGCGGCGCCCGCCGTCGCCGACCACGAGGACCGGGGTGCCGGCGGCCACCTGCGCCAGCTGGGTGGCGAGATCGGCCGGGGTCGTCACCGCCGGCGGCGCCACCTCCACGAGGGCCCCGTCCACCGGCGCGTACACGGCGCGGAACACCTCGTGGCGGCGGGCGTCCACCACGGCGGCAACCACCCGCGTGCCCCGCCGGTGCGGGTGGGCGAGGGCCTCGACGCTGGTGACACCGGCGCCGGGTATGTGCAGGGCGTCCACCAGTGCCTTGGCGGTGGCAAGCCCGACCCGCAGGCCGGTGAACAGGCCCGGTCCCCGGTCCACGGCGACGGCCGTGAGCTCGGACGGGGTGAGGCCGGCGACGTCCAAGGCTGCGGTGATGGCGGGAGCGAGGACCTCGCCGTGGCGGCGACCGCCGGCGAGGCGGGTGGCGTAGAGCAGGCCGTCGTCGCCGAGCAGGGCGACGCCGACCTGTGGGGTGGCCGTCTCGATGGCCAGGAGGTTCACGGCCCGCCGCCCGCTGCTCCGCCCGGCGGTGCTCCGCCCGGCGGTGCTCCGCCCGGCGGTGCTTCGTCCAGCGGTGCTTCGTCCGGCGGTGCTTCGTCCAGCGGGGCTTCGTCCAGCGGGGCGAGGGCGGCGAGGACCGCCGGCCAGCGCCCTACCCACGGGTCGCCGACGGGGCGCACCTCGATCCAGCGCTCGTCGTCATCGGCGCCAGGCGTGAGGGCGACGGCGAGGTGCTCGGGCAGCAGCGCCGGCGCGCCGCGCTCGCCCCATTCGACGACGGCCAGCGCCCCCTCCTCCAGCTGCTCGGGCAGGCCCAGGTCGACCACCTCGGCGAGCTGCTCGAGGCGGTAGATGTCGGCGTGCACCAGCTCGACACCGCCGGCGCAGGGATAGGAGCGGGCGAGCGTGAACGTCGGGCTGGTGACCGGGCCGACCACTCCCAGGGCGGCCGCCAACGCCTGGGTGAAGGCCGTCTTGCCCGCGCCCAGCTCCCCGGTGAGCAGCACCAGGTCCCCCGCCCGCAGCACGCCGGCGAGCGCCCCCGCCACCGCCCTTGTCCCCTCCAGGTCCTCGACGTGGATCTCGGCGAGCAGCTGGTCGTTCACGACGGCGCCGCCGCGGCAACCAGGATCTCCTTGGCCCGGACGAAGTCGGCACGCATGCAGGCCCGGATCTCGCCTCCCCCACGCAGGGCGGCCGCCGGGTGGAAGGTCGGGACCAGCACCGAGCCCGCCGGCCCCCACGGGTAAGCACGCCCTCTCAGGTCGGTGATGCGCTCGGTCGTGTCGAGGAGGAGCCGCGTCGCGAAGTTGCCGAGCGTCAGCACGACCTTGGGACGGATCAGCTCGACTTGGGCCTCGAGCAACGGGCGGCACGCGGCGATCTCGGCCGGGAACGGGTCACGGTTACCGGGCGGGCGGCACTTCACGACGTTGGCGATGTAGACCTCCCGCCGGTGCAAGCCGGCCTCCTCGACCAGCAGCCGGTCGAGGAGCTGGCCCGAACGCCCGACGAACGGCCGCCCCTGCAGGTCCTCGTCGTGGCCGGGGGCCTCGCCCACCACCAGAAGGCGGGCATGGGGATCGCCCTCTCCGAAGACGACGGTGGTGCGGCCGCCGGCGAGGGCGCAGCGGGTGCAGCCGCTCGCCTCGGCGGCGACGTCGTCCAAGCTGAGCACGACGTCTGATCGTACCGGGGGCGGCCTTGTTGGCTGGCCTCACCGGGGCCGGCGCCGGCCCCGGCGCCGGCCAACGCTGGTCGCGCTTGTAGCCCTACGATGCGTGGTTGCCCGGGCCGAGCTCGGTGCATTCACAGCAGCTCGGTGCACTCGGGCCAGCAATCGCCCCTGAATGCACCGACCTCCGCCGCCCGCCACCACCGACCTCCGCCGCCCGCCACCCCCGACACCCACCCCCGCCACCCCCGACACCCACCCCCGACACCCACCCTCCGACACCCGCTCACCAACCGGGGTGGTCAGGGCTTCCTGTGCCCCCGGAGGCCCCCCGCCGGCGAGCGGGCAGCGAGCTCGAGGATGGCGGAGGCGAGCTCGTCAGGGCGCTCGAGCATCACCATGTGACCGCAACGGTCCAACTCGACGAGCTCGGCGGCGTGGATGCCGGCGGCGAGGGCGCGGGCGTGGCGGGGCGGCGTGATCAGGTCGTCCCGGCCGACGACCACGGTCGTCGGAACCCTCGCCTGCGCCAACGCCACCGTCTCGTCCAGCCTGACGAGCTCCGCCAGCAGCTCCATCGTCGTCCCCGCCGGCACCCGGGCGGTCGCCCGGCGGGTGAGGCGGACGGCGCCGGCCTCGGGGTGCTCGGCGAAGGTCAGGGCGGCGAGCGGATCGCCGGCCTCGCTGTCGGGCAGTGTGGGCGTGGGCAACAAGCGGGCCAGGGCCGCCGCGCCGCTCAGCGCCGGCCCGATCGCCGACACCACCAGCCGGGCGCCGGGGAGACCCCAACCGAGGGCCGGTCGGGCGGAGGTGGCGACCAACGCCAGCGCTGACAGCCACCCCTCGCCCCGGGCGAGTGACGGAGTGGTGCTGAGCAGCCGCAGCGCCACCATGCCCCCCATGGAGTGGCCGACGAGTAGGGCGTCGCCGAGCGCGAGCTGTTCGGCGACTTCGACGACGTCAGCGGTGAGCCGGTCGAGGGCGAGGCCGTCCCGACCGATCGTCGATTCGCCGTGACCCCGGAGGTCGACGGCGATGACGCGCATCCCGGCGTCGGGGAGCCGCCGCAACTGCTCGACCCAGATCCCGGCGGACAGGGTGATGCCGTGGAGGAGGACGACGGGCCTGCCGGTGGTCGGGCCCCGCTCGGCCACGTGGATCCTGGCGCCGTCGGCGACGCCGACCGTCCGGTGGCGGGTGCCGGAGGGCCACAGGGGGGTGACTGAGCCGGCCTCGGCAGGCAGCTGGGCCCGGCGCGGCCGGCGGAGGAGCACCTGGCGCGCTGCGACACCGCCGGCGAGACCGGCAGCGAGGACGCCCGCCCCGGCGAGGGTGCGGCGCGGCGTCAGCGCCACCTGGCAGACACCGCCTCGGTGGGTTGCGGGAGGGCATGGGCCGAAAGCCACGCCGACACCAGCTCCGGCAAGTCGGAGGCGAGCAGCCCCTCGGCGGGTCCGGCGGCGCCGGCGCGACCGTGGACATGGGCAGCGAGCGCTGCGGCCTCGAACGCAGGCACGCCACGGGCGAGGAACGCCCCGATGATCCCTGACAGCACGTCACCGGTCCCGGCGGTCGCGAGCCGGGGCGAGCCGGCGCCGGCGACGAGGGTGCGGCCGTCCGGGGCGGCGACGACGGTGACGGAACCCTTGAGCGCCACGACGGCAGCGGTCGCCCGGGCGGCGTCGCGCACGGCAGCGAGGCGGTCGGCACCGGGCGGTCCGCCGGCGAGCCGCGACCACTCCCCCTCGTGGGGGGTGAGCACGAGGGGCGCCGAGCGGCCCCGTGCCCCGGCGACGGCGGCGACGGCGGCGAGGCTGCCCAGCGAGTTGAGGCCGTCGGCGTCGACCACGGCCGGCAGGTCGCTGCCAGCGAGGAACCGACCCACCTGCGTGTCGGGACCGGGCCGGGCCGGCCGGCCGAGCCCGGGGCCGACGACGACGGCCCGGCAGCGCTCGACGGCCTCGACCGCGGCGCCGGCCCACTCCTCGGCGGGGAGGGCCACGCCAACAGCCTCACCAGGAGGCAGGCCGGCGCGCCCCGGGTCGACGCCCGGTATGCCCAGGCGGACGTAGCCGGCGCCTGCCCGCATGGCGGCGCGCGACACCAGCCACGGCGCACCGGTCATGCCCGGCGAGCCGGAGACGACGCCGACCGCCGTCTGCCACTTGTGCCCGCTCGGCGGGCGGGGTGGCAACCTGGCGGCCACGTCGTCGTCGGTCACCAACCAGCACGTCGCCGCCCGAGCCGCCCGGTCCGCCAACCCGATGCCCGCCACGGTGACCGCGCCGGTGTGGGCCGGGCCGGCGCCGAGGAGCAGGCCCGGCTTGAGCGCCCCGAAGGTCACCGTCTCCTGCGCCACGAGCGCACCCCCTCCGTCGGGGATCTCGCCGGTGGCCCCGTTGACGCCCGAGGGGATGTCCACGGCGAGCACTGGCGCGCGCCCCGGGTCCGCCGGCGTGTACGCCCGCGACAAGCCGGTGCCGTAGGCGGCGTCCACGACCAGGTCGGCGGGCGGCAGCGACGGCTCGGATGGGTCGACGACGCAGACCCGGGCGCCCCTGGCGCCCAGCCGGGCGGCGGCAGCCCGGCCGTCCGCCCCGTTGTTGCCACTGCCGGCGACGACCACCACCCGCCGGCCGTAGCCGCCGCCGAGCAGGCGCACGGCGGCGGAGGCGGTGGCGGCGCCCGCCCGGCCGATCAGCACCTCGACCGGTTGGGATGCGCCCCGGTCGACGTCGTCCATCTCGGCGGGCGTGACGACGGGGATCACGACAGGGCGGCCACCACCGCCGACGCCACCGTCTCGGTGTGGCTGATCGACAGCTGCCAGCCGGCGACACCGAGGGAGGTCGCCAGGGTGGCCGCCCGGCCGCTGATGACGAGCTGCGGGCGGCCACCGTCGCATCGGAGCACCTCGACGTCCCACCAGTCGACCGCCCCGAGCCCGACACCGAGCGACTTCATGAATGCCTCCTTCGCAGCGAAGCGGCCGGCGTAGGTGATCGCGGGGGTGGCCATGCTCTCGGCGTACTGGCGTTCCTGGCTGGTGAACAGCCGCGTTCGCATGGTGGGACGCCGTCCCAGCATGCGAGCGAGGCGGGGGATGTCCACGATGTCGATCCCGAGCCCGACGAGCCGGCCGGCAGCGACCATCCCCGTCCCAGCAACCCAGGACCCGGGCATCCCCGCATCCGGCCTGCCGTGCGCCGGCGTCACGCGTGGTCAGCCGGCGGTCGCCAGCGGGCCGCCAGCACGTACACCGGCTGGGTGAGCAGGTCGACGAGGGGGACCTCGGCGAGGCGGTCCTCGTCGAACGCCGGCTCGCTCTCGGTGACGGCGTCCCTGAGGGCGGCGTAGCGGCCGCGGTAGCCGGTCATCACCGCCTTCACCGCGGCCGCCGGCAGTGTCGGGGCGAACCGCACGTGCAGCAGGGTCATGCCGATGACGGCGTTGGCCTTGACCTCGGGCACGAGGATCACCGTGCGGCCGTCGCGGGCTCCTCGGGTGACGGTCACCTCGCGCTCGTCGGCGGCGCGGTGCTTGGTCCCCGCGAGCCTCGGGTCGCTCGCCGTGCGGGACGGGACGCCAGCCATGTCGCCGCCCTGGTCAGTGACGGCGGCGGTCGGCCAGGCCCCCGGCGGCCAGTCGATGCGGTAGCGGGTGAAGCCGAGGACCTCCTCGACGCCGGCGTCGAGGGCGGCCAGCGTCCGCAGTGCCCGGTAGCCGAGGACATCGGCGGAGGCGCCGGCGGCGAGGGTCTCGCGCACCAGCGGGCGGGCGAGGAGCTCGTCCTCGCTGCGTGACGTGCCGACGGTGACGGTCTTCGCCTGGTGCTTGATGGCGTCGACGGGCCGGGTCAGCTGGTCGATCGCCTCCGACAGGGCGTCGTAGAGGTCCGCGACGAGCACGTCTGGCGAGCCGACCTTGCCCGACTCGACCTCGTAGCCCTCGACGGGGACGGCGCCGGTGACGTAGCGCAGCAGCGACACGACCCGCACCGCCGTCGACGCCTCCAGGTTGCCGTCGTAGGAACCGGACGCCAGCCCGGTGACGAACGGCGCCGCCGCCTCGGCGAGCGGTGCCCCGACGGTGCGCAGCAGCTCCGACGCCGGCAGGCCGGCGACGCCGTCCAGCACGGCGCGGGCCGCTCGCAGCGGCCGAGCCTGGGCGTCGATGGCCAGCGCTGCCTCGTATCCGAAGAGGTGGCCCACCATCGCCGACAGCACGAAGGCCAGCTCGGGCTCGCAGGCCGGCACGGCAACGACCTCCGCACCGGGGGAGAACCGTGACAGCTCCGGTTGGGCAGCGATCACGACAGGGCACGCCTTGTGCGCCCGGTAGATCGCCACCTCCTTGGCCACGTCGTCGGCGTTGGGGCCCCACAGACCGGCCGCGCACACGAGGATCAGCGGCTCGCTCGACAGGTCGATGTGCTTCTTGTCCTCGATCGAGTCGTGGGCGATCGAGCGGTAGCACAGCTCTGACAGCTTGATGCGCACCTCGGCGGCGGCCACGGCGTCAGGGCCGCTGCCGACCACCGTCCAATGCCGGCGGGGCGGCGCCACCCCGGCGGCGATGCGACCGATCTCGTCGCGGCGCGCCAGGACCGCCTCCATGGCCTCGGGCAGCCGGCGCAGTGCACGGAGGAGGCGGTCGGTCTCGTCCCGGTCGGCGCAGCCGGCGGCGTCGGCGAGCCCGAGGGCGAGCAGCCAGCCTGCGGCGACCTGGGCGTAAAACGCCTTGGTCGACGCCACGCTCATCTCGATGTCGCGCCCGTCGGAGGTGAACAGGGTGCCATGCGCCTTGCTCACCAGGTCGCTGTTGCGGCGGTTGACCACGGCGATCACATGGGCACCACGGGCCCGGACCAGGTCGACGGTCCGGTTGGTGTCGGTCGTCGTCCCCGACTGGCTCATGGCGACCACGAGCGTGTCGCTCATGTCGTCGGCGAGCCCGAAGCCCGACAGCTCCGTGGCGAGCCGCGCCCGGGCGGGGACTCCCGGCAAGCAGTGGGAGATGGCGGCGGCGACGGCCCGGCCGGCGACGGCTGCGGTGCCCTGGCCGATCACGACGACCCGCCGGATGTCATGGTCCGCGAGGGCGGTGACGACGTCGGCCGGCAGCGCGTCCGGGCCGAGGCCGACCGAGAGCCGCCCGTCGCTGCCGGGGAGGACTTTGCCTCGCAGGGTCTTTCGCAGCGAGGAAGGAGCCTGGAATATCTCCTTCACCAGGAAATGGGGAAAACCGCCCCGATCAATATCGCGAGTCGTGATGTCAGCGGTGCACGCCTCCCCCGGCTCGAGGGGAAGATCAGCCCCGCTGTAGCGCCGGCGCTCCATTCCGGCCAGGGTTCCCGCCGCCGCCCGGTCCAGCACCACGACCTGGCCCTGTGTGGCCTCACCGTCCATGCGCACGTAGCGGGGCGTCTCCTGAACGAGGCCGTACGGCTCGGACGCAACAACGTACGCATCCTCGGCCAATCCGACGTACAGCGACTGGCCTCCACCGCGCAACGCCAGGTACAGGTGATCCGGCTCCTGCGCCGGCGAGGCCGCCACGGCAACCGATCCCTCGAACTGCCGCACGGTCGAGAGGAAGGCGTCACCCGCCGGTTTTCCCCCACCCATTTCGCGGGAGAGGAGGGCAGGAATGACCTTGGCGTCGGTCGTGATCTCATCCGGGAATTGCAGGCCGTGTCGCATTCGGAGCTCGGCGTGGTTGTCGACGTCGCCGTTGAGGGCGGCCACCACGTAGGGCCCCTCGTCGGAGTCGAGAGGATGGGCGTTGGGCTCGGAGATGACGCCCACGCTTGCCCAGCGCGTGTGGCCGAGCACGACGACGCGGGGCTGCGCGCCCGGCTGGGCCAGCGCGGCACCGAGGAGGGCGTCGTTGCGGATCCCCTCCCGCAACGCGGCCACGTTGTCGCCGAGCTCGCCGATCTCGGCCGCCGCCTTGTAAACGAACGCCAGCGCGCCGTCAGGGGCACGTGCCGCCATGGAGGTGAAGAGCGGGTCGGCGAGCCGGGGCGCCAGCATCGACCTGGTCGTGGGGGCGGTGAGATCGAGGCCGTGGCCGACCACGAGCACGTGCAGGCCCGCCGAGTCCCGGCCCCGCACCTCCAGCCGGTCGATGGAGCTGCACGCCACGTCGAGGGCCCACAGGGCCTCGCGCACGTAGTCGGGGCCGGCCACCGGGTCGGCGCCGGGCGGGGCGAGGGCCGCCACGCTGCGGGCGGAACCGACCCGGTCTCGGCCGATCGCCCACCACACGTCGCGGAGGCGCACCAAGACGGCGTTGACCGCCTCGAGCACGGAGGGGGTGACGTGGAGGTCTCCGGCGTCGAGGTCCGCTTCGAGGGCATCGAGGACGCGGCCGAGCTCGCCGGCGCCCGCCTCGACCGCATCGGTCGTTCCGGGGGATAGGAGGCACCCGAGCCCTGGCACCCCCCGCAGGGCGGCGTCGAGGCCCTCGAGCCTCCCGGCCGCCTCCGCCAGCGCGTCGAGGGCCCGCTCGGCGCGACCGCTCTCGTGGTCGGGCTCGTCCCAGCCCCCCGCCGACGGGTGGGCGGTGGACGGGCCACGGGCGCCGAGCCCGGCAGCGCCGGCGGCGACGAGGGCCGCCGCCTCCGCCAGCGCGGCCACGGCATCCGCCGGCCGGGCGGCCTCCCGGGAAGAGGGGCGGCGGAGGACGGCGACGATGCCACACACGAGACGCCAGGGTACGGCCCCTCGCCCGTCAGGGCACGCGCAGCTCGGCGAAGCGCTTCCGCAGGTCCTTCTTCGAGAACTTGCCCACCGACGTCTTGGGAACCTCGTCGATGAACACGACGTCGTCGGGGAGCCACCACTTGACGACCCGCTGGGCCAGCCACTCGAGCAACTCCTCGCGGGTCAGCGTGGCCCCGGGGTTGACGGCCACGCAGGCCAGGGGGCGCTCCATCCACCGCTCGCTCGGCACCGCGATCACCGCCGCCTCGGCCACAGCCGGATGGCCCATGATCTCGTTCTCCAGATCGACCGACGAGATCCACTCGCCGCCGGACTTGATGACGTCCTTGGTGCGGTCGACGATGTGGATGTAGCCCTCAGGGCTGATGGTGGCGACGTCCCCGGTGCGCAGCCAACCGTCGGGAGCGAAGGAGTCCGCTGACCGCGCGTCGTTGTAGTACGCCGCCGCGATCCACGGGCCGGTCACGTGGATCTCCCCTGAGGACTCCCCGTCCCACGGCTGCTCCGCACCGGTGACCGGGTCGACGACGCGTAGCTCGACGCCTGCGACGGGGATCCCTTGGGTAGCGCGGACGTCGGCGAGGGCTTCATCGTCCCGGTCGCCCAGATCGCTCCGCACCCGGGCGATGGAGGCCAACGGGCTCGTCTCGGTCATCCCCCATGCCTGCGTGACGGGAAGCCCGAGCTCCTGTCGGTACGCCTCGGAGAGCGCCTTGGGCACCGCCGAGCCACCGCACACGATCCGGCTGAGGCGGGAGATGTCCCGGCCGCGCAGCAGCTCCCTCACGCCCATCCAGATGGTCGGGACCCCCGCCGCCAGCGTGACACCCTCCTCCACGATTAGGTCGGCGATGGCCTGAGGCTTCAGGTCAGCGCCGGGGAAGACGACGTCGGAGCCGGCCATCACGCCCGCCTGGCAGAGCCCCCAGGCGTTGGCGTGGAACATGGGGACGACGGGCAAGATCGTGTCCGCCTCCGACACCGCCACCGTGTCGGCCAGCATGGCGCCCATCGAATGCAGCACGACGGATCGGTGGCTGTAGACGACACCCTTGGGGTTGCCGGTGGTGCCGCTCGTATAGCACATGGCCGCCGCCCGGCGCTCGTCGTCGACCTGGTCGAAGCCCGCCGGCGGCGCGTCGGCGATCAGTGCCTCGTAGTCGACGATGCGAGGATCGTCGGGGATCTCGCCGGCGCCGTCGTCCATGACCACGACGTGGCGTACGCCGGGCAGGCGGTCCATGAGCGGCCACAGCAGGGCGAGCAGGCTGCGATCGGCGAATATCACCTCGTCATCCGCGTGGTTGACGATGTAGGTGATCTGGTCGCCGGAGAGCCGGATGTTGACGGTGTGCAGCACCCGGCCGCTGCACGGAGCGGCGAAGTACAGCTCCAGGTGGCGGGACGTGTTCCAGGCGAAGGTGGCGACGCGGCCGTCGACGGTGATGCCGAGCTCGTCGAAGGCGCCGCCCAGCCGGCGGGTTCGCGCCGTCCAGGTGGCGTAGTCGATGCGGGCACGGCCGTCCCGGCCGGCGGTGACGAGGCGCTTGGTGGCCCAGAGCCGTTCGGCGCGGCGGAAGACGGCTGGCAGTGTCAGCGGACCGTCCTGCATGAGACCCTGCATCGTTCACCCCCATGTGTGGCGTCGACCGGTAGCTTCGCGCTCTGCCCGGCGGCGCGCGCGACGCTCAGCCGAGGGGGGCCCACGGCTTGGCGGCGGGCGCCGCCCGCTCGGTGGCGGCCCGGAGGATCACGACCACGTCGAGGCCGCCGGACGGCGCCGCCTGGAGCTGCACCTCGGCGCCGTTGCGCTGGGCGAGCTGTCGCACGATCGCCAGGCCCAGGCCGCTGTGGCCCCCGCGGCGCCCGGGCCCCTGCCAGAAGCGGTCGAAGGCGCGTGCCCGCTCCTCCTCGCTCATCCCGGGGCCTTCGTCGGTGACGTGCAGGGCGAGGCGGTCGCGCCGGGCCCCCGGCTCCAGGGTCACCCGGATGCTCGTCTCGGCCGGCGCGGCGTCGAGGGCGTTGGCGAGGAGGTTGTCGAGCATCTGGTCGAGGTCGCCGGGGACGAGGAGGGCGGCGGTCACCAGGCGGTCGGCGATCCGGTCCAGGAGGGCGATGCGGCGTTCGGCGGCCAGGGCGGACCACGCGTCGCATCGCTCGGTGATCACCTGGGCGACGTCGACCGGCTGCAGTTCGGGGAAGGTGCTGTCGGCTCGGCTCAGCACGAGCAGGCCGTCGACAAGCCGGCTGAGTCGCTGGACCTCACGCCCGGCGGCCGCAAGCGCCTCGCCGGTCTGCTCGTCGAGCTCCGCCTCGAGGTTCTCCAGCCGCAACCGCAGGGCCGTGAGCGGCGAGCGCAGCTGGTGGGAAGCATCGGCCACGAAGCGGGTCTGGGCGGAGATCAGCTCCTCGAGGCGCTGGGCCATGTCGTTGAAGGACTCCGCCAGGGTGGCCATCTCCTGCGGCTCGAGGCCGGACGGGACCCGGCTCGACAGGTCACCGTCGCCGAAGCGGGCCACCGTCCCCTCCAGCACGGCCAGCGGCCGGGTGAGGCTCCTGGCGAGGGCCAAGCCGACGATGGTGGTCAGCACGAGCACGGCGAGGGCGAAGCCGGCGAGCGCCGTCCACACGTCCTGGATCCGGTCTGTGTAGACGCCGACGGAGACGCTGATGAGCACGGCGCCGAACGGTCGCAGAGCCGATCCGATCGGCACGGCCGCCACGGCGGTGGGGCGGCCCTCCTCTTGGACGAGGGCGCTGACCGTGCCTCCCCGGAGGGCCTGGGCGAGCAACGCGCGGTGGTTGTCGGCGTCGTGGTCGCGGTCGGGGTCGTCGGAGGCGATGACCCGCCCGCCGGCGTCGGCGACGACCACCTCGGCGCCGGTGCGCGAGAAGTAGTCCTCGACGAGGGCCTGCAACCCGGCCCGGTTCCCCGCCTCCACCACCTCGGCGGCTCCGATGGCGATCTCGGTAGCGTCGCGGGTCGCCTGGGCCCGGGCGCTGCCGGATTCGTGCCGCGCCGCTATGAACCCGAACGGCACCTCCAAGACGACGAGAATGAGAACGGCCAGGCCCAGGTACGACAGCAGGAGCCGGCGGGTCACGGCCGGTCGGCGGCCTCCCCGTCGGCCTCCGGATCGGCGTCGCCGGGCGGTTGTGGTTGGGCCGCGGCCGGGGCGGCGGCGGCGGGGCGATCCGTGCCGTCGGTCGGCCCGAGGCGGAGCCCTACTCTCCGGACAGTCTCGATCCACTCCGGGTGACCGAGCTTCTTGCGGAGCGAGGCCACGTGCACGTCCACCGTCTTGGTGGGCCCGTACCAGTGCGGATCCCAGACATCTTCGAGGATCTGCTGGCGGTTGACCACGGCGCCGGCATCCTCGGCCAGCAGCGACAGCAGGTCGAACTCCTTGGGTGAGAGGGCGATCTCCTCGCCGTCCACGTAGACGCGCCGGGTGCGCCGGTCGATGGCGAGGCGGCCGAGCTGCTGCACCGGCGGCACTTCGGGCGCGAGGGCACCGCCCGTGCGCCGTAGCACGGCACGGATCCGGGCCACCAGCTCCCTGAAGCCGAATGGCTTCACTATGTAGTCGTCAGCCCCGAGCTCCAGCCCCACCACGCGATCGACCTCGGCGCCGCGGGCGGTGACGGCGATGATCGGCACCTTGGAACGGGCCCGCAGCTGCTGGCAGACGGTGTAGCCGTCGATGTCGGGGAGGCCGAGGTCGAGCAACACCAGCTCGGCGTCGGTGGCGGCCAGGGCCGCGGCGCCGGTCGAAGCGCGTTCGACCTCGAAGCCTTCCCGGCGCAGCCCCTCCATGAGCGGTTCGGCGATGCCGTCGTCGTCCTCCACGACCAGGACTCTCACGGCGGCCAGCATGACACGGCCGCGGCCGGCCCCGCGCCTCAACCTCCTACCTGCAGAGACGAGGTGATCAGGCGAGGGGGAACGACTTCCGCACGGTGGCCTCGAGGCGGTCGGCGGCGTCGGCGGCACGAGCCATGGTGACCGCCTCCACCATGACCCTGACGAGCGGCTCGGTGCCGCTCGGCCGCAGCAGCACACGCCCGTCGGCACCCAACTCCCGCTGTACCGCCTCCACCTCCGCCCAGACCATCGGCGCGGCGGCGAGCCCGCCGCGGTCGGGTAGGGGGACGTTGCGAAGCACCTGGGGCAGGGACTGCATGATCCCACCGGCGAGCTCCCAAAGGGGGCGTCCCGACCGCACGACGAGGTCGGCCAGCAGCAGGCCGGAGAGCAGGCCGTCGCCGGTCGTCGCCAGCTCCGTGAACACCAGGTGGCCCGACTGCTCGCCGCCCAGTGACCAGCCGTTGGCTTCCAACGCCACGAGCACGTTGCGGTCACCGACGTCGGTGGTGTGCACCGAGACCCCCTCGGCCGCCATCGCCCGGTGAAAGCCCAGGTTGGTCATGACCGTCACCACCACGGTGTCGCCCGCCAGCCGGTGCCGCCGTCGCAGGTCGAGCGCGAAGAGCGCGAGGAGGTGGTCGCCATCCACCAGCCGCCCGGTGCTGTCGACGGCGATCACCCGGTCGGCATCCCCGTCGAAGGCCAATCCCAAGTCCGCACCGCACTCCCGCACGGCAGCAACGAGCAGCGACGGGTCGGTGGACCCGCAGCCCCGGTTGATGTTGGTCCCGTCCGGCTCCGCTGCCAGCACGGCGAGGACCCGGGCGCCGGCGGCGTCGAGGACGTCTTCGGCGACGTCGGAGGCGGCGCCGTTGGCACAGTCGACGACGACAGCGAGACCGTCGAGGCGCCGACCCTCCAAGCAACCGACGAGGTGGGCCCGGTACCAGGAGCGGATGCCGGTGTCGGTGGTCTGCGCGCCGACGGCCGCCCCGGTCGGGCTGCCAGCCGCAACCGGCACGGCGGCGGCGCCGACCCCGGGCGCCGGCAAGCCATCGCCGCCAACCCCGGGCGCCGGCACGGCCGCGTGCAGCAAGGCCTCGATGCGGGCCTCAGCGTCCTCCTCCAGCTTGCGGCCGCCGGCGGCGAAGAGCTTGATGCCGTTGTCCGGGAAGGGGTTGTGGGATGCCGAGATGACGGCGGCCGGTACTCCCTGGTCGGCCGAGCGGGCGGCCAGCGCCGGCGTCGGGACGACGCCCAGGTCGACGACGTCGACTCCTTCCGCCAGGATGCCGGCGGACAGGGCGGCGCCGAGCAACGGACCGCTGCGGCGGGTGTCGCGCCCTATCAGGATCCGGGGGCCTCCGAGGACCCGGGCCACGGCCCGGCCGAGCGCGAGCACCAGCTCGGGGCTGAGCTCCGCGTTGGCGACGCCGCGGACGCCATCGGTCCCGAAACGGAGCGTCACGCCTTCTTGAACCGCTTCAGCGCTTGGAGTACTGCGGCGCCTTGCGGGCCTTCTTCAGGCCATACTTCTTCGACTCCTTCTCCCTGGCGTCGCGGGTGAGGAAGCCTTCCTTCTTGAGGGACACCCGGGTGTCGGGCTCCACTGCGACCAGTGCCCGGGCGATGCCATGACGAAGCGCACCAGCCTGACCGGAGACGCCACCGCCGTCCATCGTGGCGTCGACGTCGTAGGCCTCCTCCTTGCCCACCAACCGCAGTGGCTCGGTGATGATCATCCGGTGCGTGGCCGATGGGAAGTAGTCCTCGAGCGGCCGGTGGTTGACGAGCAGGCGACCGGTGCCCGGGCGGAGCCGGACACGGGCGACGGCGGCCTTGCGGCGACCGGTTGACTGGACGAGCGGCTTGGGCACGGGGCGGCGGGCTCCTGATGAGTATCGCTGGTCGCCGGGCCCTCAGGCCGAGCGGCCCTGCGACAGGCGACGGACGGAGTGGTCGACCGAGAGCGGCTGCGGGCTCTGGGCCTGGTGGGGATGGGTCGGGCCGGCATACACCTTGAGCTTGCGGAGCATCTGCGCCCCGAGCGCGCCCTTGGGGAGCATACCCTTCACGGCCCGGCGAACGACCTCCTCCGGGCGGGTGTCGAGCAGCTCCCGGTAGGTGCGGCTGCGCAGCCCCCCCGGGTAGCCGGAGTGGCGGTAGGCGAGCTTGGTCTCGGCCTTCCCCGGGGACATCTGGACCTTCGCTGCATTGACGACGATCACGTGGTCGCCGGTGTCCACATGTGGGGCGAAGATCGGCTTGTGCTTGCCGCGAAGCACCCGGGCGACCTCGGAGGCGAGCCGGCCGAGCACGGCGCCGTCGGCGTCGACCTCGTACCAGGCACGCTCGATGTCGGCCGGCTTGGGGGAGTAGGTACGCACAGGTATCCTCGGGGACGTGGGAGGGGTTGGAGGCGGGCTCACGTCGGGCGCCCGCGGCTTGGGGCGGGCCGCCGCCGCGAGGGAGCGCAGGCCGGCACGACAGCATAGGGCTTGGGGCGGGGATCGGCAATCGGGAGGGCGGAGCGCGGCTGCGGTCGCTGCGAACCCGAGGCGGTGGCCGGCGCCGGACGATCCGGCGGCCTGCTCGCCGGTTTGGTGCGCTCCGGACGCCGGTCTTAGTGTTGGCCCCGTGGACGCGACGACGGGCACAGGCGGGCGCACAGGCGGGAAGCGCCTCGGCAAGACGGTGGCAGGTTGATCTTCGGGACGGTGATCTTCGCCCAGAGCGGGTTCCTCGCCACCAACTTCGGGGCCCGGCGGGGTGTCGACACCTACTCGCCCCTGCTCCACAACCTGTGGTCCCTCAACTACTACATCGCGCTGCCGGTCGCAGCGATCGTCCTCGGCGGGATCGTGTGGTGCGTGGTGCGGTACCGGGCCCGGCCGGGGGACACCCGGCGGCCCCGCCAGTTCCAGTACCACATCCCGATCGAGGCGACCTACACGATCATCCCCCTCATCCTCGTGGCGGTGATCTTCGGGTACATGTACGGCATCGAGAACAAGATGACCCACGTCTCCAAGCACCCGGGGCTCGTCATCGGGGTGCTGGGCTTCCAGTGGGGCTGGCGGTTCACCTACCCCAACGGCCACCAGGAGCTCGGTTCGGTCGCGACCGAGCCCAGCATCAATGACCAGAGCGCCCTGCCGATCCTCTACCTGCCGACCCACGAGACCGTCCAGCTCGACCTGACGACCGCTGACGTCATCCACACCTTCTACGTGCCGGAGCTCCTCTACCAGCGCGACCTCATCCAGGGCGTGAAGAACACGGTGGACATCAACGTGACCACCACGGGCGAGTGGATCGGCGAGTGCAACACCCTCTGCGGGACCTACCACGCCTTCATGCGCTTCGAGGTGAAGGCGATGCCCAAGGCGGCGTTCGACGCCTGGTACCGCGCCCAGAAGCCCAACTCGATCACCGTTGCGGGAGCGAGCAAGTCGTGACCCTGATTCAGGAACGGCCGGGTGGCGGCGCGGCCATCGTCGCCGAGCCGATCACCGAGATCGTCCCGGGACCCCGGCCCCACGGGTGGGTCAAGTTCATCACGAGCACCGACCACAAGCAGATCGGCCTCAACTACCTGGTCACGTCCTTCGTCGCCTTCCTCGTCTCCGGTCTCATGGCCGAGATGGTGCGCACCCAGCTGATCGCCCCCAACAACAACTTCATCGGTCCCAACCTCTACAACCAGCTGGCCACCATGCACGGGACGATCATGCTGTTCGCCTTCGGCGGTCCCTTCGCCTTCGGCCTGGCGAACTACATCCTGCCGCTGCAGATCGGCGCCCCCGACATGGCCTTCCCGAGGTTCAACAACCTCTCCTACTGGCTGTACCTCGGCGGCCTCCTGCTCATGCTGATCAGCTTCCTCACCAACGACGGGGCCGCCGAGTTCGGCTGGTTCAGCTACGCCCCCCTCAGTGAGGCGATCCACTCCCCGGGCCCGGGGGTCGACATGTGGCTCCTCGGCATCGTCCTCACCGGGTTCTCCGGCATCTTCACGGCCGTGAACGTGATCACGACGACGTTCACCCTGCGCGCCCCAGGCATGGTGATGTTCCGGATGCCGATCTTCGTGTGGAACGAGCTGGTGACGCTGTTCCTCGTGCTGCTCGTCTTCCCGGTGCTGGCCGCCGCGATGGTGCTCCTGTGGTGCGACCGGCACCTCGGCACCAGCTTCTACAACCCAAACGGGGGCGGCCAGCCGATCCTGTACCTCGACCTCTTCTGGTTCTTCGGGCACCCCGAGGTGTACATCCTGGCGCTCCCGTACTTCGGCGTCGCCACCGAGGTGATCTCCACCTTCTCCAAGAAGCCGGTGTTCGGCTACAAGGGCATGATCGCCGCCACGCTGGCCATCGCCGGGCTGTCCATGGGGGTCTGGGCCCACCACATGTACACCACCGGCGCGGTGCTGCTCCCGTTCTTCGCGGCAATGACCCTGCTGATCGCCGTGCCGACGGGCATCAAGTTCTTCAACTGGATCGGCACGATGTGGCAGGGAGTGCTGACCCTCAACACGGCGATGCTCTTCGCCATCGGGTTCCTGGTGATCTTCCTCTGCGGGGGGATCACCGGGGTGATGCTCGCCCAGCCGCCGCTCGACTTCCAGCTGCACAACACCTACTTCCTCGTGGCCCACTTCCACTACGTGCTGGTCGGCACCACCGTCTTCTGCGCCTTCGCCTCGATCTACTACTGGTTCCCCAAGTACACCGGCCGGTTGCTCGACGAGACGCTGGGCAAGATCAGCTTCGCCATCATGTTCATCGGGACCAACCTGACCTACTTCCCCATGCACGACCTCGGGTTGCGGGGCATGCCGCGGCGGGTGTTCACCTACGCCAGCAACGCCGGCTGGACCTTCCTCAACGAGCTGAGCTCGATCGGGGCGTACATACTCGGCATAGGCGTGCTCTTCACGGTCATCAACATCTTCAAGAGCCTCCGCAACGGGAAGATCGCCGGCGACAACCCGTGGGACGGCCAGACCCTCGAGTGGGCGACGTCGTCGCCGCCCCCCGAGCACAACTTCGAGGTACTGCCGCCCATCCGCTCCGAGCGGCCGCTCTGGGACGCCAACCACCCGGACCAGCTCACCGAGGTCGGGCACTGATGCGCGTCGAGATGCGCCTCTGCCTGGCGGCGGGGCTCTTCCTCGGCATCGTCTGCACCATCTACTGGTTCACCAGCAACGAGGACGCCGGCACAGCGATGCTGCTCTTCAGCTTCGCCGCCTACGCCCTCCTCGGTGCCTACCTGTTCCTGCAGTGGCGCCGCCGCAAGGGCATCCCCCGCCCCGAGGACAACGACGACGCCGAGATCAGCGACGGCGAGGGCGAGGTCGGCTTCTTCCCGTCTGCGTCGGTGTGGCCGGCGGGTATCGGCCTCGGCGCCGTCATCCTCGCCGTCGGGCTGACCTACGGCACCTGGTACATCGTCCTCGGCCTCATCCTGGTGTTCGGGTCGATCATCGGGTTCGTGGTGGAGGCCGAGGCGCGCGAGGAGGGGCCAGACGACCCCGGGATGCCGATCGCCCCGCGCGAGACCAACCCGCCCGTCGCCCACATGAGCGTGCCGAGCACCCACCAGCCCCAACCGTAACCTCCACCGGGGTGGAAGCGGCCCCGCTCCCCGCGCACCGCCCCTCCAGGATCCTCGCAGCGACTAGTTGTGCCCTGCTCGTCCTGAGCTGGGACAGGTGACAGGTGCCGGACCAACGGCAGGTTCCGGACCGGTCAGGGGGCCTGGACCGGGCACACAGCCTGGACGGGTCAGGGGGCCTGGACCGACTGCAGGCGATGGGACGGGTTGGAGGGCGCGGACGGGTGGAAGGAGGCCGGCACGGGTTGCAGGGGGTCGGCACGGGTGGCAGGACCCGGAACGGGACGGGCCGGCGCAGCCCGGTGACCGGACGGGGACCGTCTTGCCGTCGGGCTTGGCTGCGGCTCGGGCTCCGCTGGCAGCGGGCCGGCAACCAGGCCGTGCCGGAGGGCATAGAGGACGACTCCGGTGCGGGAGCGGGCGGGGAACTTGTCGAAGATGCGTTGGAGGTGGGCTTCCACCGTGCGCCTGCTGATGCCCAGTCGCTCGGCGATCTGCTGGTTGGTGTGGCCGTCGACGAGGAGCCCGATCACGTCCAGCTCCCGACCGGTGCCCGCCGGCTCCGGTCGGACCCGCGCCCCGGGCCGGTCGCACGACGCCGGCGACGGGACCCCCGTACCGAGCACGACGCTCCCCGAGACGACGGCGCGCACGGCGTCGATGACTTGCTCGGGTCGCG
>JAKAQB010000029.1:3021-40325 GCA_021811865.1 Actinomycetes bacterium | reverse complement strand
GGGGCCGGCGGGGGGCGGGGCCGGCGGGGGGCGGGGCCGGCGGGGGGCGGGGGGCACCCGGAGGCCGTTCCGCGCGCAGAGGATCGAACTGCGCGCAGAGGCCGCGGTATGTCGTCGTGCATGCGCACAGTTCGCTCCCCTGCGCGCAGTTCGCCATTCTCGTCGCATCCGCCGGCAACCACTGCCGCCACCATGCGAGATGCCCAGACCGACCCAGACCGACCCAGACCGACCCAGACCGACCCAGACCGACCCAGACCGACCCGCCTCCGCCCGAAGCGACCGGCTACCCTCAGCCTCGCCTCCGGGACGTCAGCTGGAGCGACGGTCGGCGAGCAGCAGGCGAGCCCGGAGTTGCAGCACTGCCTTGGTGTGGATCTGGCAGACGCGGCTCTCGGTGACGCCGAGGACCTGGCCGATCTCCGCGAGGGTCAGCCCCTCGTAGTAGTAAAGGGTGAGTACCACCTTTTCGCGGTCTCCCAGACGATTGATGGCCTTGGCGAGGACCTGCTTCATCTCCTCGACCTCGAAGCTGGCCATCGGGCCATCCTCGCGGTCGGCGATGGTGTCGCCGAGCGTTGTGGTGTCCTCCCGGTCTGTGCCCGAAAGGAGGTCGTCGAGGGCCACGATGCCGACGAAGGAGATCTGCGTGAAGATCTTCTGGAGCTCCGCCTCGGTGATCCGCATCTCGCCGGCGACCTCGGCGTCCGTCGGTGTGCGCAGCAGGGAGGCTTCGAGCTTGGCATACGCCTGCTCGACGGCGCGTGCCTTGGCTCGTACCGAGCGTGGGACCCAGTCGATCGAGCGCAGCTCGTCGATGACGGCACCCTTGATCCGTGTGATCGCATACGTCTCGAACTTGATGTTGCGATCGATGTCGAACTTCTCGATGGCGTCGATCAGTCCGAACATGCCGTAGCTGACGAGGTCGGCCTGCTCGATGCTGTGGGGCAGTCCGACTGACACCCGGCCGGCGACGTACTTGACGAGCGGTGAGTAGTGGACGATGAGCTGGTCCCGCGCCTGCCGAGCGCCGCTGCGCTTGTAGTCGTCCCAGAGCCGTCCGATGGCAAGCCGTTCGGTCTTGGCGCGCTCCTCGGCGACCCGATCGACCTCCTGGAGCTCCTCCAAGAGCGCGCCGGACAACGCGTCGGCGCCCTCCGGCTCAGCCACCGCAGAGCGCACGGCGACGACGACGACGGACCGGGCGCACGAACACGAGGGTACCGGTTCGTTTCGGCGGCACAAACCCCCCTTCGACCGGACGGCGTGGACCGACGACACACACACTGTCGACGGCCATTGATGGCGGATGCGGCAACAGTTAGCCCCCCCCCGTTTCCGCCAGGTCGAGTCCCTGCGTCGCCGCGTTGGGTCTCAGCCGCAGCGCTGCCACCAGCCCCGCTCGTCCGCCACCAGGCCGTGCGCGGCGAGCTCGTCCAAGGCCGCGGCAACGGCTGCGAGCCCGAGCCCACTGCGGAGAAGCACCGTGTTGAGGGTGACCGGCTGCCATCCGACGGCATCGAGGACGGCTGCGGTCGTCGGGTCGAGGGCGCCACAGGTGCCGGCCTTGGTCGATGGAGCCGCCGGCTGCGATGGGAACGCCGGCCGCGATGGGAACGCCGGCTGCGATGGGAACGCCGGCTGCGATGGGAACGCCGGCTGCGATAGAGGTACCGGCCTCTGAGGCAACGGCGCAGCCAGCCCCCGGCGGGAAGCAGCCGATCGTCTGTAGGAGAGGGGTGGGGACGGGCGCAGGTCTCCCAGGGCGTCGAGCACGTCGGCGGCGCACCGCACGGGACCGGCGCCTTCCATCAGCAGCCGGTTGGTGCCCGCCGATGCCGGGCTGTGGACCGGCCCCGGCACGACCCGCACCTCGATGCCTCTGGCGAGCGCCGCATCGACGGTGATCAGCGAGCCGCCGCCGGCGTGGCTCTCGACGACGACCACCAGGTCAGCGAGGCCGGCGATCACCCGGTTGCGCACCGGAAAGCGCCACGCTTGAGCCGCCACGCCGGGAGGCGACTCCGAGAGCACCGCCCCGACCACCACCACGTCCCCCCACAGGGAAGCGTGGCTGCGGGGGTATGGGACGTCGACGCCGCCGGCGGCGACACCTACGGTGGCTCCCCGTCGCCCCGAACCCACCGCTCCCCGGTGGGCCGCGCCGTCGATGCCGAGCGCCAGGCCCGAGACGACGCACACGCCGGCGTCGGCCAGCTCGCGGCCGAGCTCGGCGGCGACCGCCCGGCCATCGGGCGTGCACCTCCGGGTGCCGACCACTGCAACGCACCGCCCGTCGAGCCCGTCGAGGGAACCTCTCCAGAACAGCACGGCTGGAGCTTCATCGTCGCCGGCCAGCCGGCACGGGTACTCGGGCCGTCCGATCCAGGTGACCGCCATGCCACCTGATCGCAGGGCCGCCGCCCGCTCGCTGAGGTCGACGCCGGCCGTAGCCACTGCCCAGGGGACGCCTCGAGCTCCGCCGCGGGGCTCGGGCCGACGGAGCCGACCTTCCCGGACCTGTTCCCACGCCGACAACGGCGAACCGGCGGCGACCAGCAGGCTTCGCAAGCTGGTCGGACCGATGCCGGGCAGGGCGGCCAACGCCGCTGCAGCGGCCGAGTCAGAGTCCCACTGGAAGGCTCCTGTCGCGTCGGCAGCGCCTTCGCTGCCCCACCGCCCTCCCGCCGCTGGCCGCTCGCTCTCGCCGCCCGTCATCCGGCCTGCTCCTGGTGGGCGAACGGTTCGATCCGCAGGGCGAGGGCCGTGAGGATGTCCTCCTCCTGGACGGCGCCGTCCCATCCGCGCAGGTCGGCGACGGTGCGCGCGACCCGGCGGACCCGGTGCAGGCCACGGGCCGAGAGGCGCCCCTGGCGGAGGCGAAGCTCCAAGAGCCGGGCGGCCGCCTCGTCGACGGGCGCGGCTTCGTCGAGGCGGTTACCCGGCAGGTCGGCGTTGGTCGGTACGCCGCGCTGACGTGCCCGCTCCCGGGCGGCGGCGACGCGCCGGGCCACGACGTCGGTGCTCTCGGCGCGCGCATCGGCGCCTGGCAGCAACTCGGTGATCTCCGGCCGATCGACACCGACGCGAAGGTCGAAGCGGTCGAGTAGCGGCCCGGACACCTTGGACGCGTAACGCTCGCGGGCACGCTCACTGCACCGGCAGCCACCGGGGGCGCCATCACCTCCACACGGGCACGGGTTCATGGCAGCGACGAGCAGGCAGCGAGCTGGTAGCGCCAAGCTGGCCCGGGCTCGCGCCACAACCACGCGCCCGTCCTCGAGGGGCTGGCGGAGAGCGTCGAGCACGTCGGAGGGGAACTCCCCGAGCTCGTCCAAGAACAGCACACCATGCAGAGCGCAACTGAGCTCTCCAGGCCGGATCGCCCCGGATCCACCGCCGATGAGGGCGACCATCGACGCGCTGTGATGAGGCACACGAAACGGCGGGCGCAGCACCAGTGCGCCGGGCGGGAGCTCCACGCCGGCAGCCGAGTGCACCTTCGTCACCTCCAACGCCTGCTCAGGCGTCAGCGGCGGCAGCAGGTCGGGCAACCGTCGGGCCAGCATGGTCTTGCCGGCGCCGGGCGGGCCAACCAGGAGCAGGTGGTGACCTCCGGCGGCCGCCACCTCCACGGCCATGCGGGCGACCGCCTGGCCCCGCACGTCCCGGAGATCCTCTGTGGCCGAGCGGGGCGGCACGAGCGGGACGTCCGGTACCTGGACCCACTCGGCCTCACCTCGCAGAGCGTCCACGACATTGCGCAGGGACGCCGCCGGCAGCACGCGGTGCCTCCTCGGTAGGCGCGCCTCGGCAGCGCAGCTGACCGGCACGACGACGGCCGGCCCGGTGGCCGCCGCGACGAGCGGCAGGATGCCGGCGACCCGGCGCAGGCTCCCGTCGAGGCCGAGCTCGCCGAAGAAGGCGACGCCGGCCGCGAGCCGAGCATCGAGCTTGCCGTCGGCGGCGAGGACTGCGATGGCGATGGGAAGATCCAATCCGGAACCCGCCTTGCGAACGGCTGTCGGCGCAAGGTTGACGGTTATCCGGTGGCCTGGCCATGTGAAGCCCGAATTGGTCACGGCCGCCCGAACCCTGTCCCGGGCCTCGCGGCAGGTGAGGTCCGGGAGCCCCACGATCGTGAAGGACGGCAGGCCACCACCGACGTGGACCTCGACGCTGACGGCGCAGCCGTCGACACCGAGCAGTATTGCGGACGAGACCGTGGCGAACACCGGAGCTCCCAGCTCGCAGGGGCAGGAAGAAGCCGGGCGCCGGCCTCGAGCGCAACATCAGGCTACGTGGGGGGGTGTGACCACCATTCACCACTCGGGGGACCGGTGCCGGCCGGCGCCCTCCTCACGGAGCGCTCGTCTTCGCTTGCTGTTCCTTGGGGAACGTCGGATCTCGCTTCTCCTTGAAGGCCCGGAGGGCTTCTGCCGCCTCGGGGCCTGCGAGGTTGTGGGCCTGGGCGACAGCCTCCGCTTCGAGCGCCTGCTCGAGCGACGAGGTCCAGGACGCCTCGAGGAGCCGCTTGGTGAGCGACAGGGCGACGGCCGGTCCGTCGGCCAGCCGCCTCGCCCACGCCGCGACGTGGCCGTCCAGGGCGTCGGGAGCGACCACCTCGGTCACGAGCCCAAGGCGCTGGGCGGTGGCGGCGTCGAGGATGTCCCCGAAGAAGGCGAGCTGCTTGGCGCGCTGCATGCCGACGATCCGGGGTAGCAGCCAGGAGCCGGCGAAGTCCAACGACAGGCCGCGGCGAGCGAAGATCTCCGAGAAGCGGGCCCGCTCGCTGGCGACGACAAGGTCGGCGCTGAGCGCCAGGTTGCAGCCGGCGCCGACGGCGACACCATCGACCTTCGCGATGACCGGCTTCGGCAGGCGGATCACCGACGCTGCCGCCCTGCCGACGTCGCGGACCATCTCGAGCGGCCGCCGCGCCGTCCCGATCGAGCTCAGGTCGGCACCCGCGCAGAACTCACCTCCGGCCCCCGTTACGACGACGACCCTGTCATCAGCGCGGTCGGCTACGGCGTCGAAGACCTCACGGAGCGTTGTCCAGTCATCGGCGCCCAGCGCGTTCTTGCGCTCTGGCCGGTTGAGGGTGACCGTGACAACGCCGTCGGCTCGGTCTACGAGGATGCTGTCCACGACAGGACGGTACCCCGGGCCTGGGAGCGTGGTCCGGGGCTGAGCGGCTCGGGCCGGCTCGGGGCTGCGCGGCTCGGGCCTGGCAACCCCGGGAACCAGGCGTGTCAGGCGCCGGCGGCGGCCCTGATGGCGCCGTCCAGATCTGACCAGAGGTCCTCCACGTCCTCGATGCCGACCGACATCCGCAGCAGGCCGGGGGGCAGCTGCTCGTCGCCGCCGACCCGTGCCCGACGCTCGATGAGCGTCTCCACGCCGCCGAGGCTCGTACCGGCCGTGGCCACTCGAACGCCCCCGGCGACCGCTTCGGCTGCGTCGGCACCGCCGGCCACCTCGAAGGACACGACGAAGCCTGGCCCCCTCATCAGCTGCCGCATCCGGTCGTGGCCGGGGTCGCTCGCAAGGCCCGGATAGCGGACGGAGATCACTCCCGGGTGCCCGACGAGCCGGGCGGCGAGCTCGCCGGCGTTGGCCTGCGAACGCTCCACCCGCAAGGCCAGTGTCCGCATCCCCCGCAGCACCAGCCAAGTCTCCACCGGGCCGGGCACGCCGCCGTGCAGCGAGCGTCGAAGGTGCAGCGCCTCGTGCAGGTCGGGCCGGGTGGTGACCGTGGCACCGAGGATGACGTCCGAGTGACCGCTCAGCGCCTTGGTGGCGCTGTGGACGACCACGTCGGTCCCCCACGTGAGCGGCTGTTGGAGCAGGGGCGTGGCGAAGGTGTTGTCGAAGGCGACGTCCATGCCCAGCTCGTGGGCGCCGGCCACGAGTGCAGGGGCGTCGGCCATGGCCAGCAGCGGGTTGCTGGGCGACTCGATCCACAGCAGTCCGTGGGCGCCGAAGGCGTCATGCGGACCAGCCGCGTGGACGTGGGCGCCCGCCGGCGAGCGAAGGGGCGGCCCTGCGGCGAGGTCGGCGCACGCCGCCAGGGTCGCATGGGTGTCGGCGAGGTCCACCTGCCGGACCTGCAGCCGTCCCCGGCCGGCCAGGTCGGCGAGGAGCTGCCGGGTCCCGCTGTAGGCACCGGAGTCGACGACCACCCAGCCGGGGACCGGTAGTAGCTCCAGCACTGCGGCGACGGCCGCCAGGCCCGATGCGAAGCCCAGTGCCCGTCCGCCTTCGAGCCCGCCAAGCGCGGACTCGAAGGCATCGAAGACCGGGTTCTCCAGCCGGCCGTAGACGGTGTCGCCGCCCTGGTGGTAGGTGGCGGACAGCACGAGCGGGGGGTTGACGGGGCCGCCAGGCACCACCGGCGGCCGCCCGAGGTGGACAGCGAGGGTGGGCGGCGCCCATCCAGGCGTCTCGTCGGGGTGAGCCCGGCCCGGGACCCCTCGGGCCGGCCCCTCCCCGCTCAGAAGGCGCCCTCGATCACGTCGAGCTGGCCGCGCAGCAGGGTCACGACGTCGAATCGGATGGAGCGGGCACGAACCGGCGCATCCTGCTCCAGCCAGCGCGCCGCCAACCGTCGGATGCGGGCCTGCTTGGTGCGGGTGACGGCCTCGGCGGGCAGGCCGTAGGCGTCGCCGGAGCGGCTCTTGACTTCGATGAACACATACAGCCGGCCCTGGCGCACGACGAGGTCGAGCTCCCCTTCCCGGCATCGCCAGTTGCGGGCCACCACCTCGTAGCCTTGCGCTTCGTACCAGGCGGCCGCCAGCGCTTCGCCCTCTGCTCCGAGCCGCTGGTTGTGCCGCCCGAGAGCGGCCGGAAGGGCCGGGATGGCTACAGCTCCTTCTCCGGCAGCTCCTCGACGTTGACGTCTTTGAAGGTGACGACCCGGACGGACGAGACGAACCGGGCGGGACGGTACATATCCCAAACCCAGGCATCCGAGAGGCGGATCTCGAAGTAGGTGCGGGTCCCCTCGCCGTGCGCCTCCATCTTCACGTCGTTGGCCAGGTAGAACCGCCGTTCCGTCTCCACGACGTACCGGAACATGGGCAGAACGGCGCGGTACTCCTGGTACAGCTGGAGCTCGATCTCGGTCTCGTACCGCTCCAGGTCCTCGGCGCTCATGTGGACGCCGCGTTCTCGGTACCCATGGAACCATCGTAGGCCCTGGGGGGTGTCCGCCGGGCGACGCCGCCCCGGCTCGGGTGCCCCTGGGCCCCCCGCACGCTCCCCTTGCCTGCGTCCGGGCACGCGCCCCCACCCCGTCCCCCGCCGGGCACCGGTCCGGCGCCGGCGTCGGCATCTGCGAAAGCTGTCATGGACCGGTTTCGCCTCCTGCAACACCGGCCCCGGCCGTCCGATCGGCCTCAGCGGCGGCGTCGGCACCCGCTGGGCGCTGACTGCCCACGTCGCCCGATGGTTGATCCAAGTGGGCATGGATGCATGGGGTCGGGGCGCCTGTTGCGGACTCCCCAGATGGTGTTGAACGCGTTCTGGCCGGCCTGCATCACGCCCAGGCCGCCGTAGACGCTGCCGATCATCCCGGCGGCGAGGCCGGCGCCAGAGCCGATGTAGTTGCAGAGGACGGCGATGGGGAGGCCCAACCAAGCGTGCTGCTGTTGGCAGGCGTCGCCTCGGCCGGTCATCGCCGGCTGCCCGGCTCGGCTTCGGCGGCGCCCGCCTGCGTGCGACCCACGACGCCACCGGTACCCCCGCGCATCGGGTGGAAGCAAGGACGACGAAAGACCCCGCCGACCCCGCCGACCTCTGTCATCGGGCTCGACCTGGTCAGTTGGCTGGGTTGTGCCGAGCCGTGACATCGCCGGGAAGCTGGACTCACGTAGCAGGCGCACCGAACGAGGCTGGCGACGATCGGAAGCTCCGAGCCCGCACCGGGTGAGCCGTTGTGGAACGCCTGCGTGCAGCGGTCCCGCCGATCGCCGCGTCGATACCGAGCGCGGCAGGCGCCAACAGCACCCGGGCCGGGCTCCGTCCCGAGCGTGCCAGGGCGGAAGCGGCGAGGGCGCAGTCGACAGACCGGCAGGCAAGCACCACGCCGTAGGTGGTGGCGGAGGTAGAAGGCCCCGACCCCCGCCACGCCCTCCAGGCTGGTGGACACACAGACCGCAACCAGGAGGAGCTCGGCCCGACCGAAGGCCGCTGGGCTGGCGCCCGCCCGCTGTTCGTGACCGCCCGGCACCCAGCCTGTGGCGCCCGAGCTGCCGCACCCTCCGAGCCGTTCGCCGCCGGTCCGCCCTCCGGCGGCGAGCTCACGCTCCGGTCCTGCCCAAAGAGATGGCGTGGTCGATCATCCGTCGCTCCCGGTCCACCCACCGCCCGACTTCGCTGGCGCCGACCGCCCGGGCGAAAGGCGTCGATCTGCTCGTGCTGACCTAGCGCGCTTGCCGCCCGGAGGTGACCGGCGAACTGGTGGCACCCCCGACTTCAAAGCGGCATCAGACCCTGGCGCTGGCCCCGCCCCTTCGTGTCGACCTGAGCCGGGCGGGCCACCTCGAGCTGCCGGTCGACGAGCAGCTCGCCCGCTCTCAGCCGTGGGCCCCGGCGGACGAGCCGGTGCTCGACGACCTCACCGACGACGAGGAGGCCGAATTCCTCGCCGCCATCGCCCGCTGACGCACGGTTGCTTAGGGAACCGGGATCAGCTTCGTCGGCAGGACCAGGCGGCCCGCCACGTCGCCGATGCCTACGAACCCGTGGCGCCTGTAGAAGGACCCGGCGGCTTCGTCGATGGCGTCGACGACCACGAACCTGCCACCGAGGTCGCTCGCGCCGCCGGCGATCCGTAGCAGGGCACTGGCAAGGAGCTGGGAGCCGAGGCCCTGGCCATGCAACGTCCGGTCGAGGGCGAGCCGGGCGAGCAGGTAGCAGGGGATCCGGTCGGGCAGTCCGCGGCCCTGCCGGGCCGTCAGCGTGTCGCGCTCGATGAAGTAGGGGGCGATCGTGTAGTAGCCGACGACCCGGTGGTCGCCACGGTGCCAGACGTACGTGCGGGTCAGGTTGCGGCCGTCGCTGTCCCGGGCGCTGTTGCTGAGCCAGTCGTCGAGCGCCTGGATGCCGCTGTCGAAGCCGCCGAGGTCGAAGGCGTCGGTCAGTCGCTCGCAGACGAAGCCCAACGCTGTCAGGCGTTGGCGAAGCGCTGGTCGGCGACGACCTTCTCCATCCAGGCCAACCGCTCCCCAGGCTCGTCGAGCATCGCCAGCAGCCCGTCGAACACGTCGCTCGGCACCCGCATCGAGCTGTGGGCCACGAGGACCTGCTCGGCCCGCTCGTCGGCCGCGCTGGTCACGAACGCGGACACGGTCGTGTCCTCGAGGGCGGCGGCGCGCTCGTAGGTCGCGCGCTGCCGCTCGGTGACCCGGACGTTGAGCACCTTGTCCTTGCGCGTTCCCATGTCAACACAACGTATACACATCGGCCAGGGTCGTCAACCGTTCGCAACTGCCGCGGAGGGACGTCGCGTGGCGCGCCGTGGGGTCTCGTGCCGCGGAGTCTCACGGGGGCGCGGGCCTCCGCTGCCGGTCACGCCGGCATGGATCGATCGCCTCCAGCAGCTCGATCCGCGACGTGTCGTCTTCGCCCACGACAACGCCGTCTGGCCGCTGTGACCGCTCGCCGCGCCTGACCCCGGCGGTCAGCCGCAGATGAGGCGTTCTGCGACGAGGGCGATACCGATGGCGACCATGGCTGCACCGGAGAGCCGGCTGATGGTCCGAGCCGCGGCGGGTTGGGCCGCCAGGACGGTGCGGACGAAGGCGCCGAGACAGCTGTAGAAGACGGCGACGGTTGCCGTGAAGACCAGTCCCAAGACGCCGATCTGGGCGGCCACGGACCAGCTCGCGTGTTGGTTGGTGAACTGGGGAAGAAGCGCCAAGAAGATCAGCAGGCCCTTGGGGTTGAGACCGCTTACGCCCACGCCTCGCCACAGCGTCGAGCGCCATGAACCGACGGGCAGGTTCCCCCCGGTGGGGGTCGACGGATGGGCGAAGGTCTGCGCTCCGTGCCAGACGAGGTAGACACCGCCTACGAAGCTCAGGCCGGTCAACATCGACGGCGACTCGGCCACCAAGACCCCGACGCCAGCGGCTACGACCCCGGTGAGCACTGCGTAGCCGATCACCAGGCCGCTGACGGCCGCCAGGACCGAACGGCCCCCCTCAAGCCGGGGGCGATCGTAAAAGCCCAGTCGGCGCCGGGGACGACGATGAGGAGCCCGCCTACCGCCCAGAAGGCCAGGATCGAGCTTGCAGTCACGAGTGAAGTCTTGTCTTCAATCTCCCCCATGTGTTCCCCAATCTGGCCGCAGACCCGCTGGTTCGTGAAAGGATCATTCCTGTGGACGCGATCGACCGGAAGATCCTTTCTGAGCTCCAAGTCGACGGCCGCCAGACGATCACCGAGCTCGCCGGCCGAGTCGGCCTGAGCGTCTCGCCCTGCCATCGTCGGCTGCGAGATCTCGAACGAAGCGGGGTGATCACCGGCTACCGGGCCATGGTCGACGCCAACGCCGTCGGCTTGAGCTTCGAGGCCCTGGCGTTCGTCACCATGCGCCAAGAAGACCGTGAGACGTTGCTCGACTTCGAAGCGCAGCTGGCGCAGATCCCCAACGTCGTCCAAGCGCAAAGCCTCTTAGGCGATCCCGACTACCTGGTGCGCGTCGTTGTCGCCGACCTCGCCGCGTACCAGGAGCTCGAAGACGACCGCCTGGCCGCTCTGCCCGGCGTCCAACGGATCACTTCAACCCTGGTCATGAAGCACGTTGTCTCCAGCCGCCCGCTGCCAGCCTGACGGGGACGGCCGCACGGTCGTGAGCTTGTCGACCCTCAGGAGGCGGAAGCCTGCCGCTTCTCCTTGATCTTCGCCGCCTTGCCCGTCCGGTCTCTCAGGTAGTACAGCTTCGCCCGGCGGACGTCGCCCCGGGCGACGACCTCGATCCTGGCTATGACCGGCGAGTGGACCGGGAAGGTGCGCTCGACGCCGACGCCGAAGCTCACCTTGCGCACGGTGAAGGTCTCCCGCACGCCGGCACCCTGGCGCCGGATCACCGAACCCTGGAAGACCTGGATCCGCTCCCGGTTGCCCTCGACCACCCGGACGTGCACCTTGAGCGAGTCGCCGGGAGCGAACTCGGGGATGTCGGTGCGCAGGCTGTCCTGGTCGACGACGTCGGTCGGGTTCATGGCGCGGGCTCCTGGCGCTCGGAAAGGGGGACTCTTGAGGATAGAGGACCGGCGCGGCCGGCGACGACCGCCCGCCCAGCGCGCGGCGGCATCGCCGAGGCGGCCGTGACCCCCGCAGGCTATCCGCTCAGTGCTCCGTGCCGTAGCCGCCCACCAGCGCCTGCACCTCGGCCAGGAGACCCCATTCCTCCAGCACGGCCACGTCCTCGGCCCGGAGGCCGCCCCGGGCGGCTACCAGGTCGGGCCGCCGCCGCGCCGTGCGGGCGAGCGCCTGGGCGCGCCGCCAGCGCTCCACCCGGGCGTGGTCACCCGAGCGCAGCACCTCGGGGATCTCCCAGCCCCGGAACGACGCCGGCCGGGTGTAGTGCGGGTACTCGAGCAGCCCGTCGGCGAAGCTCTCCTCGAGGGCGGACTCGTCGTTGCCCATCACGCCCGGCACCAGCCGGCAGACGGCCTCCACCACGGCGAGGGCGGCGACCTCCCCGCCGGCGAGGACGAAGTCCCCGAGGGACAGCTCCTCGTCCACGAGGTGGTCGACGATGCGCTGGTCGACTCCCTCGTAGCGCCCGCAGAGCAAGCCGAACGACCCGCCCGCCGCCAGCGCCGCCGCCCAGCTCTGGTCGAACCGCCGGCCTGCCGGAGACAGCAGGAGCAGCGGGCGGGGGGGTGAGGCGGCCTCGACCGCCCGGAAGACCGGCTCAGGCGCGAGCACCATCCCCGCTCCCCCGCCGAAGGGGGCGTCGTCGAGCGACCGGCGCGCGTCGTCGCCCCCCGAGCGCAGGTCGTAGACGCGCAGGTCGAGAAGCCCGCCCCGGCGGGCCTTGCCGATGAGGCTGGCGTCGAGCCACGGCGACAGCAGCTCCGGGAACATGGTGAGCACATCGATGCGCACGCCGGGCCTACAGGTCGAGGAGGCCGGCGGGCGGGTCGACGACGACCTCGCCGCCGGCGTGCGACACGACGAAGCGGAGCGGCACGAGAGCGCCGCCGTCGAGGACGAGCAGGTCGCTCGCCGGGTTGGCCTCCACGGCGACGACCCGGCCGAGGTCGGCTCCGGAGGCGTCGCGCACCGAGGACCCGACGAGCTCGTGCACCCACAGGGCCTCGGGGTCCACCAGCGGGTCGGCCACCACCACGGCGCCGCAGAGCGCCTCGGCGGCTTCGCGACCGGCGACCCCCTCGAACCCCACCAGCCAGCGGGCCCGGCCGCCCGAGGCACCCGACGCGCCCGCCGGCCCGGCGGTGGCGACCACGAGCCGGCGGTCCCCGGCCCACAGCACGGCGCCGGCGGCCGTGCGCTCCGGCCGGTTGCTCACGACCTCGACGACGACCTGGCCGCGCAGGCCGTGCGCCCGCACGATGCGCCCGACCTCGAGCCTCGCCCCGGCGCGGCCCGCCGTGGGGTCAGTCGACGATGTCGACGGTGACGTCTTTGCCCTCCGACGCCCCGGCGGCCCGCACGACCGTCCGGATGGCCTGGGCGATGCGGCCCCTCCGGCCGATGACCCGGCCCATGTCCTCCTGGGCGACCTGCAGGGAGAACCGGGTGCCGTTGCGGGTGCGGGACGCGTCGATCTGCACCTCCTCGGGCGAGTCGGTGAGCGAGCGGGCCAGGTAGTCGAGCACCGCGTGGGCCCGCGACGCCTGGCGGGGGTCGTCGGCCGCTGCGGCGGCGAGGTCGTCCTCGCGGGCCTCGGCGGCCTCGGCCGCCGCCTCGTCCTCGTCGCCCACCGGCAGCTCGCTCATGACTGCGCCGGCGCCGACCCGGCCGCCGGCTCGCCCTTCCACTCCGCCATGGCACCCGACGCCGAGAGGAGGCGGGCGACGCGGTCGGTCGGCTGGGCGCCGTCGCGCAGCCAGCGCAGCGCCCGGGCGTTGTCGATGTCGATCCTCGACGGCTCGGCCCTGGGTTCGTAGGTGCCGACGATCTCGATGAAGCGGCCGTCTCGCGGGGAGCGGCTGTCGGCGGCCACCACGCGGTAGAACGGCTGCTTCTTCTTGCCCATCCGCATGAGGCGGAGCTTGACGGCCATGGTTTCCGGCTCTCCTGTCGCCTGCGACCGTCAGCGGCCGCGCTTGTTCTTCTTCTTGGACTTGCGGCCCGCCTTGGCGGTCACCCTGGACATCCGGCGGCCGATACCCGGCAGGTTGGACAGGCCCTTCATGTAGGCCTGCATCTGCTTGAAGCGATCGAGGAGGCTGTTGACCTCCGCTGTCGTGGTGCCGCTCCCGCGGGCGATGCGGCTGCGGCGCGACCCGTTGATGATGCTCGGGTTGCGCCGCTCCTCGGGCGTCATCGAACGGATGATCGCCTCGATGGGCTTCATCGCGTCGTCGTCGACCTCGGCGTTGCGCATCTCCTTGGGGAGCCCCGGGATCATACCGACCAGCCCGGAGAGGGGGCCCATCTTCTTCAGTTGCTGCATCTGGTCGAGGAAGTCATCGAGGCTGAACTGGCCCTCCTGCAGCCGGGCCATCGCCCGCTCCGCCTCCGCCTGGTCGACCACGGCCTCGGCCTTCTCGATGAGCGACAGGACGTCACCCATGCCGAGGATCCGGTCGGCCATGCGGTCGGGGTGGAACAGGTCGAAGTCGCCCTGCTTCTCGCCGGTGGAAGCGAAGACGATCGGCCGGCCCACGACCTCCTTGACCGACAGGGCGGCGCCGCCGCGGGCGTCGCCGTCGATCTTGGTGATGATGACGCCGTCGAGCTCGAGGGTCTTGTGGAACGCCTCGGCGGTGGCGACGGCGTCCTGACCGGTCATGGCGTCGATGACGAGGAACGTGTAGTGCGGGTCGGTCGCAGCCGACACGCGCCGCACCTCGTCCATGAGCTCCTCGTCGATCGAAAGGCGCCCGGCGGTGTCGATGACGAGGACGTCCCGGCCGAGGCGGCGCGCTTCGGCCAGGCCCCGTGCCGCCACGCTGACAGGGTCCGCCGGCTCGCTGAAGACGGGCACCCCCGCCTCGGCGCCGAGGATCCGCAGCTGCTCGACGGCCGCCGGGCGCTGGAGGTCGGCGCCGACGAGCAGCGGCTGGCGACCCTGCCGGCGGAACCAGGCGGCGAGCTTGCCGGCGGCGGTGGTCTTGCCGGCGCCCTGGAGGCCGGCGAGCAGCACGACGGTCGGCGGGCGGGAGGCGTAGGTGATGCGGAGGGTCTCACCCCCGAGGATGGTGCGCAGCTCGTCGTGGACGACCTTCACGACCTGCTGGCCGGGCGTGAGCGACTGGGCCAGGTCGGCGCCCACGAGCTGGGTACGGACGCGGGTGACGAAGTCCCGGACGACGCGAAGGTTGACGTCGGCCTGCAGCAGGGCGAGGCGGATCTCGCGGAGGGCCTCGTCGACGTCGGCCTCGGAGAGCCGCCCCTTGCCGCGCAGCCGGGTGAAGATGGCGTCGAAGCGGTCGCTCAGGGACTCGAACATGCGGCTGACCAGGCTACTCCAAGAGAAAGTCCACGCCCTCCGGCCGCCGGCGCCGCTACGGCATCAATCCCCTGCGCCGACGAGGGCGTCCACGAACTCGACGGGATCGAACTCCACGAGGTCCTCGGCCGACTCGCCGACACCGATGAGCTTCACCGGGATGCCGAGCTCGGTCTCGACGGCCAGGGCGATGCCTCCCTTGGCGGTGCCGTCGAGCTTGGTGATCACGACGCCGGTGAGGCCGACCGCCTCGGCGAACTGCTTCGCCTGGATGAGGCCGTTCTGCCCGGTGGTGGCGTCGAGCACGAGGAGGGACTCGGTGACCTTGCCGGGGGGGCGTTCGGCGACGCGGCGGACCTTCTTCAGCTCCTCCATCAGGTTCACCTTGGTGTGCAGCCGCCCCGCCGTGTCGGCGAGCACGAGGTCGGCGTGCCCGGCGGCGGCGTGCTGGACGGCGTCGAAGATGACGGCGCCCGGGTCGCCACCCTCGTTGCCGCGGACGACCTCGACGCCGACCCTGTCCCCCCACATGGCGAGCTGGTCGGCGGCCGCGGCGCGGAAGGTGTCGCCGGCCGCCATCACGACGCTGCGCCCGCCGCGGGCCTGCTGGAGCCCGACCTTGCCGATGGTCGTGGTCTTGCCTACGCCGTTGACGCCGACGAACAGCCAGACGTTGGTGACGTCGGGCTCGAGGTGCAGGCTGCGGTCGGCCTGGAGCCGCCCGACGAGGTCGTCGCGGAGGAGGCCGACGAGCTCCTCGGGTGTGCCCACGTTGCCGGCCTTGACTCGGGTGCGGAGGTCGTCGAGCACGCCGGCGGTGACCTCGACGCCGACGTCGGCGAGGATCAGCGCCTCCTCCAGCTCCTCCCAGGTCGTCTCGTCGATCCGGTCACGGGAGCGGACGGAGGTGAGGTACCCGCCGAAGAGTGACCGCGCCTTGCCCAACCGCTCCCGCAGCCGCGGCCGCTCCGGGAGGACGACGACCATCTCCTCATCGGGCGGCGCCTCGGCCTCCTCGACCGCGACCGGCGCCGGGCGGGGCGGGGCTGGCGGCCTCGGCGGCGCCAGCCTCCCGCGCCGGTGGGTGCGCACCAAGCCGTAGGTGCCGCCGGCGATCACGATGGCCCCGGCGGCACTCGAGCCGGCGAGGATCAGGTCGTTCAGCACTGTGAGAGCCTACGGGGTCACTCCACCCTCACGACAAGGAGCCCCCAGATGTCGGACCCCGTCCCCTCGCCCAACTGGCTCGTCCGGGGCCTCAACGCCGTGCCCCGTGTCCTGGCATCCAAGCCGCACGTGATCGCGCTCTTCGCCCTAGGGGTGTTCCTCGTGGTCCTGCCCCTGGTCGGCGTCGCCGTGTCGGCCAAGGCCGAGCTCATCGGCGGCAACTACACCAACGTCACCTCCGACATCGGCGCGTGCATCGCCGCGGGTGGCACGGTCACGCTGCTGCGGCGTCACCGCAGCCACCACGAGGAGATGCAGGTCCTGCGGGAGCGCATCGAGGCTCTGACCAACCACCTGCACGCGACGGCTACCCAGCCGGAGCCCCCACCCGCTCGCTGACGACCTTGGACGACCCACCCGGCGGCATTGTCACCCCGTAGAGGCAGTCGGCGGCCTCCATGGTGCGCTTCTGGTGGCTGACGACGAGCAGCTGCGCCTCGTCGCGGAACTCGTGGACGAGGTCCAAGAAGCTGTGGAGGTTCACGTCGTCGAGGGCGGCCTCCACCTCGTCCATCACGTAGAACGGCGACGGCCGGCTGCGGAACACGGCGAAGAGGAAGGCGAGCGCCGTCAGGCTGCGCTCCCCGCCCGACAGGAGCGACAGCCGGCGCACGTTCTTGCCCGGCGGGCGGGCTTCGATCTCGACGCCGGTCTCGAGCAGGTGGTCCGGGTCGGTGAGGCGGAGGCGACCCTGGCCGCCGGGGAAGAGGGTGGCGAACAGCTTCTCGAAGTTGTCGGCGACGTCGGCGTAGGCGGCGCGGAACACCTCGACGATCTCACCGTCGACGGCCCTGATGACCTTGGCCAGCTCGCGCCGGGCGCTGCGCACGTCCTCGAGCTGGGCATCGAGGAACGTGTGGCGTTCCTGGAGAGCGCTGAGCTCCTCGAGGGCCAGCGGGTTGACGGGTCCCATGAGGCGCAGCTCCCGTTCGAGCTCGCTGCGCCGGCTGGCGGGGCTCGAGCCGGGCGGCAGCTCCGGGCAGGGAGCGTCGCGGGTGGCCCCCGGTTCACAGTCGAGGTCGCGCCGCACCGCGTCGGTGAGCGTCTCGAGCCGGACGCGTGCCTCCGTCTCGTCGAGCTCCACCCGGGAGGCACGCTCGCGGATCTCGGCCAGCTGCCCAGAGGCCGTGGCCCGCTGGCGGCGCAGCCCGTCCAACCGGTCCCCTGCCTCCCGGGCCCGCTCGGCCTCCGCCCGGCGGGCCGCCCGCAGCCGCTCCACGATCCCGGCGAGGGCCGCCTCCCGGTCGGCGGCGAGGGCGGCGAGGCGCCCCACGGCGACGGCCTCGCCGGCCAGCCGGACGCGCCGCTCCGCCGCCTGGTCGCGCTGCGCCACGTTGCGCGCCAGGCGCTCCTCCACCTCGCTCAGGCGTTGCGTGAGCAGGCCGCGCCGCTCTTCGACGCCGGCGGCGCGCACCTCCAGGTCTCGCCGCAGGGCACCGACAGCGGCGGCGCGCTGGGCGAGGCGGGACCGCGCCGCCGCCTCGGCGAGGGCCCGCTCGGCCTCGGCGGCGGCCCGAGCCTCCAATTCCGGCAGGAGCGCTTCCAGCTCCTCGATCCGGGCGGACTCGGCCGCAACCCTTGCGTCGGACTCCAGCCGCAGCTCGTGGCCTTTCGCTGCGTCCCGGCGAGCGTCGTCGAGCTCCTGGGCGGTCCGCAGCCGGGCGTCGGCCAGCGAGCGGCACCGGGACGCCGACCGCTCCGCCGCCCGAGCGGCCTCGGCGGCGGCGGCCCGGCAGGTGGCGAGGCGGTCGGCCGCCAGGCGCAGGGCGTCGCCGGCCGCCCAAGCATCCGACGTTGCCGCCGCCGCACGGGCCTGCGCCTCCTCCAGGGCCGCACCCGTCGCCCCCGCACCACCCGCCCCGGTGCGCCACAAGCCCCCGGAGAAGCGGTCGCCTTCGGTCGTGACGACCACCAGGTCGGGCCGGCTGGCCGCCAGAGCCAGGGCCTCGTCCCATCCCGGCGCGCAAACCGCTGTGGCCAGGAGGTGGTCGAGCATGGCGCCCACCGCCGGGAGCCGGGCGCCGACGTGACTGCGGACCGGCTCGGCGCCGGCCGTCGCTCGGGGCACGGACCCGGGTGCCGGCGTGCCGGCGTCGGGCAGGGGCGCCACCGCGCCACCGGCTGCCTGGCGGCGCAGCTCGGCGAGCGCGGCCCCGGCCGTGCGGGCCCCGTCGACGACCACGGCGGCAAGCACCTCGCCCGCGGCCGCCTCGAACGCCGGCTGCCAGCCCGCCTCGATGTCGACCAACTCGAGGAGCGTCCCCACCACGCCGGTAACGCCGGCGAGCCGCTCGGCGCCGGCCCTGGCGCGCGCCTCGTCGAGGGCCTGCGCCAACGCCTCCGACCGGGCCTGCCAGCGATTCGCCTCCGCGTCGGCCGCCCGGCGGCGCTCCTCGCCGCCGGCGTGGTGGGCGGCGGCGGCGGCTTCCGCCTCGGCGGCCACCCGGGCCGTGGCGGCGAGAGCCGGCGCCTCGCCCTCGGCAGCCTCCAGCTCGGCTCCCAGGCGGGCCGCATCCGCCTCCAGGCGCTCGACCCGCCGGGTGACATCGGAGAGGTGGGCGCCGAGCTGGTTTGCCTGGGACCGGGCGCGGTCAGCGGCGGCGCGGCGCGCGCTCAGCTCCCCACGCACCTCGGCCGACGGGTCCCCCGGCGCCGGCCCGTCCTGGCCCCACCGTCGATCGACCTCGGCGGTCTCCTCGGCCAGGGCCGCTTCCGCCGCCGCCAGCTCGGCCTCCTGGGCCAGCAGCTCGGCCGCCGCCCGGTCGACCGCCGCCAGCCGTTGGGCAAGCACGGCCGCCTCGGCCTCCAGGCTGGCGATGACGTCGGCGTCCGCGCTGGCCGCCAGCTCCCGGGTCAGGCTCCGGCCCCGCTGCTCGAGCAGCGCCCGGGACCCAGCCGCCCGGGCCCGGAGGCGCTCCGCCCGGGACACCGCCTCGGCCAGGTCGGCGGCGTCGCTGCGCTCGCGCCCGGCGGTCAGCTCCGCCTCGCCGGCGAGGACCTCGGCGTCGAGACCGGCGAGGGCGGCGGTGACGCTCCGCTCCGCCTCGGCGAGCTCGGCGCGGCGCTGGGCGGCGGTCGCCAGCCGGGTCTCGATGGTGACCAGCTCCCGGCCGGTGAGGAAGCGGCGCAGGGCTGCGAGCTCGTCGACCAGGCCGTCGTGGCGGCGAGCGGCCTCCGCTTGGCGCTCGAGGGGGCGCAGCTGGCGGCGCACCTCCCGCAGGAGGTCCTGGAGGCGGAGCAGGCTGCTCTCGGTCGCCTCCAGCCGGCGCTCCGAGCGCTCCTTGCGGCGGCGGAACTTGAGGACGCCGGCCGCCTCCTCGATCACCAGGCGGCGGTCCTCCGGCCGGGAGGTGAGGATCGCGTCGAGGTTGCCCTGGGAGACGATGACGTGTTGCTGGCGGCCGACACCGGTGTCCGACAGCAGCTCTTGGACGTCGAGCAACCGGCAGGGGACCCGGTTGATGGCGTACTCCGACTCGCCCGTGCGGAACAGGGTCCGGGTGATCGTCACCTCGGAGAACTCGATCGGCAGCACGCCGGCGCTGTTGTCGATGGTGAGCGACACCTCAGCCCGACCGAGCGCCGGCCGCTTGGGGGTGCCGGCGAAGATGACGTCCTCCATCTTCGCCGAGCGCACCGTGCGGGGGCCCTGGGCTCCGAGCACCCAGGCGACGGCGTCGACGACGTTGGACTTGCCGCTGCCGTTGGGGCCGACCACGACCGTGACCCCCGGCTCGAAGTCGAGGACCGTCGTGTCAGCGAAGGACTTGAAGCCCTTGAGGGTCAGCGACTTGAGGAACACGTCGGGTCAAGCTAGCGAAGCCCTGTGACAGCCCCGGGGATGCACCACCTCTTGACCGGAGCCCCCTCGCCGCCGGGTCGTCGCTGGCAGCGCGGGCACCAGTAGGTGCTGCGCCCGCCGTCGGGAGCGCGCCGGATCGCGGCGCCGCAGCGGCCGCACGGCATGCCCTCGCGGGCATGGACCTGGTGGTGGTGCTGGTATCCGCCCAGCTCTCCTCGCAGGTCGCGGTACTGCTCGTCGGCGAGCGATGAGCCTCGGTGGGCGATGCCCGCCAGGAGCGTGGCGCGGATAGAAGCGTGCAGGCGTCGGATCGTCGGTGCCCGCAGGTCGCCGGCTGGGCGGTCGGGGTGGATGCGGGCGGCCCAGAGGCTCTCGTCGGCGTAGATGTTTCCGATGCCGGAGATCACCTGCTGGTCGAGCAGCGTGGGCTTGATCCGCCGGCGCCGGCCGGCGAGCAGCCGGCCGAGGGCCGCCGCGCCGGGGACGCCGGTCAGGGCATCGGGGCCGAGGTGGGCGAGCTCCGGCACGTCGGGACCGGTGACGAACACCTCGCCGAAGGTGCGGGGGTCGACGAAGCGGAGCTCCGTCCCTCCCTCCATCACCAGCACCACATGCGTGTGGGGAGCCGGGGGCGTGCCGGCGGGCACCGCACGCAGCTGGCCGCTCATGCCGAGGTGGACGACCACCACGTCGCCCGTGTCGAGGCGCAGCAGCAGGAACTTGCCATGACGGTCGGTGCCGACCAGGCGCCTCCCGCTGATGCGGTCGATCAGGGGCGCTGCGGCGCCATGGCGCCGGATGGTGCGCACGCCGGTGGCGGTGACGGCCTCGACCCGGCGCCCTGCGAAGCCGGCCTCGACGTCACGCCGGACTGTCTCGACCTCGGGGAGCTCGGGCACGGCAGCGTTCAGGGCCCAGCGGGGTCACCGGCACCGACGTGGACCACGGCGCCGCCGGCGCTGGCAGCCCCGGAGCCGGGATCGCCGGGACCGGCCGCCTCCTCGGCGAGCGACTCCCATGCGACGCGGGCCGCCGCCTGTTCGGCCTGCTTCTTGCTGCGGCCCCGACCGCGGCCGCGCCGGCGGCCGTCGACCGACACGACGGCATCGAAGTGCTTGGCGTGGTCGGGCCCGTGGTCGCGCACCCGGTACTCGGGCAGCTGGTCGAACCGGCGGGAGCACAGCTCCTGCAGCCGCGTCTTGTAGTCCTGGCCACCCGGGCCGGCGGCGGCCCCCTCGATCCGGTCGCCGAGCAACGCCATCACGAGGGCGTCCGCTGCGTCGCGTCCGCTATCGAGGTAGACGGCGCCGAGGATCGCCTCGGTCGCGTCGGCGAGGATCGACGGCTTCGACCGGCCACCCGAAAGGTCCTCGCCCTTCCCCAGCAGAACCGCCTCGCCGAGTCCCAGCTCCGCGGCCACCTCGGCGAGGGCTGCGGAGCTCACGAGCGCCGCCCGCACCTTCGCGAGCTCCCCCTCGGGCAGGGACGGGTAGCTGCGGAAGAGGTGGTCGGTGACGGCGAGCCCGAGGACGGCGTCGCCGAGGAACTCGAGGCGCTCGTTGGACTCCACCCCGGGGTTCTCGGCGCACCAGCTGCGGTGCGCCATGCCCTGCACCAGCAGGCTCTCGTCCTGCACGTCCCAGCCGATCCGGGTGGCGAGCCGGCGCATCGCCGGCGTGGGCAGGGCTCCGGGGGCGGCGCCGGCCGGGATCGGCGTGGCCGCAGGTGCGGTCGGGGGGGCGGGGAGATCGGCCGTCAGTCCGCTCCGAGCTTCGCGGTGACGTAGTCCACGGCGTCGCGGACCGTCTTTAGGTCCTCCAGGTCCTCGTCGTCGATGTGGAACCCCACCGTGCGCTCCCCCAACTCCTCCTCCAGGGCCTCGACCAGCTCGATCAGCGCGAGCGAGTCGGCGCCGAGGTCGTCGAAGCTGGAGCCTTCGCTTATGACCGACGGCTCTATCTCGAGGATCTCCGCGAGGGAGTTGCGCACCAACTCCAGCACGCCGGCTCGGTCGGGCTTGCTTCCTTCGACGTGAGTTTCTGCGGGCACGGGACTCTCCTCGGGATGGCCTGCAACTCTATCTGGAGCGATCCCCGGGGGACCCACGTCGGCAGGCGGTCCCGGCTGCCCGACGTGTCCCACTCCCGTGGCGCCAGCAGGAGGCGGCCTCAGACGGGGGCGGCCCCGGCGCCGATGGCGCCGGCCAGCTTGCCCACGAGGTCGGCGTCGATTGCGTCCCGGGCAACGCGGACGGCGTTGACGATCGCCCGCGCCGACGAAGAGCCGTGGCTGATGACGCACACACCCCGGACGCCGAGCAGCACGGCGCCGCCGTAGGTCTCGGGATCGAGCTCGGCAGCGAGGGGGAGCAGCGTCGGCAGGAGCACCTCGCCAGCGGCCTTGGTCGCCTCGTCGGCATCGAAGGCCTTCAGCACGGCGCGCATGGCGAAACGCAGCGAGCCCTCGATGGTCTTCAACACCACGTTGCCGGTGAACCCGTCGGTGACCACGACGTCGACGCTGTCGGTCATGACGTCCCGACCCTCCACGTTGCCGATGAACCGTATGTCCGCCCCGGCGGCACCGTTGGCCAGCAGCTCGTGGGTCTCCTTCACCAGCGGGGTGCCCTTGCTCGGCTCCTCTCCGATCGACAGCAGGCCGACGCGCGGCTCGGCGATCCCGAACCGGTGGCGGGCGAAGGTCGACCCCATCTGGGCGAACTGCACGAGCCAGCCAGCGCTGCACTCGGCGTTGGCGCCGGCGTCGAGCACCACCGTCGGAGTCGATCCGGGGACGGGGATCGGCGTGGCGATCGCCGGCCGGGCGACGCCGCGGATCCGTCCCATCCGCAGCAAGGCGGAGGCCATCGTCGCTCCCGTGTTGCCGGCGCTCACCATCGCCCCGGCCTGGCCGTCGCGCACCGCTTCGGCGGCACGCACGAGGGATGAGTCCTTCTTGGTCCGCACGGCGCCGGCCGGGTCGTCGTGCATCTGGATCACCTCGCCCGCCGGCAGGACAGCCAGGCCGCCGGTGTCGGGCAGCCGGGACGGGTCCCCGACGAGCAGGATCTCGACGCCGAGCTCATCGGCAGCCAGGCGGGCACCGGCCACGATCTCGTCGGGCGCCCGGTCGCCGCCCATGGCGTCGACAGCCACGGACCGCGGCCAGCGCGGACCGCCCGATCCTCCGGTCAACGACTCAGCTGACGTCTAAGGCCTGGCGGCCCTTGTACCAGCCGCAGGTGGGGCACACGACGTGCGGCACCTTCACCTGGTGGCACTGCGGGCAGACACTGCGGGCCGGCGCGGAAAGGGTCCAGTTGCTCGCCCGCCGGCTGCGGGTCTTCGCCTTGGAGGTCTTCTTCTTGGGGACGGCCATGTCGGCGCGGGCTTTCTCTGTCGGGGAGCGGGCGCGCACCAACGGCGCGAGCCGCAGCAGCCTAGTCGGTACGCGAGCGCAGCACGTCGAGAGCGGCCCACCGGGGGTCGGCAGCCACGCCGGCGCAGCCGCAGCGGCCCTCGGCGAGGTCGGCGCCGCACGTCGGGCACAGCCCGGAGCAGTCGTCCCGGCACAGCGGGGCGAGCGGCAGGGCGAGCAGCAGCGCATCACGTGCCAGCGGCTCGAGGTCCAAGGTGTCCGTTCCGAGCGGGTAGGTGTCCTCCTCGTCACCGCCGCCCGGTCGGTACAGCTCCCGGACGGGGACCTCGATGCTCCCCCCGACCGGGCGGAGGCAGCGGCGGCACTGCGCTCCCCAGGTCGAGCTGACCTTGCCCTCCACCTCGATGCCACCCACCAGGACCGAAAGGACCACGTCCACGGTGGTCTCGGCATCCGCCGGCACGACGGTATCGGCGATGCGCAACTCCCCGAGCCGTCCCCTGCGCCGCTCCGCGTGCCGGGCGCCCACGGCACGGCGCAGGGCGGTGACCGGTACCTGCCAGGGGCGCGTCGTCACCGGAGCTCGTCCTGGTCGAAGAAGGCGTCCGAGACGGCGGTCGCATCCGTGGGGTCCGCGCCGGCGATGATCGGTTCGGAGGAGCGGTCCACCGCCGGCGCCGGCGTGGCCGCCAGCTTCTGGCGACCGGCGGCGACGGTCTTGATGGTCCGCTCCAGGACGATCTCGAACGCAGCGAGCTTCTGGTCGGCGTAGTCCTCGGCCTCGAGCCGCAGCCGGCGCGCCTCGTCGCGCGCAGCCTCGACGATGTCGCGGGCGGTGTGGTTGGCCTCCCGCACGATCTCGGTGCGCTGCACCATGCGCTCGGCTCGCAGCCGTGCCGCCTCGAGGATGTCCTCACCCTCCCGGCGCATCTTCCCCAGGTACTCCTCCCGCTCCTTCAGCATCCAGCGTGCCTGGCGGAGATCCTCGGGCAGGCGGGCAACCGCCTCCTCGAGCAGCTCGACGACCTCGTCGCGGTTGTCGAGCTTGACCGACGACGACAGCGGCAGGGTTCGCGTCGACTCGATGATGTCCACGACCCGGCGGATCATGGTCTCGGAGTCCGGTCCTTCCTGGGCCTCGAAGGTGCTCATGGCAGCCCCGTTCCCCCGAACTTGGCCTTCAGCTGGGCGAGCACCGGTGCCGGAACCATCGAGCCGATCCGATCGACGCCCCCAAAACGGGCGAAGTCCCGAACGTACATGGAGGCAATGAACGTGTACTCGCTCGAGCAAGGGATGAAGAGGGTCTCGAAGCCGGAGACGGCCTTGTTCATCTGGGCCTGCTGCAGCTCCGACTCGAAGTCGGAGACGACCCGCAGCCCTTTCACGATGACGTCGGCCCCCACCTCGCGGGCGAGGTCGACGACGAGGCTGGAGAAGCTGGTGATCTCGACATTGGGGAGGTGAGCGACGGTGTCGACGATCATCGCCTTGCGCTCCTCGAGGCTGAACAGCGGCTCCGCCTTCTGTGGGTTGCGCATGGCCGCCACGATGAGATGGTCGAACAGCTTCGCCGCCGTCTCGACGATCTCGAGGTGGCCGTTGTGGAAGGGATCGAACGTGCCGGGGAACAGTGCTGTCCTCACCTGCCACCTCCTCCTTCGTGGGTCGCCAACACCGTGACCACGGTACTGCCGTACCTCTTGGTCCTGACAGTCTCCCACCCGGCGACGGGCGCCCACGGGGACCCGGTCTCGGCCACGACCAGCCCGCCCGCCAGGCGCAGCGATTGCAGCAGCGCCGGCCAGCCTTCCCATGCGTAGGGCGGGTCGGCGAAGGTCAGGTCGAGCTCCGGGCCGCCGGCTGCCGCCCGTGCCGCCGCCCACGCCGGCACGTCGGCGCGGACGACAGTGGCGTCGACGGCCCTGTGGGACAGCACCGCCAAGTTGGAGCGGATCGCCGCCACCGCCGCCTGTCGGCTGTCGACGAACGTCGCGCTGGCCGCTCCCCGCGACAGCGCCTCGATGCCGAGGGCGCCGCTGCCGGCGAACAGGTCGGCGACCGCCGCGCCCTCCACGGCGTCCATGCTGGTGAGCATGGAGAACACCGCCTCTCGCACCCGGTCGCTCGTCGGACGGGTGCCACGCCCGGCCGGCGCGCGCAGGAGCCGGCCCTTGGCCACGCCGGCGACGACCCGCATCGAAGCGACGGTACCGGGGCCGGGGCCGGCGGGGCCGGGGCCGGCGGTGCGCAGGTGAGCTCGCCCGGGCCCCCGCCCCGGCCCCCGCCCCCGCCTGACCGCACGATCGTGTGCATCGACTGTGGCGGCACGGCCCACCTGCTCACCACCTGGCCCTCGGACGACCCACCCCGTCCGGGCGACGTTCTCGTCTACCGCTGCGCCGACTGCCTCGACCGGTGGGACGTGGTCATGCCCGGGGGCGGCGAGGACGCTGCCGAGACGGCGGGCTAGCGGACCAAGCAGAACGGATGGCCGGCCGGATCAACGTACACGCGGAAGCCACCGTCCTGTGACGGCTGGTGGTCGTGGAGCCGAGCTCCCAGTGCGAGTGCCCCGGGCTCGGCGGCATCGATGTCACCGACAGCGAAGTCCAGATGGAACTGCTGAGGATGGCTACCGCCCGGCCACGTCGGCGTTACCCAATCCTCGATGCGCTGGAAAGCAAGGCTGGGTCGCCCCCGTGGATTCTCGGGCGAGACTCCACCTTCGGGCGGCGCAAGCGTCACCCAGTCCCGAGTCGCACCTTCCTCGAGCGGCCACCCGAGCAACTCGGCGTAGAACCGGCCGAGGACCAGTGCGTCGGGGCAGTCCAAGACGATCAGGCCGAGGACCGGTGGGTGAGCAGGGAAGTTGGTCATGGGGTGACGGTAGCGGGCCACCAAACCTCGGCCTTGGGCCTTAGGCGCTTCCCCCGGAAGAGATGCCGCTGTCGGTGTCGCTCGAGGGAGACGGTCTTGGCGTTGACGGCCCTGGACCACTGCCAGTAGGGGCTGTGCGGTCGGGGAGTGTCGGCGTTGCACCGGCACCCTTAGCTGGTGCAGCGGGTGTAGTGCCGGAGCAGGCTGCCGGTGGTGGTGAACCCGACGGGTTGGAGATCGCTCGCTAGGCCCGACTTCCCCCCAACCGCTCTCGCTACCTGTGACGACGTGAAAGAGCCGGAGGGAGTCGGGAGGAACGGAAGACCCAGACGTGCCCGCAACACCAGAGGGACCGGCCAGAGTCGGCGATGGGGCCATCGCCATCGCGTTGTTTGGGCAGTTGACCGCGATAATCGCAGACAACTGCCCAAACAACGTGCCGGAGCCCGCCCTCCTTCCGGTATGGACCGACACGTCCCATCCGAGTGGGCATCCCCGCCACGCTCAGGCGCTCCCCTACCCGAAGGCACAACTGCCGGCGGCGGCGCGGGCACGGGTGTTGAGCAGAAGACCACCGCTCCCGATCACGAGGGTGCCGTCAGGCCGTCAGGAAGGGTCGTGACCGGTCAAGCATGAACGACGACGGTGCTCGTAGAGACCGTCGAAGACCACGGCAGTGACCTCGATGAGCTCGGGTTCGTCCACACCGCCCTGCTCACCACCGATAGCCGCATCGAAGGGTCGGGGGCTCCCATGACCTGCCCAATCATCACCATCGTCCCGGAGTAGGTGTTGCGCCGAGGCGGAGCGTCCCCCTCGCGGATCGGCTTGCAGACGGGGTGCTCGCACCACGCACCCCACCCCGGCGGCCCATAACTCCTGGTCAGGAGGCATTTCCGACCCGATCTCAGCTCTTGAACAGGTACTGCTGCTCCTCCGGGTCGACCAACAGGCGCAGCTCCTCGGCCAGGTCCGGGTTGCCGGCCAGGGTCTCGTCGGCGTCGACGATCTCGAAGGCGATGTCCCGGGCCCGCCCGACGGTGTTGCGGTGCCGGCGCAGGGAGGCGAGCTTCAGGTCGGACATGCCCTTCTGACGCGTGCCGAGGATGGTGCCCTCCCCTCGCAGGTCGAGGTCGACCTCGGCGAGGTGGAACCCGTCGGTGGAGTCGACCAGCGCCTGCAGCCGCTTCTCCGACTCCTCCGTGGTGCCCTCCCCGAGCAGGAAGCACCACGAGCGGTCGGCGCCGCGCCCCACGCGCCCGCGCAGCTGGTGCAGCTGGGCCATCCCGAAGCGGTCGGCGTCGAGGACGACCATGACCGTGGCGTTGGGGACGTCTACTCCCACCTCGATGACGGTGGTGGCGACGAGCACGTCGAGCTTGGCGGCGCGGAAGTCCTCCATCACCTCGTCCTTGTCGCCGGCGGGAAGCTGGCCGTGCAGCAGCCCGACCCGCAGCCCCGCGAGCTGGCCGACCGCCAACCGGTCGCGCTCGTCGGTCGCCGAACGGGCCTGCACCCGCTCCGAGCCCTCCACCAGCGGGCAGACCACGTAGGCCTGGTGGCCGGCGGTGACCTCGGCGCGGACTCGCTCCCAGGCGGCCGCCTCCTCCAGCTCGCCTCGGGCCCACACCGTCTGCACCGGCGTCCGCCCCGGAGGCAGCTCGTCGACGACGGTGGTGTCGAGGTCGCCGAAGACGGTCATCGCCGCCGTCCGAGGGATCGGGGTCGCCGTCATGACCAGGACGTCGGGCACCGTCCCGCTGGCGCCCTTGGTGCGCAGCACGGCGCGCTGCTCCACCCCGAAGCGGTGCTGCTCGTCGATCACCACCACCCCGAGGTCGGCGAAGCTCACCGCCTCGGTCAGGAGCGCGTGGGTGCCGATGAGGATGTCGATGCCGCCGCCGGCGAGCCGGGCGTGCAGCTTGGCCCGGGCGGCGGCGGTGGTCCGGCTGGTGAGCAGCCCGACGGTGACCTCCCGGTGGGTGAAGAGCGACGCCGTGTCGTGGTCGCCGACCCGGAGGCCGCCCACGAGGGCGGCGATGTTGGCGTGGTGCTGCTCGGCGAGGACTTCGGTTGGGGCCATGAGGGCGGCTTGGTGGCCGCCTTCCACGCTGGTGAGCATGGCGGCGACGGCGACGAGCGTCTTGCCGGCTCCGACGTCGCCTTGGAGGAGCCGGTGCATCGGGTGGGGGCCTGCCATGTCGGAGCGGATCTCGGCGATCGCCCGCTGCTGCGCGGAGGTGAGGGGAAAGAGCAGCCCCTCAACGAAGCGGTCCACTACGTGCCCTTCGGTCGAGTGCCGGATCCCGAGGGCCTCGCGCTCGGTCGCCCGCTTCCTCATCACGAGGATCAGTTGCAGCCGCAGCAGCTCGTCGAAGCCGAGGCGGCGGCGGCCGCCCCTGCAGTCGGGCTCGCTTTCGGGGAGGTGGGTGGCCCGCAGGGCCCAGGCCCGCTCGGCGAGCCCCTCCCGCCGGCGGATGCCGTCGGGGAGCGGGTCGACCAGGTCACGGCAGAACCGGTCGAGCGCCTCCTCGACGTTGGTGGCGATCTGCTCGGAGCTCAGGTCGGCCTTCCCCGACTGCGGGTAGACCGCCACGATCCGCCCGGTGCGGTTGCCGACGAAGTCGACGATCGGGTTGGTCATCTGCCGCCGGCCCCGGTAGCGCTCGACCTTGCCGAACACGACCGCCTCCACCCCGTCCCGCAGCTGCTTGGCACGCCACGGCTGGTTGAAGAACGTCAGGTGCAGGTAGCCGCGACCGTCGAAGAGGTCGACCTCCACCAGCGCCCGGCCGTTGCGCGTCCGGCGCGACGCCACGCGCCGGACCGCCCCGAAGACCATCGCCTCCTCGTCGACCACCAGCTCGTCGATGGTCACCTGGTGGCTCCGGTCGATGTAGCGGCGCGGGTAGTGCGTCACGAGGTCGAACACGGTCTCTATGCCCATCGCCTCCAGCCGCTTGGCGCGCTCCGCCGACACCGTCTTCAACCGACCCACCTCGATGCCCTGCAGGTCGCCGAGGGTGGTCACTCCACGCTCAGCAGGTACGGGTAGAGGGGCTGGCCCCCGGCGTGCACCTCGGCGGTGAGCTGGGGGTGGTGCTCCTCGATCCACTCGGTGATCCGCCTGGTGTCGGCGGCGTGGGCGCCCTCGCCGGCGATGATGGTCACGATCTCGTGGTGGTCCGGGTCGACGAGCAGGTCGATCAGCCCGGTGGCCGCCTCGGTGACGGTCGGCGCCACGACGCGGATGCCGTCGCGTGCGATGCCCAGGTGGTCACCCTCGGCGATGGGCCCTATGTCGCTGCTGCTCGCCCGCACCGCCCGGGTGACCTCGCCGGCGACCACGTGGGCGGCGCTGGCCGCCATCGCCCCGGCGTTGGCGTCGGCGTCGCCTTCGGGGTCGTAGTCGAGCAGCGCTGCCATGCCCTCCTGGATGCCCTCGGTGACCACGACCCGGACGGGCTTGGAGGCGGCGGCCGCTGCCGCCTCGGCCACGGCGACCACGTTCTTGTTGTTGGGGAGGATGACGACCTCGTCGGCGTTGGCGGCCTCCACCGCGGCGAGCAGGTCGGCGGTGGAGGGGTTCATGGACTGGCCGCCGGCGACGAAGCGGTGCACGCCGAGGGAGGCGAAGATGCGCCGGATCCCGTCGCCGGTGCAGACCACCACGACGGCGCAGCGGGCGTGCGGCTCCTCGGCATCCGGCGGCCCGCTCCTGCTTGCCTCGCGGACCCAGCGCTCCTCCTCGATCTCCTCGAAGAGGTCGGTCACCCTGATCCGGCTGGGGCGCCCGGCGTCGAGGGCCGCCTCGATGGCGCCGCCGATCTCGTCGGTGTGGATGTGGCAGTTCCAGTGGCCGTCGCCACCGACGACGACGATGGAGTCACCGAGGCCGGCCCACACCTCCCGGAACGCCGGGATGGCCTCGTCGGGCGCCTCGAGGAGGTACATGACCTCGTAGCGGCACGACGCGTCGCCGGCCGGCTCGGGCCGGGCTGCGGTGCTGGGGGGGTCGGCGGGGGCGTCCGGCTCGGGGAGGGGGCGGCCGTCGAGCACGTGCAGCAGCGAGTCGAGCAGCAGCAGCAACCCGCTGCCGCCGGAGTCGACGACACCGGCGGCGGCCAGGGCGTCGAGTTGCTCGGGGGTGCGGGCGAGCGCCTCGGCGGCGGCGTCCCTGGCACGCTGCGCCACCTCGAGCAGCCCGGCCTGCTCGCCTGCCTCGGCAACGGCCTCGGCCGCCGCCCGCACCACCGACAGGATGGTGCCCTCGACCGGTCGTTGCACGGCCCGGTAGGCGCCGGCGGCGGCACGACCGAGGGCGGCGACCAAGGTGACGGCGTCGACGTCCGGCCGGTCGTGGACCGCCTCGGCCAGGCCGCGCAGGATCTGCGACAGGATGACGCCGGAGTTGCCCCGGGCCCCCATGAGCGAGCCGTGGCTGATGGCGGCGGCCACGGCGGCGAGGTCTGCTCCGGGATCGTCCGGTAGCCCCTCGACGACGGATTGGAGCGTGAGGGCCATGTTGGTGCCGGTGTCCCCGTCGGGCACGGGGAAGACGTTCAGCCGGTTGATCCTCTCCCGGTGCGCGCTGAGGGCGTCCCGGTACGTCGTCATCACGGCGGCCAGGTCACCGGCACCGAGCCGCTCGAGCGTCTGCACCCTGCGGATGCTAACCTTGCACCCCGGCCCGGCCCCCGCTAGGAGAAGGTTTCGATGGCATCGGTGTGCGAAGTCTGCGGCAAGCATCCCTCCTTCGGGATGAGCGTCAGCCACTCGCACCGGCGCACCAAGCGGCGTTGGAACCCCAACATCCAACGGGTGCGGGCCCTGGTCGACGGCTCGCCCCGCCGCCTGCACGTCTGCACGTCGTGCATCCGGGCCGGGCGGGTGACCAAGCTGGCCCGCTGAACCCGGGCAGGGGCCCGGCGCTACGAGCTGCGGCGGGCCCGCATGCCGCTGGTCCGGCCGTCGAGCAGTTCCAGCACGTCCTCCCGCCGGAAGCGGAGGTGGCCGCCGATGGTCCGCAGGCTCGGCAGCTTCCCGGAGGCCGCCCAGTTGATCACGGTCCGCTCGGTGACGTCGAAGAGGACCGCTACCTCGTGGCTGCGGAGCAGTTGCTGGCCGTCGGGGATGGCTCCGGCGCGCCGGAGGCTGACCAGGCCGGACAGCGGGTCGGGTCGGGCGGGAGCGCCGAAGAGCATGGGCGCCGGCATCGGGGTGGGCAGGACCGGTGAGCGCCGCAGCATGCCAAGGTGGCCGGCGGCCTGACGGGCGACTGCCATCAAGGCCCGCTGCTCCCGGCGCGAGGCCTGGCGCAGCCAGCGGTCGAGGACGACGACGACACCGAGGACCGGACCGTCGCCCTGGCGGAGCGCGACCCCGTAGGCCCACCGCAGGTTGTGCGGGGGCGCTGTGAGCGGTGAGCGGACCAGGTCGGGGTGGACGGCGAGGTCGGGGACCTCCACCGCGTCGCGCCGGGCGGCGATCAGGTCGAACAGGCGGCGGTCGTCGAGGCCGACGCGCGCCTCGAAGCCGTAGGAGAGCGTCCGCCACAGGCCAGGTCCTTGCGGGACCGAGAGCAGGGCCTGCTGGGTCTGGCAGGACAGGGCGGCGAGCAGCAGCAGGTCGGCGAACACCTGGCCAGCCTGCGTACCGCCCGGCTCCGAACCGTCGCTGGCCCTGTCCGCGCCGGTGGGGTGCAGCGGGCGGGGTCCTCCCATGAGCGCGTGTCGCAGCTCGTCGCGGGCGGTGAGCACGATGTCGCGTGCCGAGACAGCCGCCGGCGGCAGCGCCGAGGCCACGGCGTCGACGAGCCCGACGACGTGGACGTCGTCGAGGCGGCCGCGCCGCTCGCGGCCCAGGTGGTCCACCAGGATGGACGGCTCCTCGAACGCGACGGCGGCGAGCAGCCGGTCGACGACGGCGGGGGCGGCCCGCCGGGCCCACTCGGCGGCGCCGGCGGCAGCGCCGCACCCGCTCGCCGCCTGGAGGAGGGAAGGCCGCAGGCGCTCGAGCTCGGCGAGCACGCCCTGGAGGGCGGCGGCGGACTCGAGGCGTGGAGCCTCACCAGCCCACGTGCCCAACGTCTCCAGCACGCCGGCCAGGTCGGGCGCCCAGCCGTCAGCGCCCAGCCGGCGGCTCCGCTCGGCGTCGTCACCGAACGCCGGGCCCCACGCCAGCACAGGCAGGGCAGCTTCGTGGGCGGCCGTGGTCACAGCGACGAGCGACAGCAGGTCCACCGGGTCTTGAGCGGTCACGACGACGGCGGCCGGGCGCCTGGAGCGGACGTAGGCCGACAGCTCGCCGGCGGCATCCCCCCCGTCGACCTGCTGGACGACCCAGCCGGCGCCGGCGGCCGCCTCGGCCACCGCCTCGGAGCGCAGCAGGTCGGCCGGGCCGGCGGGGCTGACGACCGAGATGACACCCCTCGAGCCAGGCTCGTGGCGCCGGCCGGCGCGTGACGCCCCGGCGATGGCCCTGCGCGCCACGCCCGCTGCGGCTCCCGGGGTGGACGGGTCGACGTCCCCGGCGCGGCCGCGTCGGTCCACCCGCTCCCACGCCGGCAGCACGACGCGGTCGAGGATGTCGTCGATCGGCGTCCCACCCTCGGCGAGGCGCTCGACTCCGGCGGCCACCGCAGCGGTGTCGAGCCGCTCGAGGTCGTCGGCGAGGGTGTCCACGGGAGCGGGGGGCGTAGCAACCATGCCCCTCTGTTCGGTACCGGTGTCGCGCTGCTTGAGGAAAACCCCGTAGCTGGGGAAATCAGCAGTTGTGCTGCCAGCCGAGATGTGGCAGGGCGGTGCCGGCGAGCGTGCCCTCCCCGGTGGCGGCGGTGCACCGCCCGATCCGGACAGGGGTGGGCAACCCGGCAAACGCGGCTCGCACCCGGCCGTCGTCTGGGGCGGTGAAGACCAGCTGGTAGTCCTCCCCGCCGCCGAGAGCCTCCTCCGGCGTCGCTCCCGGAGCGACGGGGACCTGGTCGAGCTCGAAGCCAACCCCCGAGGCCTCCGCCACGTGCCAGAGGTCGGTGGCGAAGCCGTCGGAGACGTCGATCATGGCCGTGGCTCCCGCCCGGCGGGCGGCGGTCCCCTCGGCGACGAGGGGGCGGGGGCGGGCGTGGGCGGCGGCCAGGGCCGGGGCCGCCCCTCCCGCCCGCAGCTGGCGCAGACCCGCCGCCGACGCCCCCAGCGGGCCTGTCACCCAGACGGTGTCCCCGGGGCGGGCGCCGCTGCGCAGCACGGGGGAACCGTCGACCGTGCCTATCACTGCGACGGTCACCACCGTGACGGGCGACGACACTAGGTCGCCGCCGACGACGGGGCAGTCGTACGCCACCGCCGCCCCGACGACGCCGTCGTAGAGGGCGTCGAGGTCCAGTCCCCGCCGGCTGGCGACGGTGACCACGCAGTGCGCCGGGATCCCCCCCATGGCGGCGACGTCGCTCACGTTGGCGACAACCGCCCGCCACCCGAGGTCCGCCACGCTGAGCACGGCGAGGTCGGCGTGGACACCCTCGACCACGGCGTCGGCGGCGAACAGCTGCCGCCCACCCGCCGGCGGGACGAGCACGGCGGTGTCGTCGCCGATCCAGACCTCCCCCGGCGGTGGTGGTGCCAGCCGGCGCACGAGTCGCGCGATCACCTCTAGCTCGCTGCTCACCTGGCACCTCGGTTATCGTCGGTGGGCACCACCGGAGCGTATGCAGGATCGGTCAGCGAAGGAGACGCCTCCGACCGTGACTTCGCCATCCCCCCTTTCCACCAATCCCCGCCTGCTGGCATGGGTCGACGAATGGGCTGCGCTGGTGACCCCCGACCGGGTCGAATGGTGCGACGGGTCGGCCGAGGAGCACGACCTGCTGGCAGCCGGCCTCGTCGCCGCCGGGATGTTCACCAAGCTTTCGGAGGCGAAGCGCCCCAACAGCTACCTGGCGCGGTCGGACCCGGGGGACGTGGCCCGTGTCGAGGACCGCACGTTCATCTGCTCCGAGCGCGAGCTCGACGCCGGCCCGACCAACAACTGGCGGCCGCCGGCCGAGATGAAGGCGACCCTGCGGGACATCTACAGGGGCTGCATGCGCGGCCGCACCATGTACGTCGTCCCCTTCTCCATGGGGCCCCTCGGCTCCCACATCGCCCACATCGGCGTGCAGCTCACCGACTCCGCCTACGTGGCCGTGAGCATGCGGATCATGACCCGGATGGGGCTCGGGGCCCTGGAGGTGCTTGGCGACGACGGGGCCTTCGTGCCGTGCGTGCACTCCGTCGGCGCCCCGCTCGAGGCCGGCCAGGCCGACGTGGCGTGGCCATGCGACGCCGAGAGGAAGTACATCGTCCACTTCCCCGAAACCCGGGAGATCTGGTCCTACGGTTCGGGGTACGGAGGCAACGCCCTGCTCGGCAAGAAGTGCTTCGCCCTGCGCATCGCCTCGGTCATGGCCCGCGACGACGGGTGGCTCGCCGAGCACATGCTGATCCTGAAGCTGACCTCGCCGGCCGGCGAGGTCCGGTACGTGACGGGGGCGTTCCCGTCGGCGTGCGGCAAGACCAACCTGGCCATGCTCATCCCGACCCTGCCGGGGTGGAAGGTCGAGACCATCGGGGACGACATCTGCTGGATGAAGGTCGGCGACGACGGCCGGCTGCGGGCCATCAACCCGGAGTACGGCTTCTTCGGGGTGGCGCCCGGCACCAACGACACGACCAACCGCAACGCCATGCTGACACTGTCGGGCAACTGCATCTTCACCAACACCGCCCTCACCGACGACGGCGACGTGTGGTGGGAGGGCATGACCGGCGAGCCGCCGGCCCACCTGATCGACTGGAAGGGCCAGGAGTGGACCCCTGCCTCCGGCACCACGGCGGCCCACCCCAACGCCCGGTTCACAGCGCCGGCGTCGCAGGACCCGGCTATCGCCCCGGAGTGGGAGGACCCCGAGGGCGTTCCCGTCTCGGCGATCCTCTTCGGCGGCCGCCGCTCTGGCGTCGTGCCGCTCGTAACCGAGGCGCGCGACTGGCAGCACGGCGTCTTCCTCGGCTCGATCATGGCGTCGGAGACGACGGCGGCGGCGGCCGGCGCCGTCGGGAAGCTCCGCCGTGACCCCTTCGCCATGCTGCCCTTCTGCGGTTACAACATGGCCGACTACTTCGCGCACTGGCTGCACATGGGAACCGTCATCGAGGAGGACGACCGCCCCCGCATGTTCTACGTCAACTGGTTCCGAAAGGGTCCTGACGGCAAGTTCCTGTGGCCCGGTTTCGGCGACAACAGCCGCGTGCTCGAGTGGGTGTTCGAGCGCTGCGCCGGGCGGGCGGGCGCCGTCGACACGCCCATCGGGCTGGTTCCGTCGCTCGGCGCCATCCCCGCCGATGGCTTGTCCGTCTCGCCCGAGGACATGCAACGGCTCCTCGCCGTCGACGCCGACGAGTGGCGGGCCGAGGTGCCGGACATCGAGGAGCACTACGACCGCCTCGGCGAGCGGGTCCCATCCGAGCTCCGCGACCAGCTGCACGAGCTCGAGAAGCGCCTGAGCTGATGCCCGTACGGGCCTATGTCCTCATCCAGACGGAGGTCGGCAAGGCCGCCGAGGTGGCCGCCCGGGCCCGGCAGCTCGAGGGCGTCACCGGCGCCGACGACGTGACCGGGCCCTACGACGTCGTGGTGACGGCAGAGGCCTCGTCGATGGACGAGCTCGGCCGCATGGTCGTGAGCCGCCTCCAGGTGATCAACGGGATCACCCGCACCCTCACCTGCCCTGTCGTGGTCCTCGGCGACTGACACGAGCCGCCCCGCATTGGCAGCCGTCCCCCACACCCGTCGCGCCTTCCTGCTGGGCGCCGGCGCCGCGGTGGCGGCGGCCGGCTGCGGGGGCTCGGGGGGCGAGGAGGTGAGCGGCTCGTTCGCCAGCCGGTACATGCCGGGCCGGGTCGGATGGACGATCTCGCTGCCGGCGGGCAGGGCAGCCGGCGTGCTCGTCTGCCTGAACGGCTACGGAGGCAACCACCGCTGGGCGTTCGACCTCGGCGTCCCGGCCGCGGCGGCGTCGGTCGGCCTGCACGTCGTCGTCGCCGGCGTCGACGGCGGCCACGACAGCTACTGGCACCGCAGGGCGAACGGCACCGACGCCCAGGCCATGCTCCTGCGGGAGTTCCTGCCGCTCGTGCGCCGCCGCGTCGGCAGTGTCCCGTGCGGGCTCATGGGCTGGTCGATGGGAGGCTACGGGGCGCTGCTCGCCGCCGAGGTGGCGCGAGCCGAGCTCGTGGCGCTGGCGGTGGCCAGCCCGGCGCTGTGGCTCGCACCGGCCGACACGGCGCCCGGGGCGTTCGACAGCCCCGCCGACTTCTACGCCAACGACGTGTGGCCGCACCTCGGCAGGCTCGAAGGCATGGCGGTGTCGGTGGCCTGCGGCACCAGCGACCCGTTCTACCCCGTCACGCGCATGCTGGTGGCCGACATGCACTTCCCCCACCACGTGTGGTTCGCCCCCGGCGGCCACGACGCCGCCTTCTGGCGCGCCGCAGCGCCCGTGCAGCTACGGGCGGTGTCCGGCGCGTTCAGGCGATAGCCCCCGACCGCCTGAGCGCCGCCACCTCCTCGGCCGAGAAGCCCCAGTCTGCGAGGGCGGCGTCGGTGTGCTGGCCGGGCGCGGCCGGCGGCCCGGCGACGGCGCCGGGGGTGCGGCTGAAGCGGGGGGCGGGGGCAGGCTGCACGACGCCTTCCACCTCGACGAAGGAGCGGCGCGCCACGTGGTGGGGATGAGACGGCGCCTCGTCCAGCCCGAGCACCGGCGCGAAGCAGGCGTCACTGCCCTCCATGATCCGGTCCCACTCGTCGCGGGTGCGCGAGCGGATCAGGGCGGCGAGGCGCTCCTTGGTCTCCGGCCACCTCGCCCGGTCGGCGGCGTCGGGCGGGTCCTCCAACCCGGTCAGCCGCAGCATCTCGGCGAGGAACTGCGGCTCGAGGGAGCCGAGGCTGATGTGGCCGCCGTCGGCCGTCTCGTACACCTCGTAGTACCAGGCGCCGGTGTCGAGCAGGTTGGTGCCCCGCTCGTGCCAGGTCCCGCCGGCGTGGAGGCCCCACACCATGGCCGCCAGCAGCGCGGCGCCGTCCACCATCGCCGCGTCGACCACCTGACCCTGCCCCGAGCGCGACGCCTCGAGCAGGGCGGCGAGGACGCCGACGGCCAGCAGCATGCCCCCGCCGCCGAAGTCGCCGACGATGTTCACCGGAGGAACCGGGGACTGCCCGGCCCGGCCGATCAGCGACAGCGTGCCGGAGAGAGCGATGTAGTTGACGTCGTGTCCGGCCATGCCGGCGTACGGCCCCTCCTGGCCCCAGCCGGTCAGATCG
>JAKAQB010000029.1:0-3011 GCA_021811865.1 Actinomycetes bacterium | reverse complement strand
CCGGGGGTTGCGGGCGAGGCAGTCCTCGGGACCGACACCGAGGCGCTCGGCCACTCCGGGGCGGAAACCCTCGATGAGGACATCCGCCAGCGAGACGAGCCGCAGCACGGCCTCCCGGCCGCCGGCGTGCTTCAGGTCGACGCCGACCGAGCGCCGGCCCCGGCCGAGCACGTCTCTCGGATCCGCGCCGGCGCCGGGGCGCACGGACCCGGCCCGGTCGACCCGCAGGACCTCGGCGCCGAGGTCCGACAGGACCATCCCGGCGAACGGCCCCGGGCCGATGCCGGCGAGCTCGACGACGCGGTAGCCGGTGAGCGGACCGCTCACGGCATGCCCGCCACGTTCGGCGCCACGCCGTCGAAGAGGTGGCCATGGAGATCGACGTCCACGGACGGCGCCAGATCGGGACGAGCACCCGGCGCCGGCGCCCGCCCGGGGGTGGGCCGGGGAGCGGGACGCCTTTCTCCCGAGGAAGCCTGAGCGCCAAGCGCAGCGGTCACCGGCCTCCGAGCAGCCGCGCCTTGGACGCCTCGAACTCCTGCTGGCTGAGCACGCCGCGGCGGCGGAGGTCATCGAGGTGGTCGAGCTGTTGGGGGAGGGACATCGAGCCGGACCGGCCGTCGCGGGCGGCCAGCAGCCGGGTGATCTCGCGCTCGATGCTGGCGGGGCGCGCCACGCTGCGGAACACCTCGGCGCTGTCCCGACCCGCCGACTCGATGCGCACGTCGCCGGCCCGCACCAGCCTCTCCCACAGGCTCTGGCGGTAGGAGACGTCCGAGATGTGCGACAGCGGGATCTCCCGCCTGTTGCGGGAGAGCAGCCCGGTCCGGCGGACGACCCGCTCGGTGGTCACGACGAGGCTCGTCCCCCGCCAGCGCGCGTATCGCACCAGGAGGTTGACGAGGGTGAGAGCGAGCAGGCCGGCGAGGAGGTAGGCCACCACCACCGGCACCGACAGCCATATCCCTATGGCAGCGAGGGCCACGCCGGCGACGGCGACCGCGACGGGCCCGGCGAGGACCAGGCCGTGGGGGCGGGCGTCGACGACTACCTCCTCCCCCTCGCTCAGGACCCGGGCCGGGATCGGCATCGGCCCCGAAGCTACTCAACCGGCTGCGGGCGCCGGCAGCGAAGATGCCCTTGACGCCGGCCGGACCGCCGGTGCAGACTCATGGCCTCGTAGGGTGTCCGGTTGCTGCGCCGGCCTGGTGATTCGGGGGGATCGCCGCCAGGCGCGCAACCGGCACCTCGACGTTGGTCCGGTCTTCGTTCGGGGCGCTGCCGGGCGGCGTGGGTGCCAGGAGCATCCACCAGCCGGTCACAGCCGGTTCGTATCGTCGCCGGCGTGGTGCACGCCCGCCCCGTCCGTCATGGTCGCCTGGGGGTCGATGGCCGCCCCGGAGGGGACGGCAGGCCGGCGGGGGACGGCAGGCCGGCGGGGGACGGCACGCCGGCGGGGAGTCTCCTCGCCGATCTCACCGGCGCCCAGCGGGAGGCGGTCGTGAGCGACGCCGCCCCGCTGTGCGTCCTGGCCGGCGCCGGGTCCGGCAAGACCCGGGTCCTGACGCGGCGCGTCGCCTACCGGTGCCTCACCGGCGGCGCCGACCCCGCCCACGTGCTCGTCCTGACGTTCACCCGCAAGGCCGCCGGTGAGCTCTCCGCCCGCCTCTCGGCCCTGGGCCTGCGCGACCGGGTCGCCGCCGGCACCTTCCACGCCGTGGCCGCCGCCCAGCTCCGCCGCTGGTGGGCCGATCGCGGGCAGGCACCGCCGGGCTTGCTCACCAGCAAGGCCCGGCTGCTGGCGCCGCTCGCCGCAGAGCGACCCGGGCTCGCCGGCGTGGCAGTCGCCGAGCTGGCCGGCCACCTGGAGTGGGCCCGCGCCCGGTGCGTGCCGCCGTCGGACTTCCCGGCCGCGGCCGCCGCATCGGGGCGGCGCCTGCCGGCGCCCGCCTCGGAGCTCGCCGCCCTGTTCGCCCGGTACGAGCACGAGAAGCTGCGCCGCGGCCTGATCGACTTCGACGACCTGCTGGCCCGCTGCGCCGACGCCCTCGAGCGCGACCCCACCTTCGCCGCCGCCCAGCGGTGGCGATGGCGGCACGTGTTCGTCGACGAGTTCCAGGACGTCAACCCGCTCCAGCACCGCCTGCTGCTCGGCTGGCTCGGCGACCGGACCGACATCTGCGTCGTGGGCGACCCGCACCAGGCCATCTACGGCTGGAACGGTGCAGACCCGCACCTGCTCGACGACGTGCCCATGCGATGGCCGACCACCCAGGTGATCCATCTCGAATCCAACCACCGCTGCAGCCCGCAGATCGTCGCGGCCGCAGGGGAGGTGTTGGGGGTCGGGGGGGCACGCCTGCGTTCGGCGAGGGAGGAGGGGGCGCCCGTCTCGGTGCGCGCTTGGGCGAGCGCCGACGCCGAGGCCGTGGGGGTCGCCGGCGAGCTGTGCGCCGCCCATGCCCAAGGCCTCCCGTGGAGGTCCATGGCGGTCCTCACCCGCACCAATGCCCAGGCCGTGCTCATCGCCGAGGCCTGCCGCGGCGCCGGCGTCCCCGTCCGCGTGCCGGGCCGGCAGGGGCTGCTGGAGGTGCCGGCCGCCCGGATGGCGCTCGCCCGGTTGCAGGAGAACGCCGGCGCGCCGCTGGCGGTGGCGGTCGCCGACCTCGGGGCGTGGGCCGCGGGCGGGGCGTGGACCGCCGGCGCCGCCGCCGGCGGGGCGGGCGGGGCGGGCGGGGCCGGCGGGGCGGGCGGGGCGGGCGGGGCGGGCGGGGCGGGCGCAGTGAACGACCATGAGGCCGCCGGGGCCTTGCAGGCGTTGGCGGAGCTCGCCCGCCAGGCACAGCACCTCGACCCCGCAGCGACCATCGCCAGCTGGGTCACGACCCTGCCGGCCCTCCTGGGACGGGACCCGGACGCCATCCTCGGTGAGGCCGTCACCATCTGCTCGTTCCACCGGGCCAAGGGCCTCGAATGGCACGCCGTCTGGGTATGCGGTCTGGAGGACGGAT
>JAKAQB010000104.1 GCA_021811865.1 Actinomycetes bacterium | reverse complement strand
GCCACCTCGTCGTGCCGCCGGACCGCGAGTCGAAGAGCTGAGCGACCTGGCTCGAGCTCTCGACCACGTGCACGCCCCGGCCGTCGTACCCCCCACTCGAGCTCTTGAGCACGATCGGCCAGCCGCAAGCTTCTGCGAAGGCGGAAACGTCCTCTCGCGAGGACACCGCAGCGAATGCCGGCACGGGAAATCCTGAGGCCGAGAGGACGGTACGGGCCTTGAGCTTGTCCTGGGCCAGGCTCAAGGCCGGGGGGGCAGGACGGAGGTGATGCCCGAGCTGCTCCAGCTTCACAAGGTGTGCGTTGGGCACGAGCTCGTGATCGAAGGTGACGACATCTGCCCCTTCGGCCACCGCCCGAACGTCCGCCAGGCAGGACGAGGATCCGAGCCGGTACGCCGCGCCTGCGCCGACGGCGCTGTCTCCGGTCGACTCGGCCAGGACCACGAGGTCGATGTCGAGGTCGACGGCGGCCTGATGGGTCATACGGGCCAGCTGCCCGGCACCGATCATCGCCACCTTGGCGGACCGGGGACGGGGAACGATCTTGTCGCCGCGCCCGTCTGGTGCGAAGGGCGGTGTTGGACGTGAGCCCTGGATCATGATCGCCGCCCTTCACCGAGGGAGAGCCCGGCCTGGCCGACGAAGCTGGACAGCCCTTCGGTCCTGGTGCATGGCAACCCTGTGCCAACCGGGCGGCCAGACACTGCGATGACCCGCTCGCAGGCGACGCGCTGCCCGGCCTCCTGGCCCCGCAAGCGGCAGCGCCAGTGGTCGAACCGGCAACTCTCGACGTCGAGCTTGGCCCCCCCGGCCATGATGATGCGAAGGGTGGAGTCCCCAATCTCTGGTCCCACGCCGCCCTCTGCGACGGTGATCGGGGCGGGCTCGGCTGGATGGGCGCTCATGATCTGGTCCTTGATCGGGGTTCGGTGGCGAGGGTCACAGGGCGGGTAGCTGTCACCAGCCCGGGATGCCGCCAACCTGCTCCAGCGTGGAGAGCCGTGGTTGCTGGCAGTCGCCTGGGAAGGCGCGCCAGTCCTCCCGGGTCGCTCGTCGGTCACGTGAACGTCGTGGCGGCGCGCCCCAGGAGACACACTGCCGGTCCGCTCTGCCCGACTGCAGCGGCACTCGACCAGAGCGTGCCCTCTGTGACCTGGGGGCGTCGCCATCGCGCCCGGGCCGCCAGGCCGTGTCGGGTGCTCGGGCTCGGTTTCGGGCTCGGGGAATCACTCATCATCGTACGTTCCATGATATACGAAATCTGACTCACTAGACAAAGATCGCACGTTGGTGAGCGACCTGATTGCTGAGAGACGCGGCAGGGTCCCGGGAAGCCCCACAGATCACTGCATGCCGTCGCCGAGCCGCCGCAGAGGTCCCGGTGGCGCGCTCCACCGCCGGACGGTCCGCACCGATCCCCCTGACACCGTGGTCAAGGGTCACAACAGGCAATCCTCTGTCTCTGGATGGTGATGCTCACTGGAAGTACTCGGGGCGGCTCACCCACGTGTCGGAGACCAGCATCACGCCGGAGCGGTTCGCGAGCAGGCTCCTCAGGCCCTCGAGGAGCGCCCCGGCCCGCTCGGGCGGCAGCACCACCGTGAGCAACGTCAGACCGTCGCGTTGGTTGAACAGCAGGCGTCCCTGGTGATGGCCGCTGTGGCCAAGCCCGGACACGTTCGGCACGGCGGTGAACCCCCTGGCGCCGGCTCCGGAGAACAGGTCCTCGGCCACCGCCACGTCTTCGCCGCTGATCACGACCTCGATTCGGGTCATCTGGGTCAACTCCCAGGTCTCATCCACGAGCGGCGTCCTCCTCGGTGCGGGCGCCGGCGGGGGTCCAGCGGACCCAGGTGCCCCCGGCGCGGCGGATCTTCCAGTGATCGTGACCGTCCTCGCGTGCCGCCACGTGCACCCACTGCCCATCGAACAGGTCCTGCAGCACGGGATTGCGGGCAATGACAGCCTCCAGCAGCATCTCGGGTGCCTCGACGACGAGGAGGAGCCGCACGGGCTCGTGGTACGCGCGGTCCCCGTCGTAGAGCGACTGGAGGGGTAGTCCGACCCGCAGGTCGCCGCCCGCTCCTTGCACCACGCCGACACCGGCGACGATGTTGTGGGCGGTCTTGTCGCCTGCGGAGAGGATGTCGGGGTCGACGGTGGAGAAGTAGTACTGCGCATTGATCCAGTGCGCCACGACCATCGGGGCGGTGAGGATCGTCTCGAGGGCAACACCGTCGGGGTCCGTCACCGCGTCGTAGGAGTGCAGGAAGCAGCGTGAGCCCAGGCTCACGCCGGCGCTGACCGAGCGAGGCGCGGCGATGAGCGCGGCGTTGCGGGCAAGTCCCCACTCGGGGCGCACCTGGGCCCAGTCGGCGGCGCGTCCTGCGGGATCGGTCACGCGATGCCGGCCGTCGGTCCCGGGAAGCAGCGGGGCGCGCCCGGCTGCGGTCGCAGCGCCAGCTCGATCCAGTGCCGACTGCAGGGTCGCGACGCCCTCCGCATGGTCCTGCGGAACGAGGTGGGTGTCGAGCACGGTCACCGTGTCAGTGGCGGTGTCGTGCTCGGCGGCGAGGAAGACGGACGTGGCCGGTATCGTGATGCCTCGCTCGGCGAGCAGGGCGCGGATGGCCTGGCGGTTCAAGATCGCTGCGGCAGCCCGGGCGCTCGGTCCTCCCCTGTTGCCCCCGCAGGCGCCGCAGTCGAGCGAGGATGCGTAGGGGTTGTTCTCGGTCGTGCTTCCGTGCCCGCAGAGCACCACCAACGGCGCGAAGCGGCGCGTGAGTCCCATCGTGGTGAGCGCTGCCTCAGCGAGAAGAGCCTGCTCGTCGTCGCTCATGGCGCTCGCCGGGGGATCCACGTCGACGGCCGCGGCGGCTGCTGGGGCGATCACCTGGTGTGCCCAGCGTCGTACCGCCTGGTACCAGGAGGGAGCGAGCGTCTTGGCGAGCACGACCGGGCCGGCGACCATGCCGCCGGCTTCTGCCAGGAGGAACTGGGACAAGGCTCCCTTCCTGGTGGCGTCGAACGCCCGATGGGAAGCCGCGACCGCCTGGCGGCCTGTGAGCTCGCGCTCGGCGGCCCCCGTCGAAGAGACCGGCCGCTCTCCGAGGCGCGCGCTCGGACGGAGCAGGACCGGGCAGAGATCCGTCGCTTCATCGCTCCACCAGGGGCCGAAGCGGATGGGCAGGGCGAAGAAGCCGGCGAAGCCCAGCGTCTCGTAGGGGCCGCAGGCCTCGAGTTGGTGGCGCAGTCCCTCGGAACGGACGTCGATGCAGAAGACGACCTGCGCCTCGGGGCAGGGGGGTGGCTCGAGTGGCGGGCGGTCAAGCGCGGCGAGCAGTCGGTCCCGGAAGTGAGCCTCGTAGGCGGCGAGCCAGACATCCGCCAGGGCGGTCGCGGAGAGCCCACCGAGGTGTCGCCTCACGTCGTCGGGCAGGTCCACGACGACGGCGCCTCCGGCACGGTCCGGGTGGCCGTCGTAAAGAGCGTGTGTGCCACCCTCGCTCCGCGCGTGAGGAGCAGTGCGGGCGCGGCGCCGCTTGCCCGTGCGGCGCGTCCCCAAGCCCGGCCGCGCAGCCTCGTTGGCCAGCAGCACGGCTTCGTAACAGAGCCGGACGGCAAGGTAGTCGACCAAGTGCAGGGACGGACCGGGATGGTCAGGGGCGGCCCAGCGAGAGCGCCACTTGGCATGTCCCGCCCAGCCCGGCATGCGCCCGAGATGACGGGCAAGCTCGGGGACCCGGTCCTCGTCGCCGATGCCGAGTAGATCGAGGCACGTGAGGATGGTGTCTTCGGGATCGGTGCCCAGCTCGGCGAGGCGCTTGCGGCCGGCCCCCCCGGCGAGCGAGCGGGCCGAGGGGTCGAAGACCACGACCGTGCGCCAGGCGGCATGGAAGCCGCCGGTCGGCCCGGCGGGCACGATGCCTGCGAGGTAGGCAGCGCACCACTTGGCCACCTCGCGGTCGACGCTCGCCGCGACCTCGGACCCGAAGATGTCATCGTGGCGCTCGGCGGCCGTCTGCCAGCGTCGTATGCCCAGCTCGGGTTCGTCCCAGGCCTGCACGTCCCGGCTCGCAGCCGCCCGAGAGCCACCGTCGATGACCGCCCGGAGGTCTTCGGCGGTGACGCGCCCCCTGGCGTAGGCCTGGGCGAACAGTGCCCACGACGGGTACCCACTGATGCCGAGCACCTGCTGCGCCTGGCGCACCGCCTGGTGGAAGGACATCTGGCGCAGATCCCACAGGGGGTTCACGGCGATGGCCGTGGACAACGGCCACAGCGGGGCGATCGACCGAGCTGCCTCCTCCACTTGGGCGAGGAGTCTCACCCGTGCGGCAACCGGATCGTCGCCGCTCATGCCGCGCTCTCTTCTCGCAGGCCCGCAAGCTCGGGGATGCTCCCAGGGCTCCCAGGTATGCCGGGCCGAGCGTGGCGTCGCACCCCGCCTGTTCTGCGTGCCGGCAGATCGAGCGGCACCGCCGCACCGGCGTCGACCAGGACCGCCACCACCCGCCGGCGCGCTGAGGGAATGCGGGCCAGGGCGGCCGCCAACAGGCCGGCACCCGCCACGCCGGCCAGCCACCACGGATCGAGGGTGCCGGCACCAGCCGCGGGCAATGCCGGCGCGATCCAGCCTCCGAGGACGGCAAGGGCCATCCCGTAGAGCGCTCCACCGACGATCAACCCGGCCGTCCACGCGATGGCCCAGCGGGCTGACGCCGGCCGCCGCCCCCACCAGGACCACGACGCCGAGGCCACGGTCGCTGCCGCGAAGACGAGCAGCACCCCGGCGGCGCGCGTGGTGAGCACCCCAGGGACACCAGCCATCGCCCCGAGGGTCGCGGCCGTCGTGGCCACGGTCGCCAGCACTCGCAGCGGCGTGGACATCGACCTGTCCGAGCTCCTCGGGACCCGACCGGCGCGCGGCACCTGGGAGCCTGACCCGAAGAACAAGGTGGCCTTGTACAAGGCATGACCGATCAGGTGCACCACTGCCGCCAGGTAGGCGCCCACCGCACACTCCGCGACCATGAAGCCCATCTGGCCGATCGTCGAATGGACGAGCGAACCTTTGACGTCTGGTTGGTGGACCATCCGCCCAGCCGCCGCCGCCGCGGTGACGCCTGCGACGCTGAAGACACCGACCATCACCAGCGCCGAGCCGCCGGTCAGCCCAGCGAGTCGTATGAGCAGGATCCCGCCTCCGTTCACGACCCCGGCGTGCAGCAGGGCCGATGCCGGGGTTGGTGCAGACACCGTGCCGGGAAGCCACCGCCCGAGCGGTCCCTGGGCGGAGCGGGTCAAGGCGGCCACCACGACGAGCACTGCCACCAGGGTCGTCATGCTCCCGAGATGACCCGCCGCGCTGCGAAGCGCCAGGGGAGAGGCCAAGTCGATGTTGCCAGCCCGCAGGGAGGTGACAGCCAGAGCTGTCACCAACGCCAGATCGCCAGCTGCGAACATCGCCAGCGTGCGCCGCGTCGCCGCCTGCACCCCCGGCAGGTCCGGGCGAGACCCGACCACCATCACGAATGCCAGCCCGGCGCCCACCCAGGCCACCACCAGCACCGCCGCCGTGGCCGATGTGCACACGACTGCCATCGCCGCCACCACCAGGTTCGCTGCCGCGAAGAACCTCGGAGCTGCGCGGTCGCCCTGCAGGTAGCGCAGCGAGAAGCTCTGCACCACGGCGCCCACCACGCAGACCAGGGCCAGCAACGTGACGGTCAGCTGGTTCGCCCACAGGCCGACAAGCGGCCGACCGCCTCCGCCGACGAGCACGACAGTGAACGACCCGCGCAGCGCCACCCACAACGTCGCGGCCAGCGCAAGCGCGGCCCCCACCCATGCCAGGGCGGTGGCCGATCGGCATCGCCGCTCGCGTCCGAGCCTGCCGACGGCCGGGACCGACGCACTCACGAGCGGCACGACTACCGCGCCGGTCAACCAGAGCTTCCCGAGGAGATTCAGCACGTGCCCTCCCCGGCGGCGGATGCGCACCCTGAGCGAGAGGGGGCACTAGATATGATCTGCATCTCGTGAATCATAGACCGTTACTTGCTGAGGTCGCAACCTGCGGTGTGGTCGATCAGCCATCTTCTGTTTCACGAAATCGGGTACCCTCTCCAACATGGCGGACCGCAGCGAAGTCGGCCGAGATGCGGAGCCGGCGAAGCCCACGTGGACGTTCCTCACCAACTACGGCCACGTGCTCGTGTGCATCGCCGGCGATCCCGGCATCCGCGGGCGCGACATCGCCGCACGGGTCGGGATCACCGAGCGCGCTGCCCAGGCGATCGTCGCCGACCTCGTGGCGGGGGGGTACGTGAAGCGCACCCGGGTGGGGCGCCGCAACCACTACGAGATCGACCGGGACCGCCCGTTGCGCCACCCCGTCGAGCAGCCGCACAGCGTCGGCGAGTTGCTCCGGCTGGTGGCGGATCTCGGGCCTCAGCGGCGCCGGCGAACGGCTGCGTCCTGAGTTAGCTCAGCCGTGCTCCGGCGATGCCCCAGCGGGGTTCTCGCGCAGGTAGGTGGCCATCGCGTGCATGCCGCCGTCCACGTGGAGCACCTCGCCGGTGATCGCCCGGGCGAGGTCCGAGAGCAAGAAGCAGACGGCATCGGCCACCCCGGATCCGTCCGCTGGATCCCAGGCCAGAGGCGCCTGGCGATCCCAGCGGTCCACGAGCACCTCGAAGTCGGGGATCCCTGAGGCCGCCCGGGTGCGCAGCGGCCCGGCGGCGACCAGGTTCGCGCGCACCCCCAGGCATCCGAGGTCACGGGCCAGGTACCCGTTGAGAGAACGAAGCGCTGCCTTGCACGGCCCCATCCAGTTGTAGACAGGCCACGCCCGGGCGCTGTCGAAGTCCAGCCCGACCAGGCTGGCACCGGACGGGGGCGCCAGGCGCTGCAGCAGGCGCCCGAACGCCGCGTAGCTCCACACGCTCGTGCGCATCGCCAACTCGACGTCACGAGCGGGAGCGTCCATCACGCTGCCGAGCGCGCTCCGAGGCGCAAAGGCGATGGCGTGCAACGCTCCGTCGAGGGCTCCCCACCGATGCCGCACCTCGTCCTCCAGCATGGTCATGTCACTCTCGCTCGTCGCGTCCACCGCCACCACCTCGACCGGCTGGGGCAGGCCAGCGAGCACCTCCTGCGCGGCACACACGTCTTTCGGATACGCAGCCACCACCACCTCGGCACCGGCCCGCACGGCCCGCTCGACGACAGCGGCAGCGATGCTGTCCCTGGTGGCGACCCCGCTGACAAGCACCCGCTTCCCATGCAACACGGCGGACCTCTCCTCTCCAGCTGCGACGCCCGCCGCCGCGCTCTATTACACGAATCACAGTACACGAAGTTTACTTCGTTTATAAGGTAGGCTCGGACCATGGTGCGGCGACCACGGACACCCAGGGCCTCGGCGTCGGGCCGGAACGCCGTCTTCGTGGCTGCGACCCCACTGCGCAGCTGGGGAAGGTCGGAGCACCCCTACACCGGGCGGGTGGGAGTGCTCGCCACCAAGCACGGCAAGCTTCCCCTCATCGCCCCCCCGCTTGCAGAGGCCGTCGGGCTGCGGGTCGACGCCGTTGCAGTCGACACCGACTCCCTCGGCACGTTCACCGGGGAGGTCCCCCGCCAGGCACCACCCCTCGACACCGCCATCGCCAAGGCGCGCCTCGGCATGAGCGCAGCCGGCCGGACCCTTGGGCTGGCATCCGAAGGGAGCATCGGCCCAGACCCTGCGATGCCATTTGTCAACGCCGATCAGGAGATCGTCGTCCTCGTCGACGACGACAACGGGATCGTCGTATGGGAGAGCCACTCCAGCTGGGACACCATCGCTGCCTCGACGAGTGCGACTGCCGCCGAAGACCTCGCACCGTTCCTGTCCACGGCCGACTTTCCCGGACACCAGCTGGTCGTCCGGCCGAACAGCGGAGAGTTGCACCCGATCTACAAGGGCATCTCCAGCCCCGACATGCTCGCCGCCGCCGTCAGTGAGTGCGCTGCCGCCGCAGCCGACGGCCTGGCCCGAGTGGAGACCGACATGCGAGCTCACGCGTGCCCCTCACGCCGTGCCGTCATAGCCGCCGCTGCAGAGCGCCTCGCCGCCCGGGTCGCCACCCGATGCCCGTCCTGCGGGGCCCCTGGCTGGGGACGCGTCGAGGTTGTCTTCGGCGTGCCGTGCGCCTGGTGCGGCACCGAGGTGGCCCGCCCGCGAGCCGAGATCGACGGCTGCCCCGCCTGCCAGTGCAGACGGGAGCGGCCCCTCGTCTCGCCTGAGGCCGGAGCTGACCCCGGTACGTGCCCATGTTGCAACCCGTAGGGGGTTGGAGGAGATGGCGCAGCTGGGTGGCCGCCGTCTCGGACGGCACATCTTGGCCACCCACGGCCGCCGCGTGCAGGGGGTCACTTCGCCAGATCCGGAGGCGAACGTCGATGCATGGCTGCGCCCTACGCGAGCAGATCGACCTCGGACCGGCCTTGCGCAGCTCGTAGGCGCGCCTGGGCACCCTCGGACCGCTCCGGACGGGCTGGGCTTGTCGCAGCAACGCATCCGACGGCCGCCCGTGGGAACCGGGCCCACCCTGAGGGACTTCACTAGCATCGGCGCCGTGGTGGAGTCTGCCGCCGCGGGCACCCTGACCCTCGAGCCCTACCGCCGCGAGCTCACGGCCTACTGTTACCGGATGCTCGGCTCGGGCTTCGAGGCCGAGGACGCGGTGCAGGAGACCATGCTGCGTGCCTGGCGGAGCGCCGGGGGCTTCGAGGGGCGCTCGAGCGTCCGGACATGGCTGTACCGCATCGCCACCAACGTCTGCATCGACATGGGAAGACAGGTCCAGCGCCGAGCCCGGCCGATGGAGATGGGGCCGTCGTCGCCCCCCGACGAGTCGCTGCTCGGCCGGTTGCTCCCCGAGGCGACCTGGGTCATGCCGATCCCCGGCCACCAGGCAGGACCCGACGGCACCGACCCCGCCGTCGTCGCCGAGTACCGCGAGTCCGTCCGGCTGGCCTTCGTCGCCGCCCTCCAGCACCTGCCCCCGCGCCAGCGGGCCGTGCTCATCCTCTGCGAGGTGCTGCAATGGCCGGCTGCCGAGGCCGCCGAGCTGCTCGAGAGCTCGGTGGCCTCGGTCAACAGCGCCCTCCAGCGGGCCCGCGCCAGCTTGAGCGCCCTGCCGCCCGGACCGCATCCCGAGCCGCTCGGGGAGGCCGACGAGGCGTTGCTGCACCGATACGTCGACGCCTTCGAGCGCTACGACATCGAGGCCCTCGTCGGCCTGCTGCACGAGGACGCAGTCCAGTCGATGCCCCCCTTCCAGCTGTGGCTCGAGGGCGCAGGGAACATCGCCACCTGGATGGTGCAGCCGGGGCCGAGCGAGTGCCGAGGCTCGAGGCTGCTGGCGACCTCGGCAAACGGCTCCCCCGCTTTCGGCCAGTACC
>JAKAQB010000103.1 GCA_021811865.1 Actinomycetes bacterium | reverse complement strand
CTGGTGGATCAGCTGGTAGTAGGCGTGCTGTCCGTTGGTGCCCGGCGTCCCCCACACCACCGGGCCGGTCGGGAGGTCCACCGGGTCCCCGGCCAACGTCACCGACTTGCCGTTGCTCTCCATCTCCAGTTGCTGGAGGTAATCGGGGAAGCGCGCCAAATAGTGGTTGTAGGGCAGGACCGCCTGCGTCTCGGCGCCCCACAGGTCGTAGTACCACACTCCGATGAGCCCCATCAGCGCCGGCAGGTTACGCTCGAACGGAGCCGAACGGAAATGCTCGTCGACGAGCCGGAAACCGTCGAGCATCTCACGGAAAGCCGCCGAACCGACGGCGATCATGAGCGAGAGCCCGATGGCCGAATCATAGGAATACCGGCCGCCCACCCAATCCCAGAACTCGAACATGTTGGCGGTGTCGATCCCGAACTCCCGCACCTTCTCCGCATTGGTCGACACGGCCACGAAGTGCTTGGCCACCGCCGCCCGGTCCCCCAGCCCGCGCAGCAGCCAGTCCCGGGCGGTCGTCGCGTTGTTGATCGTCTCGAGGGTCGTGAAGGTCTTCGAGCTGACGACAAAGAGCGTCTCGGCCGGATCGAGGTCGCATGTCGCCTCCCAGATGTCACTGCCGTCGACGTTCGAGACGAACCGGAACGTGATGTTCCGATCGGCGCGGTCCCGCAACGCTTCGTACGCCATCTTGGGGCCGAGGTCGGATCCGCCGATCCCGATGTTGACCACGGCGCGGATGCGCTTTCCGGTCTGCCCCCGCCATTCGCCGCTGCGGACGGCCTCGGAAAAAGCCTCCATCTTCTGCAGGACCGCGTGCACGTCAGGTACCACGTCGCGGCCGTCTGTGGTGATCCTCGCCCCCGCCGGCGCCCGCAGCGCCACATGGAGGACCGCCCGGTCCTCGGTCACGTTGATGTGCTCGCCCGCGAACATGGCGTCGATGCGCTCGTGCAGGCCGGCCCGTCGGGCCACGGCAGCGAGGAGGCGCACCGTCTCGGCCGTGAGTCGGTTCTTCGAGTAGTCGAGGTGCAGGTCACCGCCGTCCACGCTGAGGGACTCGCCCCGCGTGGGGTCGTCGGCGAACAGATCCCGCAGGTGGACGTCGGCAAGGGTCCGCTGGTGGCGGGCCAGCGCCCGCCACTCGTCGGTCTCGGTGATGCGCACGGGCGTGATCTCCACGGGACACAAGCTAACCTTCTCCCAGTGGTGCGCCGTCTGCTGCTGTGGGACATCGACGGCACCCTGCTCCGGGCCGGCTCGGCGGGCGCCGACGCGTTCGACTTCGCGATCGACGACGTGCTCGGCGAAGTCCCGCCGGGACGGGTCCCCATGAGCGGCAAGACCGACCCCCTCATCGTCCACGAGCAGCTCGGGCTGCTCGGCATCGAGCCGGACGAGGCGACCGTCGACGCCGTCCTCGACCGCCTCGTCACCCGGCTGGCGGAGGCCGCCGACCGGATCACCGAGCTCGGCAGCGCCTGCCCGGGGATCCCGGAGCTGCTGGAGCAGCTCGCCACCCGCCAGGACGTCGCGTCGGGCTGCCTGACCGGGAACCTGCGCCCCAACGCCCGGGTGAAGCTCACGGCCCTCGGCCTCGATCGCCTCGTCGACCTCGACCTCGGCGCCTACGGCAGCGACGACATCGACCGCAACGCCCTCGTGCCCCTGGCGCGCAAGCGAGCAACGGAGCGATTCGGCGCCGAGGTGCCCTCCGATGCCACATGGGTCATCGGCGACACGCCCCGTGATCTCGACTGCGCGCGCGCCGGGGGAGTGCGGTGCCTGTTGGTGGGTACAGGGACCTTCGACATCGAGGAGCTCGAGGGGCTGGGCGCCGACGCGACCTTCGCCGACCTGACCGACACCGACACCGTGCTCGAACTGCTGGCAGGGACGCCGTGACCCGATCCCACCTGGTTCCCCGGAGCGCCGACCGCGTGGCGGGGCGCAACCCTGTCGACGGTGACGACGTGCCCTCCCCCGCTTCGGCGTGCTGCTCGAGCTCGAGGACTTTCGACGTGTCGTCGCGAGGCTGCGCGACGCCGGCATCTTCCGCCGCTACCCAGCTAGGGCAGCTCGTCGAGCTCCCACTCGCCGGCGGCCACGTTGGCGGCCACCTGCTCTGGCCTGGTGGCTCCCGCGATGACCGAGCTCACCTCCGGGTGGGCTAGCAGGCCGGCGAAGGCCAACTCGAGCAGCGTGTGGCCCCGCTCCTTCGCGAAGCCGCCCAGCCCCTCGATCCGGTCGAAGGTCACCTCGTCGATCTCCTGCCCTGACAGCCGGGTACCCGCCGGCATGGCCTCGCCCCGCCGGTACTTGCCGGTCAGCAGCCCGCGGGCTAACGGGAAGTAGGGCAGCACTCCGACGCCGAAGCGCCGGCACGCCGGCAGCAACTCCACCTCGGCGTCACGCTCGAGGAGGCTGTACTCGTTCTGAGCGGAGACGAAACGCTCGAACCCGCCGGCGCGCGCCTCCCAGTCGGCATCCGCCACCTGCCAGGCCGCGAAGTTGGAGCAGCCCAGGTAGCGGACCTTGCCCTCGGCGACGAGCTCGTCGAGGGCGGCCAGCGTCTCGGCGATCGGCGTGCGGGGATCGGGGCTGTGCAGCTGGTACAGATCAATATGGTCGGTGCGCAGGCGGCGCAGGCTCTCCTCGACGGCCATGCGGACGTAGCGACGCCCGCCCCGCGCCTCCTTGTCGCCCCTCCCCATGTCGTGGCCGAACTTGGTGGCCAGCACCACTTCGTCCCGCCGCGAACCGAGGACCTGGCCGATGATCTCCTCCGAGCCGCCCCGGTTTCCGTAGGTGTCGGCCGTGTCGAACAGGGTGATGCCCTGGTCGATGGCGGTATCGATCACCTGCCGGGATGCATCCATGCCGATGCGACCCCCGAAGTTGTTGCAGCCGAGGCCGACGACGGACACGGTGAGGCCGGAGTTGCCAAGTTGGCGGTAGCGCATGGCGCCCAGCCTGCCAGGGCCTGGCGGGTAGGAGTGCCGCCCGGTCGGTAAGGTTGCGGTCTCATGGCGCTCGCCAGTCGCAGCTCCCGAAGGGCGAGCGGCCGGCGGTGGCTGGCCGCCGGTGTGGTGCTCACCCTGCTCGTGCTCCTCGTCGACGCGTCCATCAAGTCCCGCTCGCCGGATCCGACCCGCCAGCTCAACGGCTCGGTCTGGGTCGACCGCGCCTTCGCGCTGGTGGAGCAGTCCGACGTGCAGGGCATGCAGCTGGCGGCGTTCCTCTCCGACACCAAGACGACCTCGGGACCCGCCGTCGCCGCCCAGCTCGACAGCCTGGCGGCCGGGGCCCGCTCCGCGTACCGCGCCGACACGGGCATCCTGCCCCCGACCGACCTGGCCGGCCCCGCCGGCTTGCTCGAGAGCTGCCTGCTGGTGCGCTCGATGGAGGCCCAGCGCATCGCCGGCGCCGTCCACGCCGCCCTCACCGCCAAGGTGGGGACCGGCGTGATCCGCGCCTCCGGCGACACCTTGGCCGCTGCCCTCCAGAGACTGGAGGTGGCCGACCAGGCGTACACCCTGTTCGGGACGCAACTCCCGGGCTGGCTGCACGTGCGCGCCCCGCCTTCCCGATGGATCGGCCCGGGGGTGGACACCAACCCCGCCGGCCTGACGGTGTTCCTGACCAGCCTGCAGAGCCGGGCCAGCTTGAAGCCGACGTCCTCCGTGGCGATCGAGGCCGTGAGCACCACGCCCTCAGCTGTCGGCACGCGGGGCGGGACCCAGATCCTCGCCCCGGGGCGGCAGCTGACGGTCAACGTGGTCGTCGGCAACACCGGCAACCAGACCGAGCGCAACCTGACCGTCACCGCCTCGATCACGCCGGCCACCGGCGCGTCGAGCGCTCGCCAGTTCGTGGCGCTGCTCGCCCCCGGGTCCTCCCAGGCCTTGACGATCGGCTACCTCGCGCCGCCCCTCGGCCGGAAGGTGACCCTGACCGTGACGCTGACGCCGACGGCCGGAGACCCGGCGAAGGCGAGGACGGCGACGCTCGTGTTCGAGATGCCCTCACCGACGACGAGCGCGCCGACGACCACGACGCCGGCCACGTCGACGACCCTGCCCGGGGCGACGGGAAGCGGGGCGACGGGGACCCCGGGGACCGGCGCGGCCGGCGCCGGCGGGGGGTCGACCACCGTTCCCACTCCGACCGTGCCGGCAACGACCGGGACAGGCACCGCCGCCGGGACAGGCACCACCAGCACCAGCACCGCCGGGACAGGCACCACCAGCGCCAGCACCGCCGGGTCGTCGGGTACTCCTCCGACCACCTGACGGCCCGGCGCCGGCGGACTGGGTCCGCCTCTGTGGCGGTGGGGTGCTGTGGCGTCGGGATGTCAGGGCGGTGGCGGTGGCGGTGGCGGTGGCGGTGGCGGTGGCGGTGAGACCATGCGTGTCGGCGGGGAGTAGACAGGCGGGGCGGGACTCAGACGGCACCTCCGGCGAGTGCCAGGCACCTCCGACGAGCGAACCCCTGCAGCTCGGGCTGACGCCTCAGGGCGTCGACGGGCCCGGGTTTGGTCGGATTTCACCGAGACGCGGTGGTTTCTTGCCACGTTGTCGTCGACTTCGGTGCATTCACTTGACCTCGGGGGATTGAGGCCCAGGAGCGCTCCTGGATGCACCGAGCTTTCTGCGCACGTCCCGCCAGGTCCACCAGGGCTGAACGCCAGGACCTTCCCGGGCCGCAGGCCCTCCTACGAACCAGCCGGCCCGACGGTGTACTCGTATGGCAGGGCGGCTACCTGGTCTGCGTCCGGCGTTCCCGACAGCCCGAACGCCAGGAGGTCGGCGACGTCGACGAAGAGGGTCCCCTGCACGAGTGTCCCCACCGCCGCCTTGGGAGTGATGGTGACGGGGATCTGGGCGGTCTGGCCCGGCTGCACGACGATCAGATCCATGGAGGCGTGCGGGTTGATCGACAGCCGCCACAGGTCGCCGGTCGGAGAGGTGACAGCGATGTCGAAGGCGGACGTCTGGGCCTGCATCGAGGTGACAGCGAGGGATGACGGCACTCCCTGCGCTCCGTCAGGGCCGACCGGCTGGGGGGTCACCGCCCACGGTCCTTGGCTCAACGGGCTACCCGACAGGAATCCGCTGGCGCTAATGCCTGCCGTCTGCCCGACGACATCAGGGACACCGTATAGGTAGCCGACCTCCGCCACGATCGGCATCGACGCCTGCGCCTCCCATGTGATACCCGAGGTCCCTGTGGGCACGACATAGAACACGCCCCTCGAGTTGGGCATCGACGTCACCGGCAGTCCGCCCAGCGGTTTCAACGACAGGGTGGTCTGCCATCGGAACCTGGCATCCACGAAATAGGCCTGCGGCGCTGTACCCGTGTTGGTCACCGTGACCGCCGCCTGCACGGGCGTGCCGGAAGCCAGCACCGTGCTGACGGAATCGGGCAGGCCCGAGGCGGTGACAGGGACGGCGGACTCGTCGACCATCACCGTGTACGGCTCGGAGAGGGCCGTACCGGACACGGCGTTGTTGAAGTCGATGATCAGATCCCACGTGCCAGCAACCGGCGTAAGCACGTGAAGCTCGGCACCGGGCGTCGGCACTCCGGTCAAACCGCTCGCGCCGACGGCAAGGTAGGCGTTGCTCGCCACCGCCTCAGCCGTCCCGGTCGGGCTCACGAGCTCAGCGGTAAACGGATCGCGCGCCTTGCCGGCGAGGGTGATCGAGGCGTTGAGCTCTGGTTCGCCCGCGGAGAGCTGCACTTGGTAGTAGGCGGTCTGGCCGGTGAACGGGCTCCGGCCGTTGCCACCCGTGAGCACACCGCCGAAGGAGGTGGGACCCGTCGGGACGAGGCTGCGCAGGATGATCGGAACGCTGGTCGTGTTGGTCATGGTCGAGCCGGCAACCCTCGCCTGCAGCATCAGTGACGCCGCCTGGTCGCCGGGCGTCGAGGGGGTGGCCGCCTGAACGGTGATCGTTCCGGACTGGCCGGGTGCCAGGGTCAGGCTGGCCGGGCTCACCGACCCGAGTGGCTGCCACGCGGCGACCGACGCCCCGAAAAGTACGGGCCCGGTCGTCCCGCCGGCACCGGACTGGTTGCCGAAGATGTACGCCGTCCACGCCCCCGGCACCGGCTTGCTCACCTGCGCGTTGCCGTAGTTGCCCGGCCCGGGCTCGGACACGATGGCTAGCCGACCCTGGGGGTCGACGAGGTTGAACCCGACGGGCGCGTAGAGACTCGGGCCGCCGGCACTGCTGAGCCCGGCGGTCTTGAAGGCGATCGACGCGCTCAGCCGGTTCTCTCCGGGCGGGACGGTGAAAGTCACCTTCTCGATATTCAGGAGCTTTCCTCGGGCGCTGACAGCGTGCGGGCTGTACTGGTCGCTCAGCACCACCGTCGCTGACGCGACCGGCGTCCACGGTCCGAGCGTCTGGGTCCAGGGCACGATCGTCTGGGTAGAAGCGCCACTGTTGGTCACCGTCTCGGTGAGCGCCTCAGGGCTCGCGGGGATGGCCGACACGTCGATCTGGTTGGGCGACAACAGCGTCGTCTCGCCCGATGCCTGCGACGCCGACAGCCCGTACGAGCGCGCGGCGAGGACCGCCCGGTAGGCGTCGAGCAGGCCGGATCCCTGCTGGTCAGCAGGGGCGCCGATCGGGTTGGCGGTGCTCAGCAGGATCCGCTTGACAACAGAGGGGACCGGCGTGGCGCCGGCGTGTGCCTCCCGGTACGCCTGGATCACCAGCGCTGCCACGCCGGCGGCCACCGGGGAGGACTCGCTGGTGCCTCCGATCGCCTGGAAAGGCGTCGGCTGGTTGCGGTCGTTGCGGCATCCCTTGTAGATCGCCACGTCGGTCGAGCAGGGCAGCCAGTTGTAGTCCCCAGGCGCCACCAGGTCTATGGTGCGGCCGGTCTCGGTCTCCCCCGATGAGCTGAACGGGCTGGTGTTGTTGTTAAGCCAGCCGGTCACTCCCGGCCGTTGGGCAGCACCCAGGCCGGTCTGGGCGTAGATGCGGTACGTGGTGCTGGCACCCACGCTGATGACGTTGGGGTCGGACGCCGGCGAGCCGATAGTGTTGCCGGGACCGGCGTCACCGCTGGAGGCGACCACGGTGACGCCCGCGGCCACGGCGGCGTCGTCGGCCATGTCGAAGGCGTCGAGTGCTTCGACGTCGGGGAACGAGCTACCCCCGATCGACTCGTTGAGGACGTTGACGTGGTCGTACGTCACCGCCCAGTCGACGGCCTGCACGAGCACCGACAGCGGCGCCCCGCCGGAGTTGCCGATGACGTCGAGGCCGACCAGGCTGACGCCCGGGGCGACACCCTCGATGCGGATGCGGCACGGAACAGCGGAAGGCAGGTCGGTGTAATGGGAGACGTCGTAGACGACCGTTCCCTGGGCGGCGATGGAGCCGGCATCGAGGAACGCCTCCCGCCCGTCCGTCGGCGTCGCCGTGCCGTCACCGCTGAAGTCCCGGTAGTCGACGAACACGTGCTGGCCGTCGGGGCGGATGAAGTTGGGGTTGTTGACGTCGATCCCGTCGGCGATGAAGCCGACCTTCACTCCTTCACCGGTATAGCCGAGGCTCGCCGCCGTGGGCTGGGGCTTGTAGCCCGACACCGCGTTGACGGTTTCGTCCGCTTGGGGGTTGAGCTGGACCCAACTCGGGCATGCGTTGTCGGGCGGGACGGCGGCAGGTGCGGTCAGGTCGCCGGACACCGGCGTAGCGGCGAGGGCCGGCGGAGTCATCCGGATGGTCACGTCGGGAACAACCTGTCTCACCGCAGGGTCGTGGGCGAGGCGACGGGCCTCGGCCGGGGAGACGGTCGCCGCCACCGCGTCGATCAACCGGTAGGCGTGGATGTGGGTGGCACGGGTCTCGGCGAGCTCGGCGAGCAGAGGCCGCTGGGCGGCTGCGAACGCCGCCGACCGGGCCGCCTCATGGGCGGTGTCGGCAGGCAAGCGGGGGGCCTGATCGCGAAGGATGACGATGACGCGAGCGGACACGTGGCTCGACAAGGCGCCGGCCTCCGCCCGCGTGAGAGCCGGCCATGCCGGCGCCGGCCGGGAGATCCGGGCCGCGGCACCGACCCCCGATTGTCCAAGGATGAGCACGCCCACCAGCGACGTTGCCGCACCCAGCGCCCCCCTCCGACCGATCCGCTGCTTCCACCCCCGCACCACGATCGCGCCCCCTCCGACCCCCACACGGGGCGTCTTGGCGGAGCGGTCTAGCGGAATCCAGGCGGCGAGGCAACCGGGCAGGCCGCCGGCGCTGACCGGCGCGCTGGCGGCCTGCTCTAGACTCTCGACCGCCGCTCCGACGGCTCCAGCGCTCGTAGCTCAACGGATAGAGCATCTGACTACGGATCAGAAGGTTGGGGGTTCGAATCCCTCCGAGCGCGCGCCGCGCCGCGCCGCGTGTGTGCGCGGCGCGGCTCGGACCTGTTCGCTGAGGGTGACCCCAGCTTGCGTCTTGGTCGTTTCGAGGTTCGCCTCGGCGCGGATGGCAGCGTCGTGAGAGTTGGCCGGTTTGCGGCCCCGCAGCCTGCGCCCGACGACCGCCTCGCTCATGGAGTGGCGTCGTAGCCACGCCTGATGGTCCCGCAGGACCTTGAACAGGACGAATAGGATCTTGGTGTTGAGCGCCATAGCCATGAGGGTGCCCTGGTGAACGAAGACAACGGCCCTCCAGGCGTCGTCGACGATGAGGGTACCGTCCCTGCTGGGACCGGCGTGGAGCCGGCGGGTGTTTCGTCCTTTGGCGAGGAGGCGGCCCTGCTGTAGGCAACGATCTGGTCTTCGACGAAGACAAGATCGGCCAGGCTGTCGATGGCGTCGAGCATGTTGTTGGCCAGGGCGACGTGCAAGTCGAGCGGGTCGATCGCATCGGCGACGGCGCCGAGGCGGGGCGCAAGCTTCGTAGGTGCGGGGAGCGACCGAAGCCGACCAAGGCGCCGGCGTCTGTGGCCAGCAGATGCTTGGTGCCCTCCGCGGAGCAAGACCCCAGGGCGAAGCCGAGAACCGCGGCGAGCACCAACCCGGCGGCGTCGTAGCAGCGGGCCTCCCCGCCCGGCAGGGCGGCCAAGACCGAGCCGGCCCCGGCCCGCTCCATGTAGCCGTGCAACAACATCGCCCCCGCGTACGAAGAGTCGATCGTCTGGTTCCCCAAGCGGGCCACCGGAGAGCCGTCTGCCACCGCGGTGTCGCCGCTCGCCCCGGCGTTCCCCCGCTCGAGACAGCCGACGCCGACAGACTCCTCCCCCTCCCCGTTCTCCTCGGCGTCGACGGTGCCGGCGGGGATGTCACCGTCGGTGCCGACCAACTCCAACGCTGGCAGGCTGGGACGGGCGCGGCGGGCGAGCAGGCTCACTGATCGTCCGCCGCTTCGCCACCGACCACGACGTGCCGGTCATCTACTTCAAGAAGGGGGAGAGCACAGCAGGAGATCGCTCG
>JAKAQB010000102.1 GCA_021811865.1 Actinomycetes bacterium | reverse complement strand
TCCGATCTCTGCCTGCGCCACGAGCATGCGGTCGAAGGGGTCGCGGTGGTGGTGCGGGAGGTCGCCGGCCGCCTCGGCATGGCCGGCAAGCACGGGGAGCAGTTCGAAGCCGGCGTCGGTGGCATGGTGGGCCAGCGACCCCTCGACCCGAAGCTTGCCGAGCGACCGCTTGATGGATGCCTCCCAGATCGAGGCCACGGACACCACGACCCTGGCCGAGGGATCGGCGATGCGGGCACTCGCCTCGCCCGACAGCGGATCGGCCGCCAACCACCACAGCAGGACCTGCGTGTCGAGGAGGAGGTTCACCCGGTCCCGGGGCGAGCCTCACCCCGCTCGAAGGCATCCACCAACCACTGGGGGGTGTCGTCGAAGTCGTCGGCCACGGTGATGTGCCCGGCCAGCAGTCCTGGTCGCCGGGGCTCCGAGCGAGCTACGTACGGGACCAGGCGCGCCACCGGCCGGCCGGCACGGCCGATGACGACCTCCTCACCAGCTTCGGCCCGTTCCACCAGCCTCGACAGGTGGGTCTTGGCTTCGTGCATGTTCACCAGGTTCACATGACTAAGTCTAGCCCGGTCATAGCTCGGGGCGGGAGGCATGTCCGAGAGCCCACGGTGCTGGCATCGGCAAGGCGGCACTTGCTCGACGAGACAGCTTTCGGTCTACATCGAGCGTCTGACCGACCACCGGCCTCAATCCTTGCAGACGAGCCCGGCGGGCACCGAACACCTCCGAGTCGGCCGCTCGGGAAGCGTCGAGCGGCGAGAACCACACTGGTGGGTCGATCAGGGCGGTGAGATCATGACCGAGCCGTCGAAGCCTGGGCGGGCGTGGTTGGCACGGGGCCCTTTCCGCGTGCTGCGCCATCGCAACGTCCGGCTCTGCTTCTCCGGCTACTTGCCATCGAATCTCGGCACGGCCATGGCCTCCTTGGCGCTGGTCTTCGCAGTGCTTGACAGCGGCGGCAGCGCCGCCGACCTGGGCTACGTCCTCGCCGCCGGCATCGTCCCGCAAGTGGCGCTCATGATCGGCGGCGGGGTGGTCCCCGACCGGATCGGCCGCCGCCAGGTCATGCTTGGCGCTGACCTGCTGCGCACCGCCAGCGAAGCGCTCCTCGCTGCCCTGCTCTTCGCCGGGCATCCCCCCATCTGGGTCTTCGCCGTGCTGGCCGGGGCCGTCGGCGTCGGCGACGCCTTCTTCACCCCGCGTTCAACGGCCTCATCGTCGACATCGCCCCCGCCGACGAGCGAGGCGACGCCAACGCGCTTTTCGGCATGGCCCGCTCGGCCACGACCGTCGCCGGCCCCGCCCTCGCCGGGGTGCTCGTCGCGCTGGCCGACCCGGCGAGCGTGCTGGCCATCGATGCCGCCTCCTACGCCATGAGCGCCGTGGCGCTCGCCCTGCTCGAGCTGCCCCCGTTGCCTCCCGCCGAGCGCCACTCGATCCTGCACGACCTGGCCGAAGGCTGGGCGAGTCCACCTCCCGGACCTGGCTGTGGGTCACCACCGTCCAGTTCGCCTTCTTCAACCTCATGGCCTGGGGACCGTTCCTCGTTCTCGACCCCGTGCTGGCCAGGGCGTACCTCGGCGGCGCCGGTCCCTGGGGGGCCATCCTGGCCTGCTACGGCGCCGGCGCAGTCGCCGGCGGGCTGGTCGCCTTCCCGCAGCGCCGGCGGTGCACCAGCACCGTCCCTCGCACCACCTTGGGCGCCCGACCTTTTCTGGGAGCTGGCATGTGCCATTGGCCCTACACCTCCTGTCTGCCCTCCATCGGATGCCAGATTCTCCCGAATGAAGACAGGAAAGAGGTGCAGTTCCCCTGGAGTGACGGCTCCCTCCACATTCTCCCTGCTCACAGGCCTGCAGTAGCCGCCGCCTCGCTCTGATCGGCTGGGGATCCTGGCCTACCGGCTGGGCGGCCCGCTGGCGTTCGCCGGCGTCGAGTGTCTGCACTACTACTGGTACTTCGTCGACTCCGAGCTCGGGTTCTGCCACGTGCGGGTGCAGGGGTGGCTGCCGTTCCAGGTTCAGGTGTGGGAGAACGGCAGATGGGCCCTCTCCAGGTCGCTGACCGCCAATATCGTGTCGGCCGGTCCGCACCTCGCTAGGGCGCTTGTTCGTGAACGAATGTCGTTCTGGCACGCGCTGCAGATGGGTGGAGTAGGGGCTTGGTTGCTCGGTCAGCTTGTTGACGGGCGAGGACGAGCGCGCCGTCCGGGACTTGCGGCACTTCGGGAGTTCCGCGCCGGGGCCGATGGCCGTTCGGCGTCGATGTCGGGGAGGGCGACGCCGTAGAGGAGGCGTCGGCGTCGGCCTTTGGTGGGTGCGAGCGCGGCTCGGGGCTGGACGACCCGGACGAGATCGCGTGCCAATTCCGCGTACTCGCCGTCGGTGAGCCACAGGGCGGCCATCCGGTAGCCGGCCCCATCAGCGCCGGGATCTACCGGTGCACTGGCGATGTAGCGGTCGAAGTCGGCCAAGAGGCCGGCGGTAAAGGCCAGGAAGGCCTGGGCGTGATCCTCGAGGCTCATGGCTGAGATCTCGTCGGGTTGTATCTGGGCGGCGGCGGCTCGCAGGACATAGGTGCGCTCGACCGCGCCACGGACTCGTTGTTCGGCGACGACCTGTAGGACGCCTTCTTTGGCGAGCAGCCCGACGTGGCGGTAGAGGCTGCCGGTGGGCACGTCGGCGAGCTCAGCGGCGAGCTGGCTGGTGGTGAGCGCCCGGTCGCCGAGGAGGGCGCGCACGATCCGCAACCGGACGGGGTGCAGGAGCAGCTCGGCGGTCGCCACGGCCCTCACACTACTTGACACCGTTCTTGAACCTGATACCGTTCGCAATAACATGAATGGTGGAGGTGTCCTATGGCTGAACTACGAGTCGAAGGCGACGATCTACGGCTGGTGCTAAGCGCAGCGGAAAAGCTCGAGGGCGTGCACGGGAGCTTGTCTGCCCCGCTGGCGTGCGTGCGGGGCGTCGAGGTCCTCGCCAACGCGCACAAGGCGGCCGGTATCCGCGCCGGGATCAAGGTCGGCACCCGGCTGTCGGGGGTGGTCGAGGTCGGCCGGGTGTACGGAGCGAGCGCCAAGCGGTTCGTGGCCGTCCACCACGACACCCCGAGGGGAGTGCGCATCAGCTTCTCCTCCGGCGAGTTCGACGAGTGGATCGTCGGCTGTGCCGACCCCGATGCGGTCGCGGCTGCCATCCAGGGCGCGTGAATGAACGCCGCCGCCCTCGGCCGGGAGCGGTGACCGCCCTGGAGGTCGTAGGGCTCACTCGACGGTATGGGCCGATCACCGCTTTCGCTGCCGTCGATCTCTGTGTGCGGACCCGACCGCCGCCGCCTGCTACCGGGACTGGTACTCGACGGCGCGCCTGCGCCGCCACGCCCTGCGCCTCGCCGGCGACCACCACGACGACCGCTGGGCCGGACTTTCGCTGGTCCTGGAGGCTCTGGGGAAAGAGGACGGTTGCGCTGCCCTGGCTCTTCCCGGTCTCGGAGGCATCTTCGAGCCGAGCCCCGCCGACCTGCTCGCCGGTCTCGCCATCCACAACCGGGACCTGCTCGCCGCGCTCCGCAAGCTCAGCGTCGCCGGCAACGACCGCAAGCACTCCGGCGCGTACTACACACCCACCTCGCTCACCAAATGCCTCCTCGACAGTGCCCTCGACCCACTCATCGACGCCGCCGCCAAGCCCGACCCGGCCGCCGCCCTGCTCGACCTGACCGTCCGCGACCCCGCCTGCGGCTCCGGGCACTTCCTCGCCGCCGCCCGCCGCATCGCGGCCCGCAACGGCCTGGAGCGGGCGGGCTACGGCGACCTGTTCACCGCCGGCGGCGTCACCCTCGACACCACCACCCTCGCCAGCCGGGCAGCCGCCATCGACGCCCTCCCCGCACGCTCCCTCGCCGGCGTCCACGTCGCCGCCCGCCGCCTGGCCGATCTCGACGCCGTCGAGGACGTTGCCGCCCGGTACCGCTTCTTCCACTGGCCCCTCGGGCTCCCCACCGTCTTCACTGGACGCGGCGGATTCGACTGCGTCATCGGCAACCCTCCGGTGGGAGCACGTCGAGCTCAAGGAGCAGGAGTGGTTCGCCGCCCGCCTTCCCAAGATAGCCGAGACATCCGGCAACCCCCGCAGGAAGCTCATCGTCGCTCTCGCCGACGACCACCCCGAGCTGCACACCGCCTACCGCTCCGCCCTCCGCCGGGCCGACGGCGAGCGAGCGTCCCTCGCCCACAGCGGCCGCTACCCACTTACCGGACGGGGACGGATCAACACCTACCCCGCCTTCGCCGAGCACGACCGGGACCTCCTCGCCTGCGGCGGTCGCCTCGGCGTCAGCCTCCCCACCGGCGTCGCCACCGACGCCACCACCCAGCACTACTTTAGGGACCTCGTGACCAGCCGGTCGCTGGTGTCCCTGTACGACTTCGAGAACCGGGATCGCATCTTGGAAGCCGTTGACAGCCGGGTCAAGTTCTGCCTGCTCACCCTCACCGGCCGCGACTCACCGGCCGATGCCGCCACCTTCGCCTTCTGCGCCCGCCGCCCCGGCGATCCGCGCCGCCCCGGCTTCACCTTCACCCTCACCCCGAGGAGATCACCCTCCTCAACCCCCCAACACCGGCACCTGCCCCGTCTTCCGCACCCGCCGCGACGCCGAGATCACCCTCGGCGTCCTACCGACGCCACCCCGTCCTCGTCCGCAAGGACCACCCCGACGGCAACCCGTGGGGCGTGTCCTTCATGCGGATGATCGACATGTCCAACGACTCCGACCTCTTCCGCACCAGGGTGCGGCTCGAGGCCGGCGGCTGGACCCTCGACGGCAACGCCTTCCACCGCGGCGACGAGACCATACTCCCGCTCTGCGGGGCCAAGATGGTCCACCACTTCGACCACCGCTGGGCCACCTACGACGGCGACGACGTCAGGGACGTGACCGAAGCCGAGCACGCCGACCCCGACGTCACCGTACTCCCCCGCTACTGGGTCCCCGAAGCCGAGGTAGCCGGCCGCTGGCGCCACGACTGGCTCCTCGGTTTCCGCAACGTCTGCCGTGCCACTGACGAGCGGACCGTGATCTGCTCGACGTTTCCCCTGTCCGGCGTCGGCAACAGCATGCCTCTCGTCGTCTGCTCCAGTCCCGCCCAGCTCCTCGCCGCAGCCCTCACGTCCATTGCCGCCGACTTCGTTGTCCGGCAGAAGCTCGGCGGCACCAACCTCAACTTCTTCTATGTGGAGCAGCTCCCGGTTCCACGACCCGGGACATTCGCCGAACGCTGCCCCTGGACGCCGGCGCAGAGCCTGCAGGATTGGATAGAGGACCGCGTCGACAAGCTGGTCTTCACAGCCTGGGACATGGCACCGGCCGCCCTCGTCCTCGGCGACGACAGCCCACCGTTCGTGTGGAACCCCAACCGGCGAGCCGTCCCCCGGGCGGAGCTGGACGCCGCCATACTCCACCCCTACGGCATCGACCGCGACGACGTCGACTACATCCTCGGCACCTTCCCCATCGGCAACCGCAACGACCTCAAGGTCCACGGCGAGGAGCGCACCCGCCGCCTCGTCCTCGACGCCTACGACCGCATCGCCGCCGCCGTCGCCACCAGTGAGCCCTTCGTCGCGACCCTCGACCCGCCGCCCGGTGACGGTCCCCGCCACCAAGAGCCGACATGAACGACGTCGTCATCCTCGGCGCTGGCTTCTCCCAGGCCGTCTCCGAGTGCTACCCGCTCACCGACGAGCTCGGAGCACTCGCTCTGGAGCGAGCCGGCATCCCGGCATCCGAGCGTCCCCCCAAGGCGACCCGCTTCGAGGCGTGGCTGTCGCGCCTGGCCGAGGACCAGCCCTACCGCAGCGTCGAGGACAACCTGCGGGCCCGAGCCCGGCTGGTGGAGATGAGCAGGGCGCTGACCGGGGTGCTCCGCGAACGGGAGGCCCACGCCCTTGCCGGGTCCGCTCCAGCCTGGTTGGACGACCTGGTCGCCGTCCTGCACGCCCGGCAAGCGACCGTGGTCAGCTTCAACTACGACCACGTGCTCGAGTGCGCCGTCGACCGCAGCCACCTGACGGACCGTGCGCCGACGACCATGCGGCGGGAGGTGACCAGCGACGACATCCTCGATCAGCTCCCTCCGACGCCGCCACCCACCCGCCTGGAAATCCAAGAGTTGGTCGCCAGCCAGCAGCTCGGTGCTCCACGTTATCGGCCTGCTTGGACCGGGCAGCAGGTAGCTGACACGTTCCGGCTGCTGAAGCTGCACGGCTCCCTGTCGTGGTACTGGAACCCTGAGGACCTCACCGGGGTGACCGTCGCGCGCTGGCGGGTCCCCGGACCCGGCGTCGAGGAGGACGACGGGGAACGCAGCCGGGCCCTGCCCGGGCGGGAACCCTTCGTCGTGCCACCGACCGCTACCAAGTCCGCCTATCTCACCAACCCGGTCATCCGGGAGCTGTGGACCCGCGCCCGGATGGCTCTCGCCGCCGCCGACCGCGTGGTCCTCGCCGGCTACTCGGCCCCCCTCGAGGACCACGTGGCCGCCGGGCTGCTGGCGGAGACCCTCGCCGGCCGGGGCGTGGAGGTCGTCATTGCCGACCCCTGTGCCACCGATGTCGCGTCGCGACTTGCCGGCCTCGGTGTCAGGAAGGTCACCGAGGCCATGACGTTCGGTGGCGTCGAGGACCTCGTTGCGTGGTGGGTCAAGGACCAAGCCCGGGTGGCGGTCGAGAAGTTGCGTTCCTTGGCGGCAGATCCCGAGAGAGGCGGATGGGATGATGTGACGGTCAACCTGCGATGGGGTGACGGCCAAGCCAGCCGGATCGATGCGCCGGCCAGCGTGCAGCCCTCGGGCAAGAGCGACCTCGTGGTGGCGGCGTCCCCGGTGCGCGCCCCCCCTGCCGACGCGACCTGCTTCCTCGACCTCGTCGCTGGCAAGCGGGGTCTCCGGCGGGTTCTCGTCGAGGCGGACGGAGATCGGTTCCCGGTGATCGACGTGCTCGAGCCGCCCGGCAGCGAATCCCACCCTTCTCGCCGCGCCCGCTTCCTGACGCTGGTGGCGGTCTCGCACCCGATCGGCTGAGCCGAACGGCGATGCGGAGGACGCGGAGCCCCTGACGGCACTGCTCGAGCTGCTCGACGGTGGCGGCCTCGCCGCCGAACCTCACCGCCAGTGACTGGCCCTTTCGTCCCGAGCCCCGTCTCGACGCGGACGAGGTGCGCCGGCGTGTCGGGCTGGTGGCCTCCGATCTGGCCGACCGACCCGGCTCGCCTCGAGACGACGACCCGTGCCGACAACTGGGGGATGCGTGCCGTGCTTGCCCGCTGCGGCTGCGCGAAAGAGGCCCGATACCGCCAGGTGTGGACCGGCCCTGACGGCGCCCATGACGCGGTCGGCTACGCCATCTTTCGCGCCGGCTGACAGACCGGGATGGAGGGCAGCAAGGGCGCTGTCCGCGGGCCGTGAGCTCGTTTGTCCATCGGGCGTAGCGTCGCCGGTCATGTCGGATCGGTTTGTTGCCTGGGACCCGACCCACCGCCGACGTCCCGCCGAGGTGGTCGCCGGCCCCGCAGGCGGCCACGACGTGGCGGCGCTGGTGGCACTGGCGGAGGAGCACACCGGTCTGGCCGCCGGGTGGACCGGGCGGTTCGCGGCCGACCTGTCCGAAAGCCGGCGGGCGCTGTTCGTCGCCCGGGTGGACGGGACGCCCGCTGGCTACGGGCGGGTCGCCTACCTCTGCCCGCCGCAGCGGTCAGCTTCGGGGGGTGCGCCGCCCGGCTGGTATCTGGCCGGGCTGGTGGTCGCCCCCCCATGGCGGGGCTGCGGCGCAGGAGGCGAGGTCACCCGGGCCCGGGTCGATTGGGTGGCCCAACGGGCGGGCGAGGTGTGGTACTACGCGAATGCGGCGAACGCCGTGTCGCTCGCCCTGCACGCCCAACTCGGCTTCGAGGAGGTCACCCGGGACGTCTCGATCCCCGGCGTGAGCTTTGACGGCGGCGTCGGGGTGCTCTGCCGGCTCGACCTCGGCTCGGGCCGGCGACCAGCGGGTGGGGCTCAGGGCAGGCACCGGCGGTAGTGGACCTCGGCGATTGGGAACCAGAAGCCGTCCTCCACCCGGGCCGCACCATCGATAGCCCATCCGTGTGCCTCGTAGAACCGCCGGGCCCCCACGTTGGCGTCGAGGATCCACAAGCTCGCCTTGTCGAAACCGCACCCGCCGAGCGCGTCAGGCGCTGCGGCCACCAGGTTCCGGCCGGCGCCGCGCCCCCACCACTCCGCCAGCAGGTAGATGGCGTACACCTCGCCTACCCCGGCGCCGTCGGCGTCCCGGCACGGCCCAGCACTGCCGAAGCCGGCCACCCCGCCCCCGGCCTCGACAACCAGCAGCGCCTCACGCTCGCGGGTTTCCCGCTCGAGGTGACGCCGCCAGCCGGCGGCGTGCTCGTCGGGATCCAGCCCATTAGGAACGCTCGGGGGAACTGACCGGCGTAGGCAGCTTGCCAGGAACGGACACGGACCGCTCCGATCGCAGCGGCGTCATCCACCCGGACCGCCCAGACGGTTCTCGCTGCCCTGCCCAACCCGCCCTTCGGCGACGTCACGCCCACGCGCTCCAGAGGTGCCGCTCTGCGCTCCGATCGGGCGTGCTGTGGCTGTCGTTCTGGCGTGTCGTTCTGAGCGGGCGTCGCACTTCGTTCGGGCGGCGAGAGTGGATGCGTTCCGAGGATCGGCGCATCCGGTGGCGGTGCCGGCTCGGGTCAGGCGCCTCGGGATTCGGCAAGTCGTCGCAGCCAGTAGCGGAACCAGAACGTCCCGTAGGGGACGTAACGCGGGTGGGGACACCTCTTTGGCGCAGGCCGACGAGAGCGTCGGGTCGGACGCCGAGCAGCTGCCCGACGGGACGGTGCCCGCCTGCGAGCAGCAACGCTTCTCGTAGAAGGCCGTCGTGGGTGGCGATTGAGTACTCGGCGCCGCGCTCGGCGAGGCGGAACCCGAGGCGCAAGAAGGCAATGTCGGTGGCCTCCCCGTAGGGGTAAGCCCCGGCAGGCTCCAGGTAGGCGCCTTTGACCAGCCGGACCACCACGCCGGCGTCGGCGAACGCCGTCGCGTCAGCGGCTGAGCGCAAGAGGTTGGCTTGCACGGTGGCGCCGAGCCGGCCGGCCGCGCCGGCAGGGTCGGCGGCGACCGCCAGGTGCGACAAGTCCACCGACACCCATACGTCGGCTGGCGGCGGGGGCAGAGCGGCGACGAGGCCGAGGTAGGCCTCGCAGACCTCGTCGGCGACTTGCGGGTCGCTGACGCGTTCCCCGAAGAGGTCGACGCTCACCCCGTGGCCCTGCCCGACGAGGGTTCTTGCGGCGGCGATGGCGTCGGAGAGCGACCGGCCGGCGACGTAGCAGGATGCGGCCTGCCACGCCACGCTCTCTGCTCCCGGCAGAGCCTTGACGCCGCGTTCGAAGCGGA
>JAKAQB010000101.1 GCA_021811865.1 Actinomycetes bacterium | reverse complement strand
GCCCTTTACAACTTCCTCGCAACTTGATATGCTGCTGACCGCGAGTTGATCGGCACCGATCAACTCAGGTTGATGCGAGAACCGTCGGAAACCCGATAGCTCGTACACCACGCGATGGGACTCGACCAGGTCGACCCGGCCGCCCACACCGCCACCACCTTCGCCTCCGGCCTGCCGATCAGCGGTCCCGTAGGTATCGCCATCAACCCGGTGAACGACCTGGTCTGGGTTGGCGACTTCGGGTCGGCCGACGGGTCCGCCTCCAACGTCGTGCTCCTCCTGCCGAACGGCACAGTGAAGGCGAACTTCAACTCTTCGACCACGGCGAGCCCCGTGAGCTCGGGCCAGCAGCCGACCTTCAACGGCGTGTGGGGTCAAGGGGTCAGCCAAACGAGCGCCGGCGTCTCCTTCTACTACGGCACGGCCGGTTCCGGCTCGGCGGGCACGGGAGGCGGTGAAGTCTGGCGTCTCGACCCTCACCCCACGGCCACGAGCCCAAACGGCCAACCACTCGCCTCGACGTACGTGGAGCTGGCCACGGGTCTCGGCGACAATGCCACGAGCAAAGCCGTGCCGGTCACCGCAGCCAACGCGGCCGGGCCTCAAGGCTTGGCCTTCGACGCCGCGAACGGAACCCTGTACGTGGCCGACGATGCCAACAACACGATCTACGCCATTGCCGGCGCTTCGACCGCAACGGGTCCGGCAATGCCGGTCGTCGTCGCGAGCGGCGGGGTCATCGACACACCGGAGAACATCGTCATCGACCCCAACACCGGCGACCTGCTCGTTGCCAACGCAGGGAACAACACGCTGGCGGTCATCGACCCCAACACGGGCAACGTGCTCTGGAGCCGGGTGCTCGATACCGGGGCTTCGGGAGCGTTGTTCGGTCTGGCTGCGGTGCCCAACGCGGGCCACACCACGGTCTATTACGACGACAACAACACCAACGGCGTCTATGCCATCCAGCTGCCGGCGCCTCGACCGCTCGTGGCATGGGTGACCAAGCCGCGGGCGGAGGGGCCAGGGGCGGTGACCATCCGGGTCACGACCAACGCCCCCGGACCGACGATCCACCTCTTCGACGAGTATGCCGGTGCGCACGGCTTCGTGCAGAAGGCGTTGCACGTGGCCGCTCCGGAGGCCTTCGGCAACGGCGGCTGGATGTTCCAGGTCCCAGGGATCCGGGCCACCAACCACTTCTACGTCATGGTCAACGGCGTGAGGTCCAACGTCGTGGCCGCGGTCATCGAATGACCGCCACCAAGCCACTGCCAGGTGGCGGCTGGTCGGAGCGGGAGCTGCGGTGGCGCGCTCTGGTCCTCCCCTCTCCCCGTCAGTCGGCGGCGGCGGCGGCCTCCTCCTCCAGGCGTCCCAGCTCGTCGAGCGGGAGGTGGCAGCGCATCACCTTGCCGGGCTCGACCTCCCGCAGCGGCGGCTCGACGGTCTCGCAGGTGCCGTCGGCCAGGCGGCGCGGGCAGCGGGTGTGGAACACGCAGCCAGACGGCGGGTTCGCTGGGCTCGGGATGTCGCCTTCGAGCCGGATCCGCTCCCGACCCGTTCCGTCGAGGGTCGGCACGGCCGACAGGAGCGCCTCTGTGTAGGGGTGGTGCGGCCCGGCGAACACCGACTCCGCCGGGCCGTACTCCATGATCCGCCCCAGGTACAGCACGGCGATCCGGTCGGAGAGGTAGCGCACGACGCCGAGGTCGTGGGAGATGAACACGTACGTCACCTGCTCCCGGCTCTGCAGATCGACCAGCAGGTTGAGGATCGCCGCCTGGACGGAGACGTCGAGCGCCGAGGTCGGCTCGTCGCAGACCAGCACCGCCGGCTGGCCGGCGAACGCCCGGGCGATCGCCACCCTCTGCTTCAGGCCGCCCGACAGCTGCGCCGGGCGCATGGGCAGGTGCCGGGGCTCCATCCGCACGGAGCGCACGATGTCGACCAGGCGCTCCTCCCGTTCCTCGCCGTCGAGGCCGGCGAGCTTGGTAAGCGTCCGGCCCACGATGTGGCGGACGCTGTGGCGCCGGTTGAGCGCCGAGTCAGGGTTCTGGAACACGATCTGCAAGAGGCGAAGGTCGTCGCGACCGCGCCGGGCGGCGGTGGGCGCCACCCGCTGCCCGCGGATCTCGACGACCGATCCCTCGTCGGGCCCGGTGAGCCCCAGCAGGACCCGGGCCAGGGTCGTCTTGCCGCAGCCGGACTCCCCCACCACGCCGAGCGTCTCGCCCGGGTACAGCTCCAGGTTCACGTCCACCAGCGCCCTCACCGACTCGGCTCGGGTGCTGTAGGTCTTCGAGACGTGCTCGACGCGGATCACGGGTTCGCTCGAGGTCCTTCCGCTGCGCACTGCTACGTCCGCCGGCGTGGCCCGTGGGAGCGACGGCGCCTCGCCGTGCTTGAAGCAGCGGGATGCCCGCGCACCCCCGATGTCCTCCATCGCCGGCGTCTCGCTGCGGCAGCGGTTGTCGGCGAGGGCGCAGCGGGCGGCGAACACGCAGCCGGTCGGCACCTGACCGGGGGAGGGCAGGAACCCGGGTATCGAGTCCAGCCGGTCGTGGTCCTTGCGGTGCCCCCGGCGCGGCACGCAGCGCAGGAGGCCGACGGTGTAGGGGTGGCGGGGGTCGTCGAAGACGTCCTGCGCCGGTCCCTGCTCGACGATCTCGCCGGCGTACATGACGCCCACCCGGTCGCACATCTTGGCGATGACCGCCAGGTTGTGGCTGATGAACAGCACGGCGGTGCGGAACTGCTCCCTCAGCCCGGACACCAGGTCGAGGACCTCGGCCTCGACGGTGGCGTCGAGGGCGGTGGTCGGCTCGTCGAGGACGAGCAGGTTGGGCTCCACCGCGATCGCCATGGCGATGACCACCCGCTGGAGCATCCCGCCCGACAGCTGGTGGGGATAGGCCCGGATGACCCGCCCCGGGTCGGCGATCTGCACGGTCCGCAGGGCGTGCTCGGCGCGCTCCATCGCCTCCTTGCGGGGCGAGCCCATGACCTCGAAGACCTCGGCGACCTGCCGGCCGATGCGCATCGAGGGGTTGAGCGCCCGGCCGGGCTCCTGGTAGACGACGGAGACCTCCCGCGCCCGCAAGCGGCGCAGGTCCTCCGGGCCCATGGACATGACGTCACGGCCGCCCGTCGTGACCGAGCCGGCGGTGACCCGGCCGTTGCGCGGCAGGTAGCGGGTGATCGCCTGGACGGTCGTGGACTTGCCGCACCCGGACTCCCCCACGAGACCGAAGCTCTCCTGCTGGCCGACCCGGAAGCTGATGTCCCGCAGGGTGAGCCGGTCGTTGCCCCGGACGGTGTAGGCGACGTCGAGGTGGTCGACTTCGAGGGTGTAGCGGCCCTGCGCGGTGGGCGACGTCTCGGCGGGGGCGGTCAGGGCCCCGGCGTCTTCCCCCTTCACTGGATGATCACCGACTCGATGGAGTCGCCGATCAGGTTGATGCCCGTGATGAGGGAGGCTATCGCCAGGGCCGGGAACAGCGTCTCCCACCAGTAGCCAGCCGCCAGGTACTGGGCGTTGGTGGCGATGTCGGCGCCCCAGTCCGGGGTCGGTGGCCGGACCCCAAAACCGAGGAACGACAGCGTGGCGACGGCGAAGATGGCGTAACCCAGGCGGACCGTGAACTCGACGATGATCGGCGCAAGGATGTTGGGGAGCACCTCCACGAACATGGTGTGCAGGGCCCCCTCACCCCGCAGGCGCGCCGCTGCCACGTAGTCGAGCTCGCGCTCTTGGAGGACAGCGGTGCGCACCGTGCGTGAGATCACCAGCCCGAACGCGAACCCGATGACGATGATGAGGCTCGCCTCCGACGGTCCGACGGCGACGATGAAGAGGAAGGCGACGATCACCACCGGCAGTGCCAGGAACGCCTCGACGACCCGCCCGGTGATGGCGTCGACGACTCCGCGGTAGTAGCCCTGGAGCAGCCCGAGGACCGTGCCGAGGACCGTGCCGAGGACGGTGGCCAGCGGGGCGATCACGAGGATGTCGCGCGAGCCGATCACCACCCGGGAGAACACGTCCCGGCCCAGGTTGTCAGTCCCGAACAGGTGGCGGGCCGACGGTGCCTGGTTGATGCTCAGGAGGTTCTGGGCGAGCGGGTTGTAGGGTCGGAAGAGACCGCCGAACACGGCGCACACGATCCACACGAGGAGGATGGCGGCGCCGGCCTGGAAGGTCCGGGAGCGCGCGAGCAGCCGGAGCTGCTCCCGGCGGATCCGCTTGGACGACGAGTCCAAGACGCCGCCGGCGCGCAGGTCGTCGGCGGCCAGGACCAGGGGCAGCGCCGGGTCGATGGCCGCGGGGTCGCTGATGAGCTGGTCGGCGGGGGGTAGCTGGCGCCCGGTGCTGTCGCCGGTCTCGGTGGTGGCCATCACTCGGTGCCCTGCAGGCGCAGGCGGGGGTTGAGCACCGTGTAGAGCACGTCGGCGATCAGCGTGGCCAGCAGGTACACGACGCCGATCACGAGGATCCCAGCCTCGAGCATGGGGAAGTCCTTGCTCAGGGCGGCGTTGTAGATCAAGCGGCCGAGCCCCTGGTAGTTGAACAGCGTCTCGATCACCACCAGGCCGCCGATGAGGTACCCGGTCTGGGTGGCGATGACCGTGATGGTCGGCAGGAGGGAGTTGCGCAGCACATGGCGGAACACCACCGTCCGCCGGGGCAGACCCTTGAGCGTGGCCGTCCGGACGTAGTCCGAGTCGAGGGCCTCCACCGTCCCCGCCCTGGCCATGCGCGCGATGTAGCCGAAGAGCACGAACACCAAGGCGATGGCCGGGAGGATCAGGGATGGCAGCACGCTGAAGAAGCTGCCTTGTGACTGGGCGTCCACCGGCAGCCACTTGAGCTCGATGGCGAAGATCACGATGAGCACGATGCCGGAGACGAACTCGGGGACGGTGGCGAGCGACAGGCCGGCGGTGCTGATGATGCGGTCGATGGCCTTGCCCCGGTTGAGGGCCGCTGTGACGCCGCCGAGGATGGACAGGGGCACGACGATGACGAACGCCACGGCCGCCAGCTTGAGCGACCGGCCGAGCGCCGGCCAGAGGAACTGCGAGACGGGGGCGGAGTACTGGTAGGAGCGCCCGAGGTTGCCCTGGGCGAAGCGGCTGATCCAGTTCCAGTACTGCACCGGCAGGGGCTTGTCGAGGCCGAGCTGGCGGTTGAGGGCGGCCACCGCCGACTGGGAGGCGAAGTGGCCGAGGATCGCCCGCCCGGGGTTGCCGGGCAGCACCTGGCCCGCCACGAAGACGATCATGCTCAGGAGGACCAACGTGAGGACTGCCAAGCCCAGGCGCTTGAGCAGGTACTTGCCCATACGGCTCCTCTCCGCCACCCCCGGCAACTTCCGCCGAAAATCGTAGCCTCCGGATGTGGCCGGGCGGTGGGCGGGCTCGCCGGCGCCGCCACGGGACCCTGACCGTCCGCCCCCACCGGCGTCCATCTACTCTGGCCGCCCGACGGAGAGGATCGCCGGGTTGGGGTGCTCGCCGGAGCAGGGATCAGCGGCGCTCGCCGGCGACGCGGTCGAGGGCGACGAGGGCGGCGTCGAGCACCTCGCCGGCCCGCCCTGCCCGCCGCCACGCGCTCAGCGCCGGCGCTGACACGTCGTCCTGGGGGTCGTTGACTGCTGCCGGCAGCAGGGTTGGCACGGCTGCGGCGCGCGCCTCCATCACGAGGCCGGGCAGCACCGCCGCAGGGTCGTCCGCCCCGGGCGGCAGGCCTGGACGCCGGCGTAGGGTGCGGACGTGGCGGTCGGCAACGACCACGAGCTCCGCCCACGCCGCTGCCAGGTCGTTGAGCGCAGGGTAGGTCATGGCGTTGTGGTACCCGCCCGTCGACACGGCGCGGCCGAGGGGGTGGTGGCTGTCGGGCAGCAGGTAGAGGGGGTTGTCCGTGACCGAGCGCAGTGAGGTCCGGGCGGCGTGGTCGACCGCGCCCAGGGCCCGCTCGGCCTGACCGAGGAAGGCGACGAGCCGGGCACTGCTGGCGGGGACCGCTGCGGGGCCGGCCGCTCCTTGCGGAGGGAGGGCGGCGACCAACCGCTCGGCGGCGGCCACGTCGGCGGCGTCTCCCCAGGCTCTCACGGCCTGGGGTTCGTACGGCTGGCGGGGTGCGCCCTGGGCGGCGAGGGACCGGGCCAGCACCGTGGTCGCGTCTGCGAGGCGCCGCCGGCCGGTGATGGCGGCATCGGCGGCGAGGGCGGCGGCGACAGGAGAGCCGTTGGACAGGGCGCCTCCCTCCCCCTCCTCGAGGTCGCCCCGGTCGAAGCCCCGCATCATGTGGACCAGCGGGAGGACCTCCCCCGCACCGACCTCGCCGTCGAGGGGAACCTCGGGCAGGGGACCGTCGAGGAGGGCGGCGACGCGCTCGGCGACGACGGAGCGGACCTTGGCGCTGCCGGAGACGAAGTTGGCGAGACGGGCGAAGAGGACGCCGCGCACCACTCGCTGGTCGAGGTGGCCGCCGCCGAAGCCCCGACCCCACGATCCCCTGCCGGGATCGAACCCGCGGGCGTGGGCGCTTTGCTGTTGGGGAGGTACCACCTGGCGGGCGCGAGGCCCGAAGTTGCTCGTGACCCCGTAGATGAACTGCGTCCGGTCGGAGTCGAGGAGCCGGACGAACTGGCCGCGGCTGCGGTCCATGTGGGCCCGGGCGGTCGGGCCGATGGTCACGCCCTCGCCGTCGAACGCCACCCGCCGGTAGTGCTCGACGGTGAAGTCTTGGAGCCCGTCGACGACGACGGTCACGGCGCCGCCGGTTCAGGCGCCGACCGTCGGCAACCCCGCCGACTTCCACGCGTGGTAGCCGCCGTCGAGGTCGGTCACACCGGTCAGGCCCATCCGGCGCAACGTGGCGGCGGCGAGGCTCGAGGCGTAGCCGTCGCTGCAGACGAGGATGATCTCGGCGTCGTACCGGGCGATCTCTGGGATGCGGTGCTCGCTCTGGGGGTCCAGCCGCCACTCGAGCACGTTGCGCCCGATGGTGATCGCCCCGGGGATCTCTCCTTCAGCGGCGCGCTCCTCCGCCGGCCGGAGGTCGACCAGGAACGCACCGGAGGCGGCCGCCGCGGCCGCCTCCCTCGGGACGGGTCGCCGGTCGAGGCCCCGGCGGGCCGACGCCAGCAGGTCGTCGATCGCCTGGCGGTCGCGGTCGGTGAACTGCGCGTCGGGCTCAGGCACATGAGCCCGCGTCCCGTGCGGCGAGTCGACCGCCACCGTTTCGAAGGCAGAAAAGCCGCAGGGAGCCCGCTTGTAATAAGTCATTGCTACCAATGCGGGCGAATAGACGTGAATGCTCAGCGCCGGGGCGCCCGCAAGGTGCGCCACGTTGTGGACGTGTGGGGGGCCGAACGTGACCGCGTCGCCTGCCCCCGCCCGTCGGGTGGCGGCCAGGCCGGTCCGGGGGCGGCGGAAGGTCTCGACCAGGCGACCCTGCGCGACAGCGAACGATCCGCTGGAGCCACCGTGGTCGTGCCAGTCGGTCTCGTGGCCGGGGTCCCAGGCCAGCAGCCAGACGTCGTAGTTGACCTGCCGGTGGAGCAAGGCGTACCAACGATGGGGGCGTTCGGCGGGGATCAGGTGCGTCCACAGTCCCGGAGCTGCGGCGACCGCCCGGGAGGCGGTGGCCATCTGGCTGGGGGTGAGCGGGCGGTCGCTCAGGTCGGGGAACTGCTCGGCGAGGTGGGCGCCCACGGCGTGCTGGGCGACGCCGAGAGGGCGCCCGTCACCTGATTTCACTCCGGCGGCCATGCTCGATTTCCTCCCTGCGCGCCGAGCGTAGCGGAGCTGTGGAGGAGCGCGAACATTTGGCCTCTAGGATCGCTGGATGGTTGTCGTCACCGGGCCACGGGACCTCACCCTGGGAGCCTTCGCCCGCGTCGCCTACGGCGGCGAGGCCGTCTCGGTGGCGAGCTCCCAGGCCGACGTGGCGGCCCCACGCCAACGCCGTGTTGCGCCACCGCCCCTGCCGTCCCTGCAGCACCTCGACGAGCCCCTCGCCCGCGGGGTGGTGTTCGCCCGCCTGGCCGAGCTCCTCGCTCCCGGCGTCCCGCCCTTCCTGGCGCCGGCCGTGACCGCCCTGCTCGACCGCCCCCTGCCGAAGGTGGCCGTCGACGGGCAGGTCGGCCCCGACGAGTCCCGCCCCCTGCGGGAGTTGCTCGCAGGTGCGGCGCCGGCGGCCGGCGGTGACGAGCGGCACAGGCTCCTCGCCGGCTGCCCGTGCGCCGCCGCCATCGTCGCCGACGCAGCGCTGCGGGGTGAGCGCCGCTCCGCCCAGGCGGTCGCTCTTGCGGCCCTCGCCGTCGAGGGGTACCGGGCGCCGCTCGGTGCCTACGACCCCGCGCTGGCGGAGATGTGGGGCGACCCCCACGAGCGCGCGGCGCTCGAGGCGCTGGGGCGCTGGCTGGGTGGCGCCACCGAGGAGGCCCGGCGCGCCTACCAGGCGCCGGTCAGCTACCGGATCCTCCCCCGGGTGCTCGGTCAGGTCGGGCGGGCCGTCTCCGCCGCCCGGTCGGCGGCGGAGACGTTGCTGCCGGCAACGGGGACCGCCGGCGTGGTCCCTGCGGCCTGGCGGGCCCTCGACGCGATGGCGGTCGCCTGGGCGGAGCTCGCCTTCGTCGCCGAGCGGCTCGTCACGGCCATGAACCTCTCCGACGAGCTGCCCACCAACCTGGCTGCCGGGGGAGGCCCGCCGCTCGGGACCTACGCCTACGGGTGGGCAGCGAGCGCCTTCGTCGAGGAGGCCCGGGCGGCAGCGTTGCCGACCGCCTTGGCAGTCGGGGCCGACACCGGCGTCGCCTCCGGCGGGGATCTCCTGCTGCCGACCTTTCCCGCACACTGGCGGCAGCGGCGGGCGGCGGAGTGCGCCGACGGCGCTCTTGCGATCCTCGCCCTGGTTGCCAGCCAGGCCCTGTTCGCAACGGGTCGGCACCCTGCCGCCGGCCTCGAGCCGGTGCTGGCCGCCGTCCGCTCCCGGTACCCGCCTATCGACGAGCACGCTGCCGATCGGGTGCTGGCCGGCGACGCCGCTGGCCTGCAACGGGCGATCAGCGGCGGGGAGCTGCTGGAAGTGGAGGGCCCGGCGTAGTCCCAGACATCGGCGAGTGGGGTCAGCCGGCGCCGCCGGCAAGCCCCTCGCCGTAGCGCTCGTCGCGCCATCGCAGCGCGGTGCGCAGCCCCTGGCTGCGCACCAGGCCGTCGAACTCCCGCTGCTCGGCCGATTCGGCGGCGTTGAGGATGGCCGAGAGGTCGAGGTTGGCGTTCACCGCCTGGCGCAGCCCCATGGCCTCGTAGGCGCGCGTCAGCGCAAGCTTCGTCAGCCGGAGGACGGGCAGGGGTGCCAGGCCGATCCGTCGCGCGAGCTCAGCGGCGGCTTCGTCGAGGCGGTCGCCGGTCACGACACGGTTGACGAGGCCGAGCCGCTCGGCCGTGGTGGCGTCGACGACGTCG
>JAKAQB010000002.1 GCA_021811865.1 Actinomycetes bacterium | reverse complement strand
CGTGGCGAATCGGAACCGTGCCCTTGGACTTGCCCCCGGACCATCGGCTCGGGCTGCCGCCTGAGTCCTCGAGCGACCTGCGAGGAATCGCTGGCTGACTGGGGGTTGACAAACGGTGTCTCACGGGCCACCGCCCTGCATCGAGGCGCAGGCGCCGACCGCCTCTTCGATCGTCATCGTCGCCTCGTACAGGGCGCGCCCGACGATCACGCCGGCGAGGCCCTGCCCCTGGGAGCGGATGCCTGCGAGGAGGCGGAGGTCGTCCGCTCCAGCGATGCCCCCGGAGGCAACGAGGGGCGCGCCGGTGGCCTCGAGAAGGCCGGCGAGCCCGACAACGTCGGGCCCCGCCAGACGCCCGTCCCGGGCGATGTCGGTCACGATCACAGCGGCGGCACCGGCGGCCACGACCTCGGGGACGAGGTCCAGCACCCGCCGGCCGCCACGCTCCAGCCAGCCGCGGACCATCACCTCGCCGTCCCGGTGGTCGAGCCCGACGGCGACACGGCCGGGCCAGCCGGCGGCGATGTCGCTCACAACGCCCGGGTCGGTGACAGCGGCTGTACCCACGACGACGCGGGTCACGCCGCAGCCGAAGAGGGCCTGGGCGTCGGCCACGCTGCGGACCCCGCCACCGACCTGCACCGGCACGTTGACGGTGCTCACGATGCGCTCGACCACCGCGCGGTTGGCGGCCTCGCCCGTCCGTGCCGCGTCCAGGTCGACCACGTGGATCCAGGCCGCACCGCCCTCGGCGAAGCGTCTGGCGACCAACACCGGGTCGTCGCCGTATGCGGTCTCGCGGGAGAAGTCACCCTCGACCAACCGCACCGGTCGCCCGGCGCGCAGGTCGACGGCGGCGAACAGCTCCACGACGTCAGGCCGCAGCGCCGGCCACGCCGGCAACCAGAGCCACGAAGTTGGCCAGCACGGCGAGCCCGACGGGCCCCGACTTCTCGGGGTGGAACTGGGTCGCCCAGAGATGCCCTCGCCCCAGCATCGCCGTGATCGGACCTCCGTAGTCGCAGCTGGCGACGGTGTGCTCCCCGACGGCAGCAGCATAGGAGTGGACGAAGTACACCCAGGGCTCGGCGGGGGCACTCAGCAGCGGCCCGGCGAGCAGGGGGCATGTCGCGTCGGTGACGACGAGCCGGTTCCACTGCATCTGGGGGTGCTTGACCCCCGCCGGCAGGCGTCGGACCGCACCGGGCAGGACGCCCAACCCTTCTACCCCGGGGGACTCCTCTGATCCCTCGTAGAGGAGTTGCATCCCCACGCAGATGCCGAGGAACGGCACCTGCCGGCGCAACGCCTCCAGCACCGCGTCGGCCAGGCCAGTGGATTGCAGGGCTTCGGCGCAGCGGCCGAAGGCGCCGACGCCGGGCAGCACCACGGCGCCGGCGGTGGCGACGACGTCCGGTTCGGAGACGAGGGTGGCCCGGCCGCCCTTGCTCTGGAGGGCCTTCTCGGCAGAGCGCAGGTTGCCGATCCCGTAGTCGACCACAGCGATCATCGGCCCCGCCCGACCCGCCGCCCCGTCGCCCGCCCCGCCCGCCGCCCCATGACCCGCCCCGCCGGCGCGGCTGGCCGCCTGCAGCCCGCTCACAGGACCCCCTTGGTCGACGGGACGCCGCCGCCCTCCACCCGAACGGCGTCCCGCAGGGCACGGGCGGTTGCCTTGAAGCTCGCCTCGAGGATGTGGTGGGTGTTCCTCCCGCGTATCAACCTCGAGTGGAGGGTTAGACTTCCGGTGGTGACGAAGGCCCTCCAGAACTCCTCGGCTAGCTGGGGATCGAACCCGGGCTCACCCAGCAGGAACGCCTCGCCCGCCGGGTTGGGGTCGACGTCGTAGAGCAGGTAGGGCCGCCCCGAGAGGTCGAGGGACACTTCGACGAGCGCCTCGTCCAGTGGTACGGCGATCGAAGCGAACCGGCGGATGCCGGCCTTGTCGCCGAGGGCCTCGCCGAGAGCCTCGCCGAGCACGATGCCGACGTCCTCCACCGTGTGGTGGGTGTCGACCTCGAGGTCCCCGGAGGCCTCAACGCTCAGGTCCCAACCGGCGTGGCGGCCGAGTTGGGCGAGCATGTGGTCGAAGAAGGGGATGCCCGTCGCAACCTGCGCGCTGCCCTCGCCGTCGACGGTGAGGGCGACCTCGACGGAGGTCTCACGCGTCGCTCGCGATCGCGCCGCTGCCCGGGGCGACGTCACGTGAGGACCTCGGCCAGCGCAGCGAGGAAACGGTCGTCCTCGGCCGGCGTGCCGACGGTCACCCGCAGGCACCGGTCGAGCCCCGGCCAAGACGATGTGTCACGCACGAGGACGGAGCGTTCCACGAGCCCCTTCCAGACGTCCAACCCGGCGCGGCCCTCCGGCCGGAACAGGACGAAGTTCGCCTGCGACGGCCACACCTGCACCGGCAGCGCCGCCATGGCGGCGACCAGCCGCTCCCGCTCGGCGACGAGGCCGGCGACGCGCTCCTCCATGGCCTGGCGGTGCCGGAGCGCCAACCGGCCGGCAGCCTGCTTGACGGCGTCGAGGTGGTAGGGCAGGGCCACCCGTTCGAGCATGCCGACGACCTCGCTGGGGGCCACGGCGTACCCGAGGCGGAGGGCGGCGAGCGACCAGGTCTTGGAGAACGTGCGGCACACGACGAGCGGGGTGGCGTCGTCGACGAGACCCAGCGCCGAGGTGGCGGCGAACTGGCCGTAGGCCTCGTCCACGACCAGGAGACCAGGACCGGCCCGCAGCACCGCCTCGACGGTCTGCGGGTCCTCGACGAGCCCCGTCGGGTTGTTGGGGGAGCAGAGGAACGTCACCGCCGGCCTGACCCCCGAGGCAACGGCCGCCGCCGCGGCGGGGTCCAGGCGGAAGTCCCCGGCACGGTCGGCCTGGACGACGGCGGTGCCGGTGAGGTGGGCGATGTGGGCGTGGAGGGCGTAGGTCGGCTCGAAGGTGAGCGCCCGGCGCCCCGGCCCCCCGTAGGCGAGGCAGAGCGCCTGGAGCACCTCGTTGGAGCCGTTGGCGGCGAAGACCTGGCCGGGTCGCACCCCGTGGAGGTCGGCTATCGCCTCCCGCAACGCCCGGGCGGCGCGCTCCGGGTAGCGGTTCCAGGCGATGCCGGCCATCTCGGCCAGCAGCTCCGCCTGCCACTCGGGCGGAGGCGGGTAGGGCGACTCGTTGGTGTTGAGGCGCACCTCGGCACCCACTTGGGCGGAGTGGTACCCCTCGCGCAGGGCGAGGTCGGCCCGCGGGGCAGGGAGGGGGGGGGCACCAGGCGCCGGGAGCGGGCTCATCCCCCCCACCGACCGTCGAGGCGGCAGCGGACCGAGTCGGCGTGGGCCGCCAGGCCCTCCACCTCGGCGAGGGCCACCACGTGGGGAGCGAGGGCAGCGAGGGCGTCGCGGTCGAGGTCGACCACGTGGATGTGCCGGCAGAAGTCGTCGACACGCAGAGCCGAGCCGAAGCGGGCCGAACGCGCCGTCGGCAGCACGTGGCTCGGCCCGGCGGCGTAGTCCCCGACGCTGGCCGGAGCCCACGGGCCGGTGAACACCGCCCCGGCGGAGCGCACGAGCGCCAGGAGCGCCTCTGGGTCGGCGGTCTGCAGCTCCAGGTGCTCGGCGGCGATGACGTTGGCGACCTCCATGGCCGCCTCCGGGCCGTCGACGAGCACGGCGTACCCGCCGCGCCCGAGGGTGGCGGTGACCTCGGCCCGCCGGGGCGACGCCGCCGTGATGGCCTCGACCTCCCGGGTGACGTCGTCGGCCACCTGCTCCGACCAGGTGATCAGGTAAGCGAGGCCGTCGGGCCCGTGCTCGGCCTGGACGACGAGGTCGATGGCGGCCCAGCCCGGGTCGATCGACCCGTCGGCGACGACCGCCACCTCCGAGGGGCCCGTGAAGGCGGACGGGACGCCGACGGCGCCCTCCTCGGCGACGAGACGCTCGGCGATGGCCACGTACACGTTGCCAGGGCCAACGATGACGTCGACGGGACGCACCGTCTCTGTGCCGTAGGCGAGGGCGGCGACCGCCTGAGCCCCGCCGACGCGGTAGACGTCATCGACGCCGGCGACGGCGGCGGCGGCCAGCACCGCCGGGTGGACCCGGCCGCCGGGCCCGGGGGGCGTGACCATGGCGACCCGTCCGACCCCGGCGACCCGTGCGGGCACCGCTGTCATCAGCACCGTTGAGGCGAGCGGCGCCCGCCCGCCGGGCACGTAAACGCCGGCCCGGTCAACCGGCAGGCGGCGCTCCCGGACGTGCAGCCCACCCGATCGGTACTCGCCGTCGGCGTGGAGCTGGATGCGGTGGTACGCCTCGATGTTGGAGGCGGCCGCCTCGAGGGCGGTGAGCAGGACCGGCGGTACGGCGTCGGCAGCGGCCTCGATCTCGGCGGCGGGGACGCGCAGCTCGGCGATGTCGACGCCGTCGAAGCGGCGGGTCAGCTCGCGCAGCGAGGCGTCGCCGCCGGCGCGCACCTCGGCGAGTATCGCCCGCACGGCCTCGGTCGGCCCCTCCCCGCTGAAGGGGGGCGGCGGCAGGCGCGGACCCAGCGGTCCGGTCTCGCCCCTCAGGTCGAGGCGGGTCAGGAGTGGAGCCATGGGGACCAGAATGGCAGCACCATGAGCGCCCGTGCCGAGCTCAGCTCCCTGTCCACCGCCCTCGACGACCTCGCCGGCCGGCTGCAGGCCATCCTCTCCGGGCTCGAGGGTGCGGACCGCGACGCCCTCGAGACCGAGCTGGCCGAGGTCGAGCGCAGCCTCGACACGGCACGCCGGCGCCTGGCCCGGGTGCTCAGCGGCGCCCGCCGGCCCCGCCCCTGACGGCGCCGCCGGCCCCGCCCCTGACGCCGCCGGCCCCGCCCCTGACGCCGCCGGCCCCGCCTCCCGCACGCCTCGAGCCGAGCGGGACCCGTGACGACGGGCAGAAGTCGGCGAGGAGGCACCGGTCGCACCGGGGGGTGCGGGCCACGCACACCCGCCGGCCGTGCAGGATCAACCGGAGGCTGAACGCGCCCCACTCGCGGCGCGCCAGCAACGCCCCGACGGCGTGCTCCACCTTCACCGGGTCGGTCTCGGTCGTGAGCCCGAGGAGCACGGCGAGGCGGCCGACGTGGGTGTCGACCGGGAGGCCGGGGAGGCCCATGGCGACGCTGCGCACGACGTTCGCCGTCTTGCGACCCACGCCCGGAAGGGTGACGAGGTCCTCCATCCCAGTGGGTACCTCACCCCCGAAACGGTCGAGGAGCGCCTGGGCGAGCCCGATGACGCTCTTGGTCTTGGCCCGGAAGAAGCCGGTCGGGTGGATCACCTCCTCCACCTCGGCCGGGTCGGCGGCCGCCAGGTCGGCCGGCTGCGGCCAGCGCCCGAAGAGGGTGGGAGTGACCGAGTTGACCCGCACATCGGTGGTCTGGGCGGAGAGCACCGTGGCGATCAGCAACTGGTACGGGTCGGCAAAGTCCAGCTCGCACAGCGCCCGTGCGTCGCCGGGGTACTCCACGGCGAGACGGGCCGCCGTCTCCCCGGCACGGCCCTTGGGGGTCCTCGGCATCGCCACCGGGCCAGGGTACGCCCGGGTACGGTGCTGGCCGTGGCCCGCATCGAGCGCAAGCAGCACCTTGTGCCCGAGGACGTCGGCGCCATAAGCCAGCTGCTCGCGGCGGCCGCCGCCGCCGACGAGCACCAGCCCCTCGACGACCACACCTGGCTGGACCTGGTGCAAGGCGGCCGGGGCGACTTCGCCGCTCTTGTCGCCTGGGAGGAAGGCCACCCGCACCCCGTCGGCTACGCCCAGGTGACCAGGGGGGCCGACTCCTGGGCGATCGAGTACGTCGTCGACCCCCACCACCGCGTCCCCGGCAACACCGTCGGCGTCGACCTGCTGGCCGAGGCCGGGCGGCTGATCGCCCAGCAGGGCGGCGGCCACGTCCACCTGTGGGTCGGCCGCTCCGGACCGCAGTCGGACCGGGTGGCCGCCGCCATCGGCCTTCGCCCGGGCCGGACCCTCTACCAGATGCGCCGGAGGCTGCCCGTCGAGCCGGAGCTGGCGCTCGCTGCCCTGCCGCCGACGCGGGCGTTCGTGCCCGGCCGGGACGAGGAGCAGTGGCTGGAGGTGAACAACCGGGCGTTCGAGTGGCACCCCGAGCAGGGCGGCTGGGACCTGGCGACGCTGAAGGAGCGGGAATCGGCGCCGTGGTTCGACCCCGAAGGGTTCCTGGTCCACGAGGAGGGCGGCCGCATCGCCGGGTTCTGCTGGACGAAGGTCCACGCCGAGCACGACCCGCCGCTCGGGGAGATCTACGTGGTCGCCGTCGACCCCGGCGTCTCGCGCCGTGGCCTCGGCCGTGGGCTCACCCTTGCCGGCCTCGACCATCTCAGCCGAAAGAGCGTCCCGGTCGGCATGCTCTACGTCGATGCCGGCAACCTCCGCGCGGTGAAGCTCTACGTCGACCTCGGGTTCGTCGTCAACCACATCGACCAGGCGTACGTGGGGGACGTCCCCCCGGGCTCTGGGGCGGCGCCAGTACCCTGACCGGGTGGCCGGCGCCTACGAGATCACCCGCGACGGCCTGGCGGAGTTGCTCGCCGACCAACCCCGCTACCGCGCCGCTCAGGCTTGGCGCGGTCTCCACCAGGGGCTGCGCCGGCCGGCGGAGATGACCGACCTGCCGCCCGACCTCCGGGAGCGCCTCGAGGTCGCCCTGCCCCCCGCTCTTCGGGTCGCGGCCCGATCCGAGTCCGACGGCGGCGCCACGGTGAAGTGGCTCTGGGAGCTGCACGACGCAGCCCGCGTCGAGACGGTCCTCATGCACTACCGGGACCGCAGCACGGTCTGCGTGTCGAGCCAGGCGGGCTGCGCCATGGGCTGCACCTTCTGCGCCACGGGCCAGGGCGGCTTCGGCCGTCACCTCGCCCCCGGCGAGATCGTCGAGCAGGTCGTGGCCGCCGCCCGGGAGGTTGCACGGGGAGGCCGGCGGCTGTCCAACGTCGTGTTCATGGGCATGGGCGAGCCGCTCGCCAACTACGACAGGGTGTGGGCCGCCGTGACCCGGCTGCACGGCGAGCTCGGCCTGTCCGCCCGGCACCTCACGATCTCGACGGTGGGCGTGGTGCCCGGCATCCGCCGCCTCGCCGGAGAGGAGCTGCCGGTCAACCTGGCCGTGTCCCTGCACGCCGCCAACGACGGGCTGCGGGACCGGCTGGTTCCCCTCAACCGCCGGTACCCGATCGGGGCCGTCCTCGCCGCCTGCCGGCACCACCTGTCCGCCAAGGGCAGGCGGCTCAGCTTCGAGTGGGCGCTGATCGACGGCGTCAACGACGCCGACGCCGACGCCGACGAGCTCGCCGCCCTGAGCCGGCCGCTCGGCGCTCACGTCAACCTGATCCCCCTCAACCCGACGCCGGGCTACCCGCTGCGGGGTTCGTCGCCGGGACGGGTGCGCGCCTTCCGGGACCGGCTGCAGGCGGCGGGGGTCAACGCCACCGTGCGGCGCAACCGCGGTGCCGACATCGACGCCGCCTGCGGCCAGCTGGCGATGCGGGCGGGCGGCGGCGAGCCCGTGACCGCCCCGGGGCGTGGTTGACTCGTGTCATGCCCCGCGGAAAATGGCTGGACCGCACCCAACCCCAGACGCTGTACTCGGCCACGATCCTGCTGTACCTCAACGCCGGCCTCGCCCTCCTGTCGTCGGTGCTGGCCGGCGGCGCCGGCTACATCGGCCTCGTGCTGATCGCCGGTGAGGTCGCAGGCGGCTGGGGCATCGCCAACGAGAAGAAGTGGGGGTTCTGGGTGGCGGCCGTCGTGGCGGTCCTGATGCTCGCCTTCGCCATCCTCACGATCTGGCTGGTGGGCGCGGCCAACCTCATCTCCCTGCTGTTCGACCTCGCCCTCGTGGCGCTGCTGTTCCACCCGCAGAGCACCGCCTACCGCCGGACCTGGTTCAAGTAGGCCAACAGGCGCTCGGCGCCCACCCGCCGGTAGCCTCGCCGTCATGGTCACCACGTTCGACGGGATCGACGGGCTCGAAGGGCGCGTCGGCGAGCACCTCGGCTACAGCGACTGGCACGAGATCACCCAGGAGCAGGTCAACCTCTTCGCCGAGGCGACGGGAGACCACCAGTGGATCCACGTCGACGTGGAGAGGGCGAAGGCCGGCCCCTTCGGCGGTCCCATCGCCCACGGCTACCTGACCCTGTCGCTAGCGCCGGTGCTGCTCGGTGAGATCCTCGTCGTCGCCGGCGTCTCCATGGGTGTCAACTACGGGCTCAACCGGCTCCGGTTCCCCTCCCCCGTCCCCGTCGGCGCCCGGCTGCGCGCCGGTGCGGAGCTGGCCGGCGTCGAGCACCTCGACGGTGGCGCCCAGGTGACGCTGCGAACCACCTTCGAGGTGGAGGGCGCGACCAAGCCGTCGTGCGTCGCGGAGATCATCTTCCGCTACTACCGGTGAGCCCGGCGCCGGCCGCCGTGCTGCCCGAGGGCGACGCCAAGCGCCGGGCCGTACGGGTGATGTTCGACACCATCGCCCCCCGCTACGACCTGGTCAACCGGATCATGACCTTCGGCATGGACCGCGGGTGGCGGCGTGCCGCCGTCCGGGGCCTCGGCCTTCCGGCCGGCGCCCGGGTGCTCGACGTAGCGTGCGGGACCGGCGAGTTGTGCAGGGACCTCGCCGCCGCCGGCCACCGGCCCGTGGGCGTGGACCTCTCGGCGGGGATGCTCCGCCACGCCCGCACCGCTGCCCCCCTCGTCCACGCCGACGCCCTGCGCCTGCCGGTGGCCGATGAAGCCCTCGACGGCGCTGTCTCCGGGTTCGCCCTCCGCAACTTCGTGGCCCTGCCGCCCCTCTTCGCCGAGCTGCACCGCGTCCTGCGCCCCGGCGGCCGCGTCTCGCTCCTCGACGTCGCCGCTCCCACCCAGCCGCTCCTGCGGGCCGGTCATGCCATCTACTTCCGCCGGGTGGTGCCGCTCGTCGGGGCCGCGCTCTCCGACGCCGCCGCTTACCGGTACCTGCCCCGGTCGGTCGCCTACCTGCCGCAGCCCGACGAGCTGCTCGCCGAGCTGCGCGCGGCCGGCTTCACCGCCGTCGAGCGACGGACCCTGTCGGGCGGCATCACCCAGCTGCTGTCCGCCACCCGCGGCGGGGAGCGAGGCGGGTGACGGCCCTCGCCGGCGCCTGCGCCGCCACCGGGCTGGCGGCGTGCACCCGAGGCTTCGAGGTGCCCGACGGGCACCGGCCCGACCTCCTCGCCGCCGCCGGGCGCGACGGGCGGCTTTGGTGGCGCGACGGTGGAGGACTGGCCGGCGTGGGTGAAGCCCTGCGGATCCGCCTGCCCCACGGCCTCGCCGGCGCCGAGGGGGTGCGGGCGGCCGGCGCCGCCCTCGCCGCCGTCGCCGCCGACGACGAGGTGCGCCGGCCGGGGACGGGAGCGGTTGCCTTCGGCGCGTTGCCGTTCGGCCGGCAGGCACCGGCCGAGCTGGTGGTGCCGGCCGCCCTCGTCGGCTGGGACGGCCGGCAGGCGTGGGTGACCACCGTGTCACCGGCCGGCGACGCCGGCCGGGCCGGCGCGCTCGGCCGGGTGGCGGTGGCGGCGGCACTGGGCAGGGCGGCGGCGCAGGACGGCCCTCCGGCGCCCGACGAGTTCCGGCTGACCCCGGCCCGACCGCACGCCGAGTGGAAGGCGCTCGTCGCCGACACCGTTCGCCGCATCCGGGCCGGCGAGCTCTCCAAGGTGGTGCTGGCCCGCCGGGTCGATGTCACCGCCAACCGGGACCTGCCGACCTCCGAGATCGCCGAGCGGCTCATCGCCCTCTACCCCTCGTGCATGGTCTTCAGGATGGGAGCTCTCGGCACGGGCGCGTTCCTCGGGGCCAGCCCCGAGCTGCTCGTGCGCCGGCGGGGGGAGGCCGTGGCCAGCCACCCGCTGGCGGGGACCGTAGCGCGCAGCGGTGACGCCGCCGCCGACCGCACCCTCGTCGAGGGCCTGCGGGCGTCGGTGAAGGAGCGGGCGGAGCACGCCTTCGTGGTCGACGCCCTCCGGGCCCGGCTCGGCCCGTTCTGCGAGGAGCTCACCATCCCCGGCGTGCCGTCGGTCCTCGAGCTGCGCAACGTCTCCCACCTCGAGACCCGCATCACCGGCCGGCTCCACGCCGGCCGGGAGCGGCCCACGGCCCTGCAGCTGGCCGCTGCCACCCACCCGACGCCGGCGGTGGGCGGCACGCCGACCGCCGCCGCCTGCGCCTACCTCGCCGAGGTGGAGGGCTTCGACCGGGGCCCCTACGCCGGCGCCGTCGGATGGGTCGACGCCGCCGGCGACGGGGAGTGGGCCGTTGGGATCCGCAGCGCTACCGTGGACGGCCCGCGGGCTTCGCTGTTCGCCGGCGTCGGCGTGGTCGCCGACTCCGACCCGGCCACCGAGCTGGCCGAGACCCAGCTCAAGCTGCAGGCGCTGCTGGCCGCCGTCGTCCGCCCGTAGCGCCGACCGCTCAGCAGTCCGGCTGGATCCGGGCGACGGCCGCCCCGCCTCCGGCGAAGGGCGCTGCCTTCCAGCCCGACACGAAGTGGTAGGCGAGTGGCCGCGACGGTGAGCGGCAGACCGCCCCGACGAAAAAACCACCGACAGCCCAGACGTTGGTGGGTCCGGCGGCGCTGATCGACTCGAGGCTCGCGCCGTTGCCGCCCGGCGGGACCCGGACGACCGTCCACCTCCCGCCGGCGAGGTGCTCGGTGAAGGCGGTCCCGGCGACGGTCCCGGCAGTCCATGCCGTGCCGCCGGCGAGCGCGACGACCCCGCTGGCGAACGCCATCTTGCCTCGCTCCGGCGGCGGCATCGCCGCTTTGGTCCACCTCCCGCCGGCGAGGTGCCAGGACACGAGCGACGTTCCAGCCGACCCGACGACCCACACCGACGGGCCGGAGGCACCGACACCGCCGAGCGCGGCGCCGGAGGCGCCGGGCAGGCCCACCACCGTCCAGGTCCTGCCGTCGAAGTGCGCGAGAGAGGAGGACCGGCCGGTGCTCGAGACGCCCAGCGCCCACACGTCGGTGGGCGAGACGACCGACACGCGGTACAGGCCGACGCCTGCAGGGGCGACCTGCGACGCAGCCCATGACCTGCCGTTGTAGTGCAGCTCGACGGGCGAGACCGACGTGGCGCCCGAGCCGCCACCTCCGAACGTGGCGCCGACCGCCCAGACGTCGCCCGGCGAGGATCCGGAGACGGTGGCGAGCGAAGCGCTGCGGGACAACCCCGGGACGGCCACCTCCGACCAGGCACGCCCGTCCCAGTGGAGCACCACCGGCCCCACCGACCCCGACCCCACCGCCCAGGCGTCGGAGGAGGAAGCCGCCCACACCCCCGAGAGCAGCGAGCCGGCGCCGAGCTGACGGGGCAGCGCCATCGCCTGCCACGCGCTGCCCGCCCAGCGATAGGCAACGGGACGAAGGGGACCGGACGCCTGCAGGTAGCCGACGGCGATGGCATCCTCCGTGCCCGGCACGGCAGACACCCCGATCAGGAACACCGAGCCCGCCGTCGCCTTGGGCGCCGACGCCCTGATCACCGATGCCGCTGGCAGCGAGGCCGCGGCGCTTCCGGCGCCGGCAACCCCTCCGCCGCCGAGTGCCAGCACCGCTGCGAGCGCGGCGAGAGCCCGCACCCTCCGGCCACCAGCGACGCATACCGACCAGCGACGACGCTCCATCATGGCAAGACCCCCCAGCACTCGGACGGCGGCACGCTAGCAACCTGCCGGCCATGCTGCCAGGACGGGGCGCACGGCGGCGGCGACCGCCCGCTCGAGCCGCTGGTGGACGGCGACGTTGGCCCTCCTGTCCGCCACGCCGGCCACGACGACGGACACGCCCGCCGGCGGGCCGGCCACCCGGGCGCGCAGGGCGTCAAGGTCGTCGACCCGATCGGCGAGCACGCCGTAGGCGCGGGCGAGGGCGGTGAGGTCCAACCCGTGGGGGGTGCCCCACAGACGATCGAAGTCCTCTGGGGCGACGGCGGCGGCCTGCGGGAGGAACGAGAAGATCCCGCCGCCGCCGTTGTCGACGACGACCACGGTCAGCTCCGCCGGCCGGCTACCGGCCCACAGCAGGGCCCCGGCGTCGTAGACGAAGGCGAGGTCGCCGACCACGGCGACGGTCGGGGCGGCCGTGCCGAGGGCGACGCCGAGGGCGGTGGAGCACACCCCGTCGATGCCGTTGGCACCCCGGTTGGCGAAGACGGCCAACCCGTCGCGCGGCCGCCCCCACCACTCCACGTCGCGGACGGGCATCGACGACGACGCCACGAGGGTGCCTCCGGACGGCACGGCGGCGGTCACCGCCCGGGCCAGCGCCGGCTCGGTGAGAGCCGTCTCGGCGGCGAGGCAGGCGTCGATCGCCTCCTGGGCGGCCGCCTCGGCCGCCGCCCACCGCTGCGCCCAGGCGGAAGGGGGCCGGGGCCCGCCGGCGGCGGTGCGGACGGCGGCGGCGAGCAGGTCCGGGTCGGCGGCGGCCACAGTCGTGGCAGACCGCTCCGGGTCGGCCCAGGCGCCGGTGGGGTCCACGAGGACCTGCACTGTGTCGGGCCCGATCCCGGCGAGCCACTGCGCGAGGACCTTGGACGCCCAGGGACGGCCGACGCGCACCACGTGCGAGGGCCGCCAGGCGGCCACCTCCGGGATGCGCAGCAGGGCGTCGGCGGCGGCAACCACCCACGGTGCGGCGAGGCGAGCTCCGCTGCGGGGGTCAGCCAGCAGCGGCCAGCCGAGGGCGCCGGCGAGCTCGGCCGCCGCCGGTCCACCACCCCCGCCGGCCACGACGAGGCCGTCCCCGCCGGCGGCGGCCGCCAGCTCCCTGACGAGCTCCGGCGGCGGCGCCGGCGCGCGCCGGCCGGCGACGGCGTGCCAGGGCCGGCCCTGCGGCCGCCCTGGGGGGAGCGGGCCCGCATCGCCTACCGAGGGATCTCTGAACCTCAAGTTGAGGTGCACGGTTCCCGGACCGGCGGGGTTGCCCACCGTCTCGGCGACGGACCGCGCCGCCAGGGATCGCCACGCCCCCGCCATCGCCTCCGATGCCACGCCGGGGTCGGCGGCGAAGCGGACCGCCTCCCCGTACAGCCCGACCTGGGCGATCGTCTGCGGCGCCCCGACGGCATGCAGCTCGGGCGGCCGGTCGGCGCTGACCACGAGCAGCGGCACGCCCGCGTGGTGGGCCTCCACCACGGCCGGGTGCAGCTCGACCGCCGCCGTCCCGCTCGTCACCACCACCGGCGCCGGCCGGCCCGTCGCCAGCCCGAGGCCGAGGGCCACGAAGCCGGCGCAGCGCTCGTCGAGGACCACGTGGAGGCGCAGCCGGCCGTCGGCGGCTAGGGCAGCGACGAGCGGCGTGGAGCGCGACCCGGGGGCCACGACGGCGTCGGTCAGCCCGGCGCGCGCCCACTCGTCGACGAGGGTGGCCGCGAAGGTGTGCTCTGCGCTCATGCCACCATCATCGGGTGCTGCCGACCGCGACGCGAGGGATGGGCAGCCGCGTCGTGCTGATCCACGGCTTCACCCAGTCGGCGGCAGCATGGGGGCCGCTGGCCGAGCGGCTCGCCGCCACCCACGAGGTGGTGGCCGTCGACGCCCCCGGCCACGGCGGGGCGGCGGCCGTGCGGGCCGACCTGGCCACCGGCGCCGACCTCATCGCCGGCGCCGGTGGGCGAGCCGCGTACGTCGGCTACTCGATGGGCGGCCGCTACGCCCTGCACCTAGCGCTGCGCCACCCCCACCTCGTCGAGCGGCTGGTGCTCGTGTCGGCCACGGCCGGCATCTCCGACCCCGCCGAGCGGGCGGGGCGGGCGGCGGCCGACGAGGGCATCGCCCGGCGCATCGAGCGCGACGGGCTGCCCGCCTTCCTCGAGTGGTGGCTGGGCCGGCCGCTGTTCGCCACCCTCCCCCGGGAAGCGGCCGCCGTCGAGGCACGCCTCGGGGGGACGGCCGAGGGACTGGCGTCAAGCCTGCGGCTGGCCGGGACCGGCAGGCAGGAGCCGCTGTGGGACCGCCTGGCCGAGATGCGCATGCCGGTGCTCGTCGTCGCCGGCGAGCGCGACGAGACCTACCTGGCGCTTGGCCGCCGCCTGGTGGGGGCGGTGGGTGCCAACGCTCGCCTGGCGGTGATCGCCGGTGCCGGTCACGCCTGCCACCTGGAGCGGCCCGACACCTGGTTGGCGGCGGTCACGCCGTTCCTCGCCGGCTAGAGGGACCCACCCGCGGGCGCGCCATGGAATGGCGCGCCCCGTGGTGCAAACTCCATCGGTAACAGACAGACATTCTTGCCGAAGGGTGGCCCGGGTGGGTCAGGTCGAGCATCGCACCAGCAGGCCCTCCTCGTGACGGGCAGGGGGTCTCATCCCCCGGGAGCCACGCGCATCCGGCCCATCCTCATGACCGCAGCGACCACGGTCCTCGCCATGGCGCCTCTCGCCTTCGGGCACGGCTCCGGCGCGTCCGAGCGCATGCCCCTCGGCGTCGTGCTCACAGGCGGCCTGATCTCCTCCACCGCCCTCAGCCTGCTCGTGGTGCCGGTGCTCTACACCCTCCTCGACGACGGCGCTCAGCGCCTCTTCCGCCGGCATCGCAGGCCGGCCGGCCACATCTGGGCCGATGACCGTCCCCTGCCCACCGCACAGCTGCCTGTCGTGGCCCTCGGCGACGGGGCGCCGCCATGAGCGCGCCCCCGCGCCGCGACGCCAGGCGGTCGGCGACGAGGGGGGCGCAGGCGGCGGCAGCCGAGCTGGCCGAGCAGGCCGAGGTGCTGTTCTGCGCCTTCCGGGTCATCCGCCGGCGAGTCCTGGCCCGACCCCTCGGCATGGGGGCGCAACTCGGCTCGCACCTCGAGCTGCTCAACCTCGTGCGCCGCCAACCGGGGATCCGCGTACGCGAGGCGGCACGTGGCCTGCGCCTGGCCTCCAACACCGTCAGCACCATGGCAGGACAGCTGGAGAGCGCCGGCCTGCTCGAGCGCAGGCGGGACGCCGAGGACCACCGCGGGGTCCGGTTCTACCTCACCAGCACCGCCCAGGCGGAGCTCGCTGACTGGCGAGACCGGCGCCTCGACCTTCTGATGGACGCGCTGGCCCAGCTCGACGCTGCGGACCGCCAGCGCGTCACCGCCGCCCTACCGGCGCTCACCCGCCTGGTCGAAGCAGTGAGAGAACGGAGCTGAGAAGAACCCATGCAACCAGCCCACCTGCCGACACACCACGGACCCAGGAGGAGGTGCCGACGCCTGGGCGCCGTCCTCGTCATCGGTGCCCTCGGAGTGCTCGCCTCCGCATGTTCATCGGCCTCGTCCACTCCCCCCTCCAGTCACCCAACCAAGACCCACTCCGCGCGCACCGACGTCGTCGTCGGAACCGTCAGCACCCTGAGCGGCTCGAAGTTGGACCTGAAGGTCCGCGGGAGAGCCGAGACCATCGGTCTCACCTCGTCGACCCAGTACCTCCGGGGTAATCGCCACCTCACCACCTCCGCCATCGCCCCAGGGACCCGCGTGCGGGTGCGCCTCTCTCCCACAAGCCCCCCGGCGGCCGAGACGGTCCTCGTCCTTCCCTCTTCGATCAGTGGCACCCTCGTGGCCCAGAGCTCCGGCGGATTGACCATCCGCCTGGCCGGCGGGGCGACCCGAACGGTGACCACGTCGCCGAGCACCACCTACGCCGAAGGCAAGAAGACAACGACGGCGAGCGCCCTGAAGGTCGGGGAGCACCTTCGCGTACGGCTCGCAGGAGCATCCTCGTCCACCGCGCGCCACGTCCAGATCAAAGCCGGCAGCTAACCGTGTACTTCAGGTCTAGGCGGCGATGCCGGCGGCGAGCAGAGCACCGAAGACGAGCTGCAACCTGCCGGTCGCCCCGAGCACGGCGACGAGGTCGCGCCCGCCGGCGCCGGCCAGCACCGCCCGCACCGGCATGACGGCGAACGGCAGGCCGATCAGCGCCACCAGCGCCCACGGCCGGCCGTAGGCGGCGATGCCGGCGGCCAGGCCGAAGGGCGCCAACGCGCAGGCGGCGTAGGTCGCCCGCGTCGCCGGCGCGCCGATGCGCACCGCCAGGGTGCGCTTGCCGGCGGCGGCGTCGCCGCGTAGGTCACGCAGGTTGTTCACCACCAGCAGCGCCACGGCCAGCAGCCCGACGGGCACGGCCGCCAGGAAGGCCAGGGCCGTGATCCGCTCCGCCTGGACGTAGGCGGTCCCGACGGTGGCAACCAGCCCGAAGAAGACGAACACGAACAGCTCCCCGAGCCCGGCGTACCCGTAGGGCCGAGGCCCGCCCGTGTAAAGCCAGCCCGCAGCGATCGACGCCGCGCCGACGGCGAGCAGCCACCACGACACGGCGGCCGCGAGGGCGAAGCCGGCACCAGCGGCGACGACGAAGGCGGTGACCGCCGCCCGCCTCACCGCCTCCGGCGACGCCAGACCCGACGCCACCAGCCGGGGCGGCCCGACCCGCTGCTCGTCGGTGCCGCGCACCCCGTCGCTGTAGTCGTTGGCGTAGTTGGTGCCGACCTGCAACGCCAGGGCGACCACGGCCGCCAGCGCCGCCCGCCAGGCCACCACCCGGCCGTCCGCTGCGGCCACAGCCGTCCCCACAGCGACCGGCACCACCGACGCTGGCAGCGTCCGCAGGCGGGCAGCCTGGACCCACCGGTTGGCCATGATGGTCGGCAAACTAGCGGCGGTGCCCGACCTCGTCGCAATCGACCTGCCCGCCGGCCCGGCGTGGGTCGACGCCCTCCGGCGGATCTGGGACGGCGGCGACGCCGCCCTGCCCCTCGACAGCCGGCTCGCCGCACCGCTGCGGGCCGCGGCTCTCGCCGCCCTCGGCGCCGCCGCCGTCGTAGACGGCGGCGGCCGCACCCGCCTCGCCGGCGGACGGCCGGTGGAGGCGGGCGACGCCTTGGTGATGGCAACGAGCGGCACCGCCGGCGAGCCCAAGGGCGTGGTCCTCACCCACGACGCCGTGTCCGCCTCCGCCCTGGCCACCTCGGCTCGCCTCGGCATCGACCCGGGCCGGCACCGCTGGCTGGCGTGCCTGCCGCTCAGCCACGTCGGCGGCCTCACGGTCGTCACCAAGGCGCTCGCCACCGGGGCGGCCCTGACCGTCCTCGGCGGCTTCGACCGGGATGCGGTGCTGGCGGCGTCGGGGACGGACGTGTTCGTCTCGCTCGTGCCGACGGCGCTGCGCCGCGTCGGCGCCGACCGCTTCCACACCGTCGTCCTCGGCGGCAGCGCCCCGCCCGGGCAGCTCCCCGACAACGTGCGCACCACCTACGGCATGACCGAGACCGGCAGCGGCGTCGTATACGACGGCGTGCCCATAGACGGCGCAGACGTCGCCGTCGATCCCGCCGGCGGCCAGATCCGGGTGCGAGGACCGATGCTGCTGCGCGCCTACCGGGACGGGACCGAGCCGTTCGACGCCGGCGGCTGGTTCGCCACCGGCGACGCCGGGCGGTGGGTCGACGGCCGCCTCGCCGTCGACGGCCGCCTCACGGACCTGATCGTCACCGGCGGGGAGAACGTGTGGCCGGCGGCGGTGGAGGCGATCCTCGCCGAGCACCCCTCCGTCGGCGAGGTCGCCATCTCCGCCCGCCCCGACGAGGAGTGGGGCGAACGGGTCGTCGCCTGGGTCGTTCCCGCCGCCGGCACGCCGCCACCCACCCTCGACGCCCTGCGGGCTTTGGTGCGCGAACGGCTGGCAGCGTTCGCCGCGCCGCGCGAACTGGTCGTTGTCCCGTCGCTGCCGAAGACGGCCATCGGGAAAGTGCAACGCGGCCTGCTGACGTAGGTTGGCCAGGTCCGCCACATCGGGAGGTCTTTCTCCGTGAACATGCCCTACCGCCGACTCGGTCGCTCAGGACTGCAGGTGAGCGTGCTGTCGCTCGGGAGCTGGGTGACGTTCGGGCCGCAGCTCGAGGGCGGGGGCGTGGCCGAGATCCTCGCCGCCGCCCGCGAAGGCGGCGTCAACTTCTTCGACAACGCCGAGTCCTACGCCGGCGGTGAGTCCGAGCGGATCATGGGCCAGGCGCTCCGGGAGCTCGGCTGGCCCCGCCACAGCTACGTCGTGTCCACCAAGCTGTACTGGGGCCTCCACGACGGCGTCCCCAACATGAAGAACACCCTCAACCGCAAGTACCTGTTGCAGGCGATCGACGCTTCGCTCGAGCGCTTCGGGCTCGACTTCGTGGACCTGCTCTTCTGCCACCGGTCTGACCCCGACACCCCCCTCGAGGAGACGGTTCGGACCATGTCCGAGATCGTCTCCGCCGGCAAGGCCCTCTACTGGGGCACCTCGGAGTGGTCCGCCGACGAGATCCGCGCCGCCTGGGAGATCGCCGAGCGCCACCACCTCCACAAGCCCGTGATGGAGCAGCCGCAGTACAACCTGTTCACCCGCCGGCGCGTCGAGCAGGAGTACGCCCGCCTCTACGACGACATCGGTCTCGGGCTCACCACCTGGAGCCCACTCGCCTCCGGCCTGCTCACCGGCAAGTACCTCGACGGCATCCCCTCCGGCAGCCGGGGAGCGCTGGCCGGCTACGAGTGGCTCCGGAAGTCACTGCGCGACCCGGATCGCAACGACGCCGTGCGGGAGCTGCAGGAGGTGGCCCGGTCGCTCGACGCCACCCTCTCGCAGCTCGCCATCGCCTGGTGCGCCCGCAACCCGCACGTCTCCACGGTCATCACCGGCGCCAGCCGCGTCTCGCAGCTACGGGAGAACCTGGAGGCGCTGGCGGTCCTCGAACGCCTCGACGACGGCGTGCTCGGCCGCATCGACACACTCACCGCCGGCACCGCCCAGTAGACCTGTGCCCGGCGGGGACCTGCGCACGCCGGCGGTCGCCGGCGACGTCGAGCGCCAGTGGCTGCCCGGCGGGGACCTGCACACGCCGGCGGTCGTCGTCGACGTCGAGCGCCTCGACCGCAACATCGCCCGGATGGCGACCCACGCCGCCTCCGAAGGGATCGCGCTGCGCCCGCACGCCAAGACGCACAAGTCGCCGGCCATCGCCGGTCGCCAGCTCGCCGCCGGCGCCGCCGGGCTCACGGTCGCCACCGTCGGGGAGGCGGAGGTCTTCGCCGCCGGCGGGGCCACCGACCTTTTCGTCGCCTACCCACTGTGGGCCGACGCCGACGCCGGCCGGCGTCTGACCGCCCTCGCCTCCGCCGGGGTGCACCTCAGCGTGGGCGCCGACTCCGCCGCCGGCGTGGCCCAGCTGCGGCGCACGGTCGAGCCGGCCACGGGCGTGTCGGTCATGGTCGAGGTGGACTCGGGCATGGGACGCAGCGGCGCGCCTCCCGCAGGAGCCGGCGCGGTGGCGCTGGCAGCGGTGCAGGCGGGGTTCGGGGTGGCAGGCGTGTTCACGTTCCCCGGCCACAGCTACCGGCCCGGCGCGGCGGCGAGCGTCGTGTCGCAGGAGAACGCCGCCCTGGCCACTGCGGCGGCGGCCGTCGAAGCCGACGCCGGCGTGGCCTGCGCTCGCCGGAGCGGCGGGTCGACACCGACCGCCGCCCTCTCGACCGGGGGCGTGGTCAACGAGCTGCGCCCCGGCGTGTACGTGTTCCACGATGCCCAGCAGGTCGCCCTCGGTACGGCGACCCCCGACGACGTCGCCCTGTGGGTCGTGGCCACGGTGGTCAGCACCCCCTCTGCCGACCGGCTCGTGCTGGACAGCGGCTCGAAGGTCCTCGGCCCCGAACGGCCCGACTACCTCGCCGGCCACGGGATGCTGCCGGAACTGGCCGGCGCCGTGGTCACGTCCGTCTCCGAGCATCACGCCGTCGTGACACTGGGCGGCGGGAACGAGATGGTGGGTTGGGCGGGGGTCGGGGGGGGGGTCGGGGCGGGGCGGCGCCCACGCGTCGGCGACCGGGTGGCCGTCGTGCCCAACCACGTCTGCTACACGGTCAACCTCGTCGACGAGCTCGTGGCGGTCGCCGGCGGCGAGGTCGCCGGCCGCTGGCCGGTCGCCGCCCGGGGCCGCAACCGTTAGTTGACCAGTTCGGGCATCGCCGAGAGCGGCCTGCACGGACACGGCTGGCCGGCCACTGGACGAGGCGCCCGGCCCATGCCAGGATCGGCTCGACGGCTCCGGGGCGGAGACGTCATCGAAAGGGGTGGTCTGTGGACTCCTTCACAGTCCAAGTGCTTCCGGTCGCGCGACGGGACGAGTGGCTCGAGCTCGTCGTCAGCGCCGAACAGGGCGAGCGGGCGGAGGCACAGCGCGTCACCCTGCGGCGGCTGGGCGTCATGCGAGAGCACATCTACCACCAGGCCACGCCCGGCGACCAGCTCATGGTCCTGGTGTGGAAGGGCACGGACCAGGACAAGGTCGGGCAGGCGATGGGCGAGATGATGCAGGACCCGCAGAGCGAGCACGAGCGCTACCTCGCCACGCACATGATCCCGGTCATCCACGGCGTCGACCCGACCGCCGTGCCGCCGCCCGAGATGGAGAAGGTCGCCACGATCGAAACCTGAGCCGGAGAACCGCTCCAGCCGTTCCCGTCGTGGGCGTCGCAGGCACGGGCGACCCACGGCGGGGCGGCGATTCGCCTCTGACTGTCGCCAACCTGGTCACCTCGCCTGGCAACGGGTCCGCGCCCCGGCCCCGGCACGTGGTGAGCAGTCACGTTTAGTGGCGACGAGATCGCGATGAGTGAGCCTGGCGATCTTGGAAGCGGTCGTCGCCACTCGAGGTGGTGGAGGCGACAGCGTGCCGGAGCCCCCCGGCAGAACTTTGGAAGCCTGTTGTCGTCCAGCGACAACAGGCTTCCAAAGGTTCAGTCATCCTCTCGTGTCCGACCACGCTGGGTGGCGGGCGACATCGCCCTCGGCCCGCCGCGAGTACGGCCGGGCGACAAGGACCCGGACGCCTTCGAGGTGCCCAAGGCGCTGGGTCAACACGTTGGTGGCGATGCCGGGGACCGACTCCTGCATCTCGCCGAAGCGCAGCAGCCGGTCAGCCGCGAGGAGTGCGTCGACGATGAGCAGCGACCACCGGTCACCCACGGCGACAAGGGCTGCGCCCAGCCCGGAGCGTGCCGGCGCCTCCCCCCGCCGGCCCCGCCACCGGTCTCACGATCCCGGCCTTCGATCGCCGGCGGCGGTTGGCTGACCCGGCCCGCCGGCGCCACCCCAGGCGTCACCCGCGTCCGCCCCGTCGCCGTCGGCCTCGGTGAACGCCGGCGCCGCCGACCCGACCGCCGGCAAACCGACCGCCGCACCACCGGCTCCACCCGCATCCCCCGCGTCCCCGCCGGCCGCCGGCGCCACAACCCCGTCCCCGCCGGCCGCATCAGCCCCGTGGGCGCCATCACCTCCCGAGCGCAGCCGCAGCTCCGGCAGCAACCATGTCAGCAGGAAGGCCACCGCCCCGATCGGCACCGCCACGAGGAACACCGTGTCGAAGCTGGTCGCGTAGGCGGTGCGCACGCCGTGGAGGATGGTGGCCGGCAGCTGCTGGAGCAGCGCCGGGCTGACGGAGTCGCCCAGGTTCTTCGGCAGGGGCACGCCCCTCAGGTCGGCGGCGAGCTGGCCCCGCAAGACGTTGGAGAAGATCGCCCCGAAAATGGCCGCCCCGAAGGAGCCGCCGATCGACCGGAAGAACGTCGCCCCCGCCGTGGCGACGCCGAGGTCCTCGTGGCGCACGGCGTTCTGCACGGCAATGACGAGGACCTGCATCACGCCCCCGATACCGAGGCCCATGACGACCATGTACAAGGACATGAGCCCGTTGGAGGTGCCGGCGTGAACGGTCGACAGCAGGTACAGCCCGAGGGTCATGACAGCGGTGCCGACGACGGGGAAGACCTTGTATCGCCCCCAGCGGCTGATGAGCAGCCCCGAGGCGACGGAGGTGAACAGCAGGCCGCCCATGAGCGGCAGCAGCTGCAGGCCCGATGTGGTGGGGTCGACGCCCCTGGAGACCTGCAGGAACACGGGCAGGAACGTCACCCCCCCGAACAGGGCGAAGCCGACCACGAAGCCGATCGCGCTGGTGGCGGAGAACGTCTTGTTCGCGAACAGCCGGAGCGGGAGGATCGGCTCGGCGGCCGTGCGCTCCACGACCGACCAGGCGACGAGCAGCGCGACACCCGAGGCGCCGAGGACGAAGATGGGCGCCGAGCCCCAGGCGTAGGTGACGCCGCCGAGGCTCACGAGGAGCACGAACGCCGTGACCGACAGCGTGAGCAGCAGAGCACCCCAGTAGTCGATGACCCGCCTGATCCGGGCGAGGTTGCCCGGCAGGACGGCGGCGGTGACGACGAGGGCGACGGCCCCGATGGGAAGGTTGAGGTAGAACACCCAGCGCCAGCTGGCGTGCTGGGTGAGGAAGCCGCCGAGGAGCGGTCCGACGACGGTCGTGACCGCGAACACCGCCCCGAACATCCCCTGGTACCGCCCCCTCTCCCGCGGCGGCACGACATCGCCGACGATGGACTGGGCGCCGACCATGAGCCCGCCGGCGCCGAGGCCCTGGAGGGCGCGGAAGGCGATCAGCATGCTGAGGCTCTGGCTCACGCCCGACAGCGCCGAGCCGACCAGGAAGATGACGATCGATGCCTGGAAGAACGCCTTGCGGCCGTAGAGGTCGCCGAGCTTGCCCCACAGGGGCGTGGAGACGGTGGAGGTGAGCAGGTAGGCGGTGACGATCCATGCGATGTGGGAGGCGCCGCCGAGGTCGCCGACGATGGTGGGCAGCGCCGTCGAGACCACGGTCTGGTCGAGGGCAGCGAGCAGCATGCCGAGCATGAGCGCGCCGATGATTAGCAGCACCTTGCGCCGCTCCAGGTCGAGGGGGCCGGCGGGCGGCGCCGCCGCGCCGGCGGCGTCGAAGACTTCGGTCACGTAGTGCTCCTTGCGGTGGCCGCCAGCCCGGCGGCGAGAACGTCGAACTGTCGGGCGAGGATCCGCTCGAGGGGCTCACGCCCGTCGGTGCCGCACCAGGCCATGAATGCGGTCCGGCCGGCCGCCATGACGCACGCGACGAGGAGGGCGGCGTGCGGATCGTTGTCGGGGTCGATACCCCGTCGCTCGGACAGGGCTCGCGCCAGGGCACGCTCGAGGTCCTCGAAGCGCAACGCCTGGTAGGCGAGCAGCTGCGGCTCGGCGCGCAGGACGCGCAGGCGATCGAGGAGCTCCGCTGGGTCCACGTCGCTCGGAGGCAGGAGCTCGACCAGCACGGCCCGCAACGCCTCGAGCGGCGGCTCGGCCGGCGGGCGCCGGCGGAGGGCGTCGACGATCTGGGCGACCCGCTGCGGGTCGTGACCGACGAGGGCGTCCTCCTTGGTGGCGAAGTAGTTGAAGAAGGTGCGGGGCGACACCCCCGCCCGCAGCGCGATGCGCTCGGCGGTCACGGCGGGGAAGCCCCGCTCGGCGACCAAGGCGGTGGCGGCACGGGTCAGAGCGAGCCGGGTCTCACGCTTCTTGCGCTCCCGGACGGACTCGCCGTCATGCTCGAGTACCACCACGACTTGCAGTATACGCAACTTGCAGTCACTGCAACAAGTAGCCGAAAGTCCCCGCCCTCGCCCACCCGGCCGCCGCCCCGGCAGGGACGCCTGGTGCTGCGAACGCCTACCCGGGCGCGGTGCCCCCCGGAACCTCCAGCCCCCCGCAGCGCCGGCGACCTTCCGCGCTCGATTCGGTATCTGTCGGTTGGACTCACTCGGCAGTTGCTGCAACCCCTCTCGCGCCTGGAAGCCGATTGGGAAGATCGGACAACGGAGCTCGTGGATGTCGCCTCCCGGCTCCTGCGCCACCCCTGAGCCGGCAGCCCTCTAGTCCGGCTGCGGGCGCCGAGGCGCAAGGGCTCGTCGCCGTCGTGGCCGGCGTGGTCGTGCACCCGGTGCCGTGCTTCTTGCGGCCCCGCAGGGGAGCCGGCGCAAAGCGCGCAACGGGGCCGGCCGCTGAAAGGGGGGGGCAGCAGGTACCGTCGGGGGTCACGGCCCACTCCCTGCGCCAGCCCGGCACCCTGCCACGCCACCGCTCGCAGCGCAGCTCGCGCTGGCCGAGACGGATGCTCGTCACGATGAACGTGGTCGTGGCGATGGTCCTCGTCGCCTCCGGCGCCGGCTACGGATATGTCCGCTACCAGCTTTCGCGGCTGCACCGGGTGAGCATCCCCACCTTGCAGACGAGCGGCGCCGGCGCCGGCACCGGCAGCTCGCAGGGAGCGACCAGCCATCCGGCGCCACCCGTCGGCGCGTTCAACGTGCTGCTCGTAGGCGAGGACGCCCAGGGAGGGGGCCAGCGGGCCGACACGATGATCGTGGCCCGCGTCGACCCGGGGACCGGTCGGGCGGCGTTGCTCTCGATCCCCTACGACTACTTCGCACCGATCGTCGGCGGCGGCGGGCCCAACAAGATCAGCGATGCCCTCGCCCACGGTCCCGCTGACATGGTGGCCACCGTCGAGCAGGACCTCGGCATCCGGATCCAGCACTACGTGCAGATCAACTTCCAGGGTGTGGCGTCGATGGTGAACGCGCTCGGCGGGGTCCGCCTCCGCTTCCCCTACCCGTCGCGTGATTCCATGTCCGGCCTTTCGGTGCCGCGAGCCGGCTGCGTCACGCTGCACGGCACCCAGGCCCTCGCGTTGGTGCGGAGCCGCTTCTTCTCCTACTACGAGGGTGGCTACTGGCAATACGACGGGAGCGGAGCCTTCGGCCGGATCAAGCGCCAGCAGGCGTTCCTCAGAGCCACCGTCCAACGGGTCAAGGCAAGCCTGCTCGGCAACCCGCTGCAACTGAACCGCTTCGTCAGCACCGCGGTGAAGGACGTCACGGTGGACAAGGGCCTCGGAGTCGGGACGCTCCTCCAGCTCGCAGCAGCCTTCCGTGGCCTGGGCTCCGGCACCCTCGCCACCTTCACCCTGCCCACCCAGATCGTCAACAACGACGGGCAGTACGGGGACGTGCTCTACCCCGTCCCCAGCCTCGACAACGCCACCATCGCCAGGTGGAACGCCTCCGTCATCGCCCCCGCCGTGACCCATCCCGCGGGCTCCAAGCCTGGCGGCCCTGCCGCCGCCGGCTCCCTGGCGCCGACGACGCCGTCCTCGGCCCCGAAGACCACCACCCGGGGAGGAGTCGTCTTGCCCGGCCCCCCCCAGGCGCCCCTCGGTTCGATAGTCCAGAACCGGACCAGCGCGTCATACAACCCGACCCCCTGCTGAGCCCGGCCCCGCAAACTGTGAGTGAAAAGTACACAGGGTGTGTCGTTATCACTCACAGTTGCTTCACCTCTCGATGAAACGATCCGCACCCGGCCGACGGCAGCCGGACAGGAGACGAGACAGGAGACGGGACAGGAGACGGGAGTGGGCGGCGGCTCGGTCGGTCCCCGCCCGGCGGGTAGCGTGGCCCAGGTGCCCGCCCCCAACCACCTCGCCGGCGAGACCAGCCCTTACCTGCTCCAGCACGCCGGCAACCCCGTCGACTGGTACCCGTGGGGTGAGGAGGCCTTCGAGACGGCGAGGCGGCGGGACGTGCCCGTGCTGCTGTCGATCGGCTACAGCGCGTGCCACTGGTGCCACGTGATGGCCCACGAGTCCTTCGAGGACCCCGACGTCGCCGCCGCGGTCAACGAGCACTTCGTGGCGGTGAAGGTCGACCGTGAGGAACGCCCCGACGTCGACGCCGTCTACTTGGAGGCGGTGCAGGCCATCACCGGCGGGGGCGGCTGGCCGATGACGGTGTTCCTCCTGCCCGACGGGCGCCCCTTCTTCGGCGGGACCTACTTCCCCAAGCCGCAGTTCCTCGAGCTGCTCGCCCGGGTGGGGGAGGCGTGGCGCACCAAGCGCCAGGAGCTGGGCGACGACGCCGGCCGGCTCGTCGACGCCGTCCGGCGGGGGACAGACCTGCCGTCGCTCGGCTGGGCGGCCGACGGCGACGGGCGCGCCGCCCGCTCCCCCGCGCTGCTCGCCGCCACGGCCGACGCTCTCCTGTCGCGCTTCGACCCGGAGTGGGGCGGCTTCGGCCAGGCACCCAAGTTCCCGCAGCCACCTATCCTCGAGCTGCTGCTGCAGGCGTGGGACCGCACCGGCCGCGACGACATCGCCGCCGCCCTCACCACGACCCTCGACGCCATCGCATCCGGCGGCATCTACGACCACATCGGAGGGGGGTTCGCCCGCTACGCCACCGACCGGCGGTGGTTGGTCCCCCACTTCGAGAAGATGCTCTACGACAACGCGCTGCTCACCCGGCTGTACGCCCGCGCCTGGGCGGCGACGGGCGAGACCCACTACCGCCAGGTCGTGGAGGAGACGGTCGCCTACCTGCTGCGCCCGCCGATGCGCCAGCCCGGCGGCGGCCTGTCGTCGGCCGAGGACGCCGACAGCGAGGGCGAGGAGGGCCGTTTCTACGTGTGGTCCTACGAGGAGCTCGTCGACGCCGGTGGCGACGCCGCCGAGTGGTACGGCGCCACGCCCGCCGGCAACTGGGAGGGCCGCAACGTCCTGTGGCGCCCCGAGCGCGGCGTGCTGGCCCGCCCGCCTGAGGTCGAGGCCGCCCGGGCGACGCTGTACGAGCGGCGCGAGGGCCGGGTCCGGCCCGGCCTCGACGCCAAGGTGCTCACCGAGTGGAACGCGATGGCCGTCGCCGCCCTGGCCGAGGCGGGCCGGCTCATGGGCCGCCCCCAATGGGTGGCCGCCGCCCGCGACACCGCCGAGTTCCTCGCCGACGCCCTCTGCCCCGAAGGTCGGTGGATGCGCAGCTGGCAGGCCGGCCGGGCCCGCCACCCGGCGTACGCCTCGGACCATGCTTGGCTCGTCGAGGCCTTCACCAGGCTGGCTGAGGCGACCGGGGAGGCCCGGTGGATCGAGCAGGCCGCCACCGCGGCCGACGCCCTCGTGGGGCTGTTCTGGGATGACGAGGCCGGCGGGTTCCACACGGCGGGGTGGGACAGCGAGAGGCTCGTCGCCCGGACCAAGGACACCTACGACGGGGCAGTGCCGTCAACCCAGTCGGTGGCCGCCGGAGCGCTGCTGCGGCTCGGGACCCTGACCGGCAACGAGGGCTTCCTCGCTGCCGGCCGCAACGTCGTCAGCGCCATGGGACCGGCCCTGGCGAAGGCGCCGGCGGCGTTCACCGGCCTCGTGGCGGTGGCCGACCTGGACACGACCGGGCTGACCGAGGTGGTCGTGACCGGGGCGCGCCCCGACCTGGTGGCGGTGGCGTCGGCCGGCTACCGGCCGGGGACGGTGCTGGCGTGGGGAGAGCCCTACGCCTCGCCGCTGTGGGCGGGGCGGGACGGCGCCGACACCGCCGGGCTGGCGTTCGTGTGTCGGGACTCAACATGCAAGGCGCCCGTGGCAACGCCGGAGGAGCTGGAGGAGGAGCTCGAAGAATGGGCGGTGTAGACGGCACCACGAGGAAAGTCCCCGCCCTCCCCCACCCACCTCGGGCGACGGCATCGGACCTCGGTGCCGGCCTGCCCTACCCCTCGCTGGACCTGCCGTCCACCACCATCCACCACCGGCGGCCCGGCGGAGGCAAGGATGGCGAGGCGATGACGGCGATCACCGCTCCCGACTTCCGGGTCGTACGTACCGACGTTCCTCGGCTCCACCCGGAACCGGGCACGACCCTCTCGCTCATGGTCCTCGCCGCCGACGCCACCTACTGCGCCGGCGTCGACCTCGACACGGGGGTCCTCGTGCGGGCCTGGTCGCCGGCGGTGCCGGGGCAGCGCCCCCGGGCCTACGACGTCGTGGATGTGACCCTCGGCGCCGGGGCGGACGGGGACGCCGACGCGGTCCCCGACCCCGCCCAACCGGAGGCGCTCGTCCTCGCCGGGCCCCCCCAACCCGCCGGCCGCATGCCCGCCCGGCGCGTCGAGAAGCTCCTCCGGCCGCTGCTGCACCCGGCCGACGCCCCGCTGCTGTCCAGCCACGGGCCGACCGTGCCGTTCTGGGAGCGGCGCGCCGATCATCCGTCCATCGCTCTCGTCGAGCCCCTCGGACCGGTCCACCTGCACCGGGACAGCTCGTACCTGGCCTGCCGGTTCCCCTGGCTCGGCATCCAACGGGAGCTGCCCTGCCTCGACCGCCGGCTGGCCGGGGTCATGGACAGCGCAGGGCAGCGCAACCTGGTCACCGCCCGGCGCACCCGCCTGCTCGTAGCCCTCACCCCCCCGATCGACGGGCACTGCCACAAGGTCGTCGAGGCGGTCCTGCCCCACCCCTGAGGCCGGCGCCGGTCGGCCCGCCTGCCGGCGGGAGCACGCTGGTGCATGGTCCTCCCAGCCGGCTGCCCACGACCGCTCAGGTTGAGGGCTGGTGACGCGGCTGCGGGCGACGGCGCCACCATCCTGATCGTCTCGCACGACGTCGGATCGCCGCCTGAGCCGCGTCCGACCGCCAGGCGGCTCGGCGGAAGAGCTGCTCGTGGGGGGACCGCTACGAGCCGTAGCGGGAGGCGAGATCCTCCGCCATGCCCCACCCGAAGGCAACGAGCACGTCGTGGCGGGCGGCGTCGAGGGGAGCGAAGAAGGACGCGACCTCCGGAGCGACGGTCTCGGGCTTGGTGGCAGAGAAGTCGAACACCCCCGTCACAGCGCCGTCGCCGGTCACCACGAAGGCCCGGTCGTCGATGCGGCCCTCCGCCCCGAAGCGCTTGGCGAGGCGGCGACTCCACGCCCGCTCCTCGCCGGAAGGCTTGTGACCGGGCCGGGGACAGACCTCCTCGAGCCCCCTGAACGCCACGAAGGCGCCGGGGTCGATGAAGCGGGTGCCGACGAGCACGTCCTCGTCGGGGAAGGCCAGCACCGCACGGCGGAACTGGCCGGCGGTCAACGCCTCCAGCACCTTGTCCCGCCTGGCGTTGCGGCGCACCGACGCCAGCCCCCACAGCAGGCACGGGGTACCGCCTATGCGCTCGAGGGTGCAGAACGAGAAGCCGAGGAGCTTGCCGGCCTCGCGCACCTGGGTGATCAGCACCCACTCCTCGGCCTGCTTGGAGAGCAACCCGATGCCGAACCCGGCCGGGCCGTCCGTGACCAGGTCCGCCATCTCGGCCAACTCGCCGTCGGAGAGGGCGGTGCAGTCCTTGGTCTCGACGTCCAGAGGCATATCGGCGACTACCCTCCTCGAACCTACCAGCCTGACCGCGCCATTTTAGGCGCTCGCGGCCCCTCCGTTCCAAAGGCACCCCGGGCCGAGGAGCACCCGTAGCTCGCCGAGCAGTCCGGTGCTGGCGTCCACCCCCCATGCGGCGTCCAGGCGGAGGCACTTGGTGCCGACGTGCAGGAGCACCGGGGACTCCCCCGGGTGGTCGCCGAGGACCTTCTTCAGCCGGTCGACGCGGTCCTCGGTGAGCGCCTGGACCGGAAGCTGCAGGTGCAGGGGCTCGGCCCCGGCGACCAGCTCGGGGCGCCTCACCTCCAGGCAGACGAGCTTGGGTTGGTCGTCCCTGGTGTCGAGCCGCCCCTTCACGCAGACGACGGTGTCGTCGGCGAGCAGGTGGGCGACGTCGGACATCGTCCGGGGGAACACCCAGACCTCGATCGCGGACTGGAGGTCCTCGAGCACGAACGTCGCCATCAGCTCACCCCGTTTGGTGTACTTGCGCGCCAGGCCGGTGACGACCCCGCCGACCCAGCGCGGCTCGCCCCGGTCGACGCCGCTCGTCGCCGCTTCGTCCCGCAGGTCGTTGATCGTTGCGTCGACGTGGCGCCCGAGGGCGGCCTCGAGGCCGAGCAGCGGGTGGTCGGAGATGTAGAGGCCGAGCATCTCCTTCTCGAAGGTGAGCCGCTGGCTCTTGTCGAACTCGACCGCCTGGATCGGCACCCGGGCGTCGTCGAAGCCGCCGTCGCCGTCCCCGTCGCCCAAGTCCCCGAAAAGGCTCATCACGCCCTGGTCCTGCTCTCGTCGGCGGGCGAGGGTGCGGTCGACGATCTGGTCGAAGACCTGGCAGAGGCCCATCCTCGGGTGCCCGAGGGAGTCGAAGGCCCCCGCCTTGACGAGCGACTCGACCGTGCGCTTGTTGAGGACCACGGGGTCGACCCGGCGGGCGAAGTCGTAGAAGTCGGTGAACGGCCCCGCCGCCTCCCGCTCGGCGATGATCCGCTCGACGAGGCCCTCCCCGACGTTGCGGATGGCGGACAGGCCGAAGGGGATGACGCCGTTTCCCTGTACGCCGCCGCCACGCACGGCGGTGAACTCCGACATCGAGACGTTGACGTCGGGCACGAGGACCTCGATGCCGAGGGCGCGGCACTCGGCGAGGTAGACGGCCGTCTTGTCCTTGTCGTCCTTGACGCTCGTGAGGAGCGCTGCGAGGTACTCGGCGGGGTGGTTGGCCTTGAGCCAGGCCGTCCAGTAGATGACGAGCCCGTAGCCGAAGGCATGGCTCTTGTTGAAGGCGTAGTCGGCGAACGGCTCGATCATGTCGAACAGCTGCGTCCCCAGCTGGCGGCCGTACCCGGTGCGCTCGCAGCCCGCCACGAACTTCTCCCGCTCCCTGGCCATGATCTCGCGGACCTTCTTGCCCGCTGCCTTCCGGAGGTTGTCGGCCTCCTCCAGGGTGTAGCCGGCCACCTTCTGGGCCACCCGCATCATCGACTCCTGGTAGATCATCAGCCCCTGGGTGTCGGCGAGCACGGGCTCCAGGTCGGGATGGAGGTAGGTGACCGGCTTCCGCCCGTTCTTCCGGTCGGCGTAGTCGTAGTGCATGTTGTGGGCCATCGGGCCCGGCCGGTACAGGGCGTTGAGGGCGGCCACGTCGGCGAAGTCGGTCGGCGCCAGCGCTCGCAGCAGGGCTCGCATCGGCCCGCCCTCGAGCTGGAACACGCCGATGCTCTCCCCCCGCCGGAGCATCTCGAAGGTCGGACCGTCGTCGAGAGGCAGGCGGTCGATGTCGGGGCGCTCGCCGGTGTTGGCCTCGATCAGGTCGAGGGTGCGCTCGATCACCGACAGGTTGCGCAGCCCGAGGAAGTCCATCTTGAGCAGGCCGAGCTCCTCCACGCCGTGCATCTCATACTGGGTGACGATGGGGGCGTCCTCGGGCCGGCCGCCGGCCTCCGGCTTGCGCTGGATGGGGAGGTGCTCGGTCAGCGGCTCGGCGGAGATCACCACGGCGGCGGCGTGGATGCCGTCCTGGCGGCGGAGCCCCTCGAGCCCGCGGGCGACGTCGACGACCCGCTTCACGTCCGGGTCGGCGCGGTACATCTCCCGCAGCTCGACGGCCGCCTTGAAGCCGTCGGCGAACTTGGGGTGCTCCTCCATGCACGCCCACAGCGGGGTGTCCCGGCCCATGACGAGAGGGGGCATCGCCTTGGCGACGCGGTCGCCGACGCCGTAGGGGTATCCGAGCACCCGCGCCGCGTCGCGCACCGCCGCTCGGGCCTTGATCGTCGAGAACGTGACGATCTGGGCCACGTGGTCCCAGCCCCACTTCTCGGCGGCGTAACGGATCATCTCCGACCGGAACCGCTCGTCGAAGTCCATGTCGATGTCCGGCATCTGCTTGCGGCCCGGGTTGAGGAACCGCTCGAAGATGAGGCCGTGGGCGATCGGGTCGACGTCCACGATGCGCAGGCAGTAGGCGACGCAGCAGCCGGCTGCGCTGCCCCGACCGGGCCCGACGCGGATGCCCTGACGCCGGGCGTGGTCGATCAGGTCCCAGACGACGAGGAAGTAGTCCGAGAACCCCATGGAGGAGATGACCCCGAGCTCGTAGTCGAGCCGCTCGACGACCTCACCGGGGACGGGGGACCCGTAGCGATCGCCGGCACCCCGCAACGCCAGGTGGCGCAGGTAGTCGTCGGCCGTGGCGAAGCCCGCCGGCCGGGGGTAGCTCGGAAGCTTGGGGTTGCCGAACTCGATCTCGACGTCGGCCCGCTCGGCGACCCACAAGGTGTTGTCGCACGCCTCGGGCACCTCGGCGAACAGCTGGCGCATCTCGGCGGCCGTCTTCAGGTAGTGCTCCTCGCCGTCGAACTTGAACCGCTTGGGGTCGTCCATGACCGACCCGGTCTGCACGCAGAGCAGGGCGTCGTGGGCGACAGCGTCGCCCCGGTCGGTGTAGTGGCTGTCGTTGGTGGCCAGCAGTGGAGCGCCGATGCGCTCGGCGATCTCCAACAGCTGAGGGTTGGTGCGGCGCTGCTCGGCCAGGCCGTGGTCCTGGAGCTCGATGAACAGGCTGTCGCGCCCGAATATGTCCTGCAGCCGGGCGGCGAGCTCGGTCGCCTTGTCGGCCTGGCCACCGAGCAACGCCTGCGCCACGACGCCGCCGAGGCAACCGGTCGTGGCGATGAGACCCTCGTGGTGGGCGGCCAGCATGTCCCAGTCGACCCGGGGCTTGATGTAGTAACCGTCGAGGTAGGCCTCGCTCGACAGCTCCAGCAGGTTCTTGTACCCGACGTCGGACTCGGCGAGCAGCGTCAGGTGGTAGTAGAGCTTGGCCCCCCCCTCACCGTCGCCCCCACCGTCGTCGATGCGGCCCCGGCGGGCGGGGCGCTCGTGGCGGCTCTCCCTGGCCATGTACGCCTCGGTGCCGATGATCGGCTTGATGCCGACGTTGCGGGCCTCCTTGTAGAAGTCGAGGACGCCGTACATGTTGCCGTGATCGGTGATGCCGATCGCCGGCTGGCCGTCGGACGCGGCCTTGGCCACCACCTCGCTCACCCGGGCCGCACCGTCGAGCATCGAGAACTCGGTGTGAAGGTGCAGATGGGTGAACGAGGCCGCCACAGCCGATTCTCCTCCTCGCTCGGCGTCCCGACCACGGTGATCCACAGGAGCTGTGGACGGGCCTGTGGACAGGCTTACACCGGTGTGATTCCTCGCGGGGAAGGCTAGCGCGCCGGGCCGTCGGCTCCAGCACCCCTCCGTGGCTCGCCGCCGCCGGCGGCGGCGCTCGCCCGGCGGCGGCGCTCGCCCGGCGGCCCGCCTTCGGTAGCGTCGGTCCTGTGACCTTCGATCTCAGCCCGGGCGGCTTGGCCGCCACTCCTCTCGACGAGCTCATGGCGGCGGCGCGAGCGGTTCGCGACACCGCCTTCGGCACCCGCACCACCTTCTCGCCCAAGGTGTTCGTGCCGCTGACCGAGCTGTGCCGGGACCGCTGCGGCTACTGCACCTTCGCCAAGGCGCCTGCCCGCGTCGCCTCGCCGTTCCTCACGATCGAAGAGGTGCTCGCCATCGCCCGCAGGGGGGCGGCGGCTGGATGCCACGAGGTGCTGTTCACCCTCGGCGAGCGCCCCGAGCAGCGCTACCCGGTGGCCGCCCGGTGGCTGGCGTCGGAGGGCTTCTCGTCGACCGTCGAGTACCTGGCGGCGGCGTGCGCGGCCGTACGGGACGAGACCGGCCTGCTCCCCCACGCCAACGCCGGCGCGCTGTCCGCCGAGGAGCTCGCCACCCTGCGGCCCGTCACCGCCTCGCAGGGCATGATGCTCGAGGTCCTCGTCGACGGCCTGGCCGCCCACCGGGGTTCGCCCGACAAGACCCCGGCCCGCCGCCTGGCGACCCTCGAAGCCGCCGGCGCGCTCTCCATCCCGTTCACCACGGGCATCCTCGTCGGCATCGGCGAGACCTTCGCCGACCGGGTCCGCTCCCTCGATGCCATCGCTGCCGCCCACGGGCGGTGGGGTCACGTGCAGGAGGTGATCGTCCAGAACTTCCTGCCCAAGCCCGGCACGGCGATGCACGCGACCCCCGCCCCCGGCGACGACGACTACTTGCGGACCATCGCCGCGGCCCGCCTGCTCCTCCCCCCGTCCATCCACCTGCAGGCGCCGCCCAACCTCTCCGACGACTTCGCTGCCCTGCTCGACGCCGGCATCGACGACTGGGGCGGGGTCTCCCCGATCACGCCCGACCACGTGAACCCCGAACGCCCCTGGCCGGCCATCGAGGCCCTCCGCACCGCCACCGAGCAACGGGGCCGCACGCTGGCGCCCCGCCTCACCGTCTACCCGTCGTTCGCGGCTCGAGCCGAGCGCTGGCTCGACCCGGCCATGCGGTTCCCGGTCCTCGACCACTCGGACGCCGAGGGCCTCGGCCGGGACCTCGAGGCCTGGTGCTCAGGAGGCGACACCCCCCCGCCGGTGCTGGTCGTGCCGGGGGCGCGCCCGTCGGCAGGCGGCGCCGTCGGGGAGGTCCTCGCCGGCGCCCTCGCCGGCGAGGAGCTCGGCGAGGAAGAGCTCGTCACCCTCTTCGGGGCTCGGGGACCCGAGGTGCGGGCGGTCGCTCTGGTCGCCGACGAGATCCGCCGCCGGGAGGCGGGCGACGCCGTCACCTACGTCGTCAACCGCAACATCAACTACACCAACGTCTGCACCTTCAAGTGCCGTTTCTGCGCTTTCAGCAAGGGGCCGCTGTCACTCAACCTCCGAGGAGACCCTTACCTGCTCGACTTCGACGAGATCGGCCGCCGCGTCGCCGAGGCCGAGAAGCTCGGCGCCACCGAGGTGTGCCTGCAGGGCGGCATCCACCCCAAGTTCGACGGGGACTACTACCTCGAGGTCATCAGGGCTGTCCGGGCGGCGTCCCCGACAATCCACATCCACGGCTTCACGGCGCTCGAGGTCACCGAGGGCGCCCGCCGGCTCGGCGAACCGCTCACCTCCTACCTGCGCCGGCTGAAGGACGCCGGCCTGCGGTCACTCCCCGGCACCGCCGCCGAGATCCTCGACGACGAGGTGCGGGCGGTGCTCTGCCCCGACAAGGTCAGCACCGACGAGTGGCTCGAGGCGCACCGCAGCGCCCACGCCGTCGGGTTGCGATCCAACGTGACGATCATGTTCGGCGCCGTCGAGCGGCCCGTGCACTGGGCCCGCCACCTCCTGCGCACCCGGGCGCTCCAGCGCGAGACCGGCGGGTTCACGGAGCTCGTGCCCCTCCCGTTCGTCCACATGGCCACACCCATCTACCTCCAGAAGCGGTCCCGGCGTGGCCCGACGTTCCGCGAGGCGGTCCTCATCCACGCCGTCGGGCGCATCGCCTACGCCGGCGCCATCCCCAACGTCCAGGCGTCGTGGGTGAAGCTCGGTCCCGACGCCATCCCCCAGCTGCTCGCCGCCGGCTGCAACGACCTCGGCGGCACCCTCATGGACGAGAACATCTCACGCGCCGCCGGCGCCACGCACGGGCAGCTGATGACCCCCGAGGACTTCAGGCGGATCGTCGAGCCCCTCGGCCGCCCGCTGCAGCAGCGGACCACGCTGTACGGGCGGGTCGGGGTGGCGCCGGCCAGCGCGCCCACCCGTGTGCCGTAGAGATCCTGGGTGGAGGTGCGGCTCGGCGGCCAGCAACTGCTCGTCTACACCTGGTGGGACGTCGTCCATGACCGCAGCCGATTGGTGGCAGTGATCCGCGAAGCGCTCCAGCGCTACAGGTAGGTGCCCCCCGGCTGGGCCGCCCGGTCTTCGGGGGCGGCCGGCAGGCTGCGCCGGCGCATCTCCTCGAGCTGGTTGCGGGCGGCCATCTGCTGGGCGAACAGGGTCGCCTGGATGCCGTGGAACAGGCCCTCGAGCCATCCGACCAGCTGGGCTTGGGCGACGCGCAACTCGCTCTCGCTCGGCACGCCCTCCTCGCCGAAGGGCAGCGTCAGGCGCTCCAACTCCTCCCTCAGGTCCGGGGACAGGCCGCTCGCCAGCTCCTTGACCGAAGTGTCGTAGACGTCACGCAGGCGGGTGCGGCTCGCCTCGTCGAGAGGCGCCTGGCGCACCTCGTCGAGGAGCTGCTTGATCATCGAGCCGATCCGCATGATCTTCGCCGGCTGCTCGACCATCTCGTTGACAGCGTTCTCACCATCTTGGTCCGGGCCGGGGCCATGCACGATCACGAGCTCTGACGGCAACCGCTCCTCTGGGGACATGCCTCCAGTCTGCCTCTCCCGGAAAGGCTTGCCCACCACCCCGCCACTACTCGCCCCGACGCCGGCGGCGGCCAGCAGGGGCACCAGCACCTCGCCGGCGGTGAGCGAGCCGTGGCGGCACACCAGGCGCGCCTCGCCGTCGTCGTCGGGCTCGAGGTAGGCAACCGGCCGGAACGGGACGAGGGCCACGTCCCCGAGCCGCTCGCGCACGACGGGACCGAGCCGGCCGCCGTACCACCCGTCGGCATCGAGCTCGTCGAGCGTGCGCACCCAGGCCTCGGCCCCGTAGCGCTCGGCGACTGCCGCCCGCACGTCGCCGGCGGCACCGTCGCGGACGTGGAGCCACCGGAACCGGGCCTCCCCCGACATCAGGCGAACGCCATCGAGGACCGCCCGGTCGAGGGCGGTGGCCCCGCCCCCCACCTCCACCTGGCCGTGGTCGGCGGTCACCACCAGCACGGCGCCTCGTGGGAGCAGGGAGAGGAGATCGGCGACGAGGCGGTCGGTCCAGCGGAGCTCGGCGTCGTAGTGGGCGCCGAGGCCGGCGGCGTGGGCGACCGTGTCGATCCCGTCGTAGTAGGCGTACACCAGCGCCTCACCCTCGGCCAGGGCGGCAGCCACCTCCACCGCCATCCCGGAGGGGAGATGCCAGCTGCGGTTGACGGCGTTGCGGAGGTGGGCCACGGAGAACCCGGAGCCGTTGAACTTCGACCGGCTCACGACCGGCAGCCTCCGCCCACCGAAGGGCTCGGCGGAGGAGAACGTCTCCGGTGCCACGAAACCCCGGGCGTCGCCCGACGCCGTGGTCCAGCGCAGCACGTTCATCACCTCCTCACCCTGGGGGCCGACGACCCGGACGCGGTAGCCGACGACGCCGTGGTCGGCCGGCGCCCGCCCCGTCGAGATCGACGTGAGGGCGGTCGCCGTGGTGGTGGGAGCGACCGAGGTGATCGGCCCGCCCGCCATGGCCGCCAGGGTCGGCGCCAGTGCCGGGCGCGCCTGGAGCTGCTCCCACCCGAGGCCGTCGAGGACCAGGAGCAGGACCTGGCGGGCGTCGGCCGCCGGCTCGGGCACCCAGGCGGGACGCTCACCGGGGGCGGCGAGCAGCGCCGGCAGGAGGCCGGAGAGGCACGCGCCACCGTAGGCGGGGAGGGTCGGGGCGGGGGGGAACATCCGGCCGACGCTACCGACCCGGCGCCTACCATGGGCCCGTGAAGGTCTCGACGCGCGGCGACTACGCGAGCCGGGCGCTGCTGTCGCTGGCCCTGCACGCCGACGAGCAGCCCACGTCGGTGCGCGACATCGCGCTGCGAACCGGTCTGCCCCAGCCGTACCTCGAGCAGATCCTGCTGGCCGTGAAGGGCGCCGGCCTGGTGCGCTCCAAGCGCGGCGTCGGTGGCGGCTACGTCCTGGCCCGTCCGGCCGAGGCAATCACCCTGGGGGAGATCGTGAGCGCCGTCGACGGGCCGATAGTCGCCGGCGATTTTGGCGAGCCGCACCAGAACGGGGCGTGCGACCACGAAGGCCAGTGTGCCCTGCTCGCCCTGTGGGCGGAGGTCGGCGAGCACATGCGCCACCACCTCGACTCCTTCACGCTGGCAGACATGGTGCGACGCACCGCCGGTGGCGCCCTGGAGGCATCACTGCCGCTGGCGCCGGCCGCACCGGTCGCCCCTGTCGGCTGAGGTGACCGCCATCGACGCCCCGGCCTACCCGGAGCGCTGGGAGTGGGACGTCGTCCTCCGCGACGGCGGTACCGTCCACGTCCGGCCGATCCGGCCGACCGACGGCCCGGCGATCGAAGCCCTGCACGGCCGGTTGTCGGCGGAGACGATCTACTTCCGGTTCTTCAGCCCTGTGACAACGCTGTCGCCTCAGATGCTAGAGCGGTTCGTGAACGTGGACTACGTCGACCGACTCGCCCTGGTTGCGCTGCTCGGCGACGACATCATCGCCGTCGGCCGCTACGAGCACCTCCCCTCCCGGGCCGGGGAGGGCGGCGAGGCGGAGGTCGCCTTCCTCGTCGACGACGCCCACCAGGGCCGGGGGTTGGGGACGGTGCTGCTCGAGCACTTGGTCACCTTCGCCCGGGCGGCAGGCATCTCGCGATTCGTGGCCGACACCCTCCCCGGCAACAGCCGCATGCTCCGGGTGTTCCACAAGGCAGGCTTCGACGACGAGCGGACCTTCGCCGACGGCGTCATCCGGGTGGCCTTCCCCATCGTGGCGACGGAGGCCTCCCTGGCGCTCGCCCACGACCGGGAGCGGGCGGCCACGGCCCGCTCGGTGCGGCGCCTGCTGGCGCCGCGCAGCGTCGCCGTGATCGGCGCCAGCCGCCGGGAGGGCACCCTGGGCCACCAGTTGGTGCGCAACCTCCTCTCCGGCGGGTTCGACGGCCCGGTGTACCCCGTCAACCCGGAGGCCGAGCACGTCTGCAGCGTGCGGGCGTACCGGAGCGTCCTGGACATACCCGACACCGTCGAGCTGGCCGTCGTCGCCGTCCGCGCCGACGCCGTCCCCGGTGTGGTCGAGCAGTGCGTCCGCAAGCACGTCGGGGGTCTGGTCGTGATCTCCTCGGGCTTCGCCGACCGGGACGACGCCGGGCGGGAGGCGGAGCGGCGCCTCGTCACCGAAGCGCGCCGCAACGGGATGCGCCTCGTCGGGCCCAACTGCATGGGCGTCCTCAACACCGACCCCGGTGTCCGGCTGGCGGCGACCTTCGCCGCCATGCCCCCCGCCGGCGGGATCGGCTTCATCGCCCAGTCGGGGGCGCTCGGGGTGGTGCTGCTCGACGAGCTCAACCGCCGGGGTCTCGGGGTGTCGACGTTCGTCTCGACGGGCAACAAGGCGGACATCAGCGGCAACGACCTGCTCCAGTACTGGGACGGGGACGGGCGAACGACGGTCGTGTGCATGTACATCGAGACCTTCGGCAACCCCCGCACCTTCGCCCGGATCGCCCGGCGGGTCGCACGCAACAAGCCCGTCGTCGCGGTGAAGAGCGGCGACCCGACGCCGGCACCCGGCGACCCGACGCCGGCCACGGGGCCCGCCGGCGACGACCGGGCGGTGGCCGCCCTGTTCCGCCAGACCGGGGTCATCCGGACCGAGACGCTCGAGGAGCTGCTCGACGTGGCCCAGGTCCTGGCGAGCCAGCCGCTCCCCGCCGGCCGCCGTGTGGCCATCATCGGCAGCGGCGGCGGGCCGGGTGCCCTCGCCGCCGGCGCGGCCCGCGCCGCCGGCCTGGAGGTGGTGGAGCTGTCGGCCAGGACCCAGCAACAGCTCCGGTCGGTGCTCCCCGACCCGTCGCAGGTCGCCAACCCCGTGGACCTCCCGCCCGACGCCACCCCCGCCACCCTCGGCCGCGCCCTCGCCGTCGCCCTCGCCGACGATGGCGTCGACGCTGGCATCGCCTTGTACACGAGCCTGCTGGCGGCGCCGATCGGCGACGTCGCCGGCGCCATCGCCACGGCCCGGCAGGCGGCGCCGGCCAAACCGGTCGTCGGCAGCCTGCTCGGGCGCCGGGGGCGCCTGGCCGGCGGGGTGCCGTCATTCGCCTTCCCCGAGTCGGCGGCGCGGGCGCTCGGCCGGGTCACCGACTACGCCCTGTGGCGCCGCCGGCCGGCCGGCACCCTCCCCGATCTGACGGTGGACGCTGCGGCGGCGCAAGCCGTCGTCGAGGCGGCCCTCGCCTCCAGCGCCCGCACGTGGCTCGACAGGCCAGCGGTGGCCGCCGTGGCGGCGGCGTACGGCATCGGGCTGCTCCCCTCCCGCCGGGTCACCGGCGCCGACGACGCCGTGGGCGCCGCGGAGGCTCTTTGCTACCCGGTCGTCGCCCTCGTCGACCCCGGGTCGGCACTGACGAAGCCGGACCGGCAGTCCATCCGCCTGTGGCTCCCCGAGGCGCAGGCGGTCCGCCTCGCCTGGGCGGAGCTGGCACCGAGAGGTCCCGTGCTGATCCAGGCGTCGGCGCCGCCCGGCTGGGACATCGCCGTCGGGGTGGCGCAGGACCCCGAGCTCGGGCCGTTGGTGACCCTCGGCGCCTGCGGGCGCCTCGGCGAGCCGGTGCGGACCCGGGCGAGCCGCATCCTGCCGCTCACCGACATCGATGCCGCCGAGCTGCGTAGCGAGGTGCTCGGGCTGCACCGCCCCGACGGGCGGCCGTGGTCGGCGGGCGAGACCACCGCCGTCGAGGGGCTGCTGCTGCGGGTGGGACGGCTCGTCGAGGACCGCCCGGAGGTCACCCACCTCGACCTCGAGCCGGTGGTGGTGGGCGCCGGCGCCGCGGCGGTGGCGGGCATGCGGCTGTGCGTCCAGCGCCCGACGCCCCATCCCGAACTGGCCGTGCGCCGCCTGCGCTAGCGAGGCCGCACCCAGGCCCGGGCGCCGAGCCGACCACCCCGGCGCCGCCACCCAGGCGCCACCACCCCGGCGCCACCACCACCCGCAGCGGTCGTCGCCGGTCCTCGGCCGCAAACCTTGGAAGCTTGTCGGTGCCCAGCGACAACGCGCTTCCAAAGTTTCGTCGGGCAGGTCGACCGCCGAGCACGCTGAGTGAGGAAGGGCGCGAACGCGCGTCGGTCTGGCTAGCTGGAGCTAGATGTCCGGCGGCCGGTTCCGCAGCTGCGCCCGGTAGACGAGCACGGCGCGCATGGCCAGGCCACCGACGGCCGCGACAGCGACGAGCACGAGACCGACCGTCCTGTGACCGGCGAGGGCGAGCACGAGCCCGGCTACGGCGAGGGCGCCGCTGGCGACGAACGACGGCAGCACCAGGCGCAGCACCTGCCCCGGCCGCGGCGGGGTGAAGCCGGGCCGGTCGTCAGGTAGCAGGGGCATCGGGGCGCAGGCTAGTGGCCGAGGGCGGCGAGCACGCCGGCGAGGTCCTCCGGCAGCGGCGACTCGAATCGCAATCGCTGGCCGGTCCGGGGATGGAGGAAGCAAAGTCCTCGCGCGTGGAGCCATGGTCGGTCGTGTGGGAGCAGCCGTGCGACGGCGGGCACACGCCGTGCGCCGTAACGGGGGTCCCCGACCACCGGGTGGCCGATGGCAGCGAGGTGGACCCGGATCTGGTGGGTGCGACCGGTCTCGAGGCGGCACTCCAGCAACGTGACCGCCTCGGGCGACGTGTAACGCCCCTCGACCCGGTAGCGGGTGCGCGCCGGGCGGCCGTCGCGCTGCACAGCGAAGCGCGTCGGGTCCCGGGCCGAACGCCCCACCGCCGCGTCGATCATCCCCTCGTCCGCCTCCACCTCCCCGGCAGCCAGCGCGGCGTAGCGGCGCTCGACCTCGTGGCCGGCAAGGGCAGCCACCAACGCCCGGCGGGCCTCCGACGTACGGGCGACGACGAGAAGGCCCGACGTCCCCTTGTCGAGGCGGTGCACGATCCCGGGCCGGTCGGCGTCGCCGTCCAGCCCGACGAGCTCGGGGTAGCGGGCCAGCAGCCCGTGCACCAAGGTGCCCGAGGCGTTGCCTGCGCCCGGGTGCACGACCACGCCGGCGGGCTTGTCGACCACCAGCAGGTCGCCGTCCTCGTACACGACCATCAGAGGCACCGACGGGTCGGCAGCAAGCGCCTCCGCCTTTGCCGGCTCCGGGCTGTCGACCTCGAGGACCTGCCCGGCCCGCACCTTGCGGCCGCGGGCCGTGACGACCCGCCCGTCGAGGCGGACCCCGCCAGCGTCGACGAGGGCGGCGACCTCCGCCCTCGTGAGCCCCGTCAACAGCGCCACCGCCCGGTCGGCCCGCTCCCCGTCGAGGGTGCCGGCCACGGGGGCGTGCAGGATCATGCCGGCCGCTGGCCGCGCTTGGAGAGCCGCCAGGCGAGGAGGATGGCCCCGACCACGACGCAGGCGTCGGCGACGTTGAACACGGGCCAGTACTCCCGGCGGCCGACCTGCGCCGCGTCGATCCAGTCGATGACCGCCCCGGGGTGGCCGGGGAGGTGGCGGAACAGCCGGTCGCCGAGGTTGGACAGGGCCCCCCCGACGAGCAGGCCGAGGGCGAGACCCTCGACGCGCGTGCCGCGCCGGGCGTTGCGGCGGGCAGCGAGCACCAGCAGGGCGATCAGCACCACGACGGCCGATTCGACGACCGGGGTCGCCCCGCGGCCCAGCCCGAAGGCGGCGCCGGGGTTGAACGTCAACTCGAGCCAGAGGGTCCACACGACGTGGTGGGGAACCACGGTGTGTCGCAACGCCCAGCTCTTGGTCAGCTGATCGACGACGATGACCGATGCTCCGGCGAGAACGGTCGCCACCCCGCCCGAAACGGTCCGCCGCTCGCGGCGCTGCTGTCGGCCGACCTCGGTGTGCACCGGGTCAGTCAACCAGTCCGGAGGGCGCGCTGCCCGTCAGCGACGGGAGGAGAGCCCGCCGCTCTTGCACGCCACGCACAGCGCGGCGTAGGGCAGGGCTTCGAGGCGGGCCTCGGCGATGGGCTGCCCGCAGCGCTCGCAGATGCCGTAGGTGCCGGCTTGGATCTTGGCGAGGGCCCGGTCGATCTCCTCGATCGCCGCCCGGGCCTGGGCTGACAGCACGAGGTCGAGCTCCCGGTCGACGTTGGAGGTACCGCCCTCACCACCCTCCTCGTCGAACTGGACGTCGCCGGGCTCGTGCTCGAGGGCGAGGCTGTCGGCCTCCGCCTTGAGCTCCTCGGCCTGCCGCAGGTAGTGGGAGCGCTCCTCCAGGAGAGCGGCGCTCCGCTCTTCCAGGAACGGCGACTTGGCGTTCTTGCTCCCGCTGCGCTTGCTCGCCGCCTTGGGCTGGGCCTTGGCGCCGCTCTTCGACGCCGGGGCCTTGGTCGCAGCCGTCGTTGCTTTCTGGGCTCTGGGCATGTTCGCTGACCTGTCTCTGACGGGAGCGGGGGCCGGAAGATAGCACGCCGGTTCCCGCGACGCGCGCCGGCCAACACCGCAGGCCGTGCCGGTGCTCCCGTCAATCCGCCGGGGTGGGTAGGCGCCTGACCGTAGGCTGGTGGTCATGCCGGACGGCCGATCTCCCTACCCCGACGTCGTCTCCTCACCCCGGTTCCCCGAGATCGAGGAGCGGATCATCGCGTCATGGGAAGACGACGGCACCTTCCCGGCGTCGGTCGCCGCCCGGGAGGGCGCCGAGGAGTACGTGTTCTACGACGGCCCGCCGTTCGCCAACGGGCTGCCGCACTACGGGCACCTGTTGACGGGGTTCGTGAAGGACGTGGTCCCCCGGTACCGGACGATGCGCGGCCTGAAGGTGGAGCGCCGCTTCGGCTGGGACTGCCACGGCCTGCCGGCGGAGACCGAGGCCGAGAAGGAGCTCGGCGTGTCGGGCCGCGGGCCGATCACCCAGCTCGGCATCGAACGGTTCAACGACTTCTGCCGGGCGTCGGTGCTGCGCTACACGCACGAGTGGCGACGGTACGTAACCCGCCAGGCGCGGTGGGTGGACTTCGACGACGACTACAAGACCATGGACCTCTCCTACATGGAGAGCGTCATGTGGGCGCTCGGCCAGCTGTACGACAAGGGCCTGCTCTACGAGGGCTACCGGGTGCTCCCCTACTGCTGGGAGTGCGAGACACCGCTGTCCAACTTCGAGATCCGCCAGGACAACGCCTACCGGGACCGGCAGGACCCGGCGGTGACCGTCGCGTTCAGCGTCGAGCCCGATCCCGGCGCGCCGGAGGTGGCCCTGCGCGGGGAGCTCGACGTCTGGGCGTGGACGACCACGCCGTGGACCCTCCCCTCCAACCTGGCGCTGGCGGTCGGCGCCGGCATCGACTACGCCGTCCTCGATGTCGGTGCTCGCCGGGTGGTGATCGGCGAGGCCCGGTTGAACGCCTACGAGCCGCAACTCGAGGGAGCCGTGCGCGTCGCGACGGTCAAGGGCAACGCTTTGGTGGGCCGGCGATTCCGCCCGCTCTTTCCCTACTTCGCCGGCACCCCCAACGCCTTCGTGGTGCTCGGCGGGGATTACGTCAGCACCGATGAGGGCACGGGCATCGTGCAGATGGCGCCGGGCTTCGGTGAGGAGGATCAGATCGCCTGCGCCGCCGCCGGCATCCCGGTCGTCTGCCCCGTCGACGACCGGACCCGCTTCAGCGCGGAGGTGCCAGATTTCGCCGGCCTGCAGGTGTTCGAGGCCAACCAGCCGGTCATCCGGGCCCTGCGCGCCGCAGGAAACCTGGTGCGCTCCGACAGCTACCTCCACAGCTACCCGCACTGCTGGCGCAGCGACACGCCGCTCGTGTACCGCGCCATCAGTTCGTGGTTCGTGGCCGTCACCGCCATTAGGGACCGGCTCCTCACCAACAACGACAAGATCCGGTGGGTCCCTTCACACGTGAAGGACGGAGCGTTCGGCAAGTGGCTGGCGGGCGCCCGCGACTGGTCCATCTCCCGCAACCGCTTCTGGGGCTCGCCCATCCCTGTCTGGAAGAGCGACGACCCGCAGTACCCGCGCGTCGACGTGTACGGCAGCCTCGACGAGATCGAGCGCGATTTTGGCGTCCGCCCGACCGACCTTCACCGACCCTCGATCGACGAACTGACGCGACCCAACCCCGATGACCCGACGGGCCAATCGACCATGCGCCGTGTGAGCGACGTGCTCGACTGCTGGTTCGAATCCGGGTCCATGCCCTTCGCCCAGGTGCACTACCCCTTCGAGAACAGGGAATGGTTCGACACCCACTTCCCCGGCGATTTCATCGTCGAGTACATCGGCCAGACGCGTGGCTGGTTCTACACCCTGCACGTGCTTGCCACCGCCCTTTTCGACCGTCCCGCATTCAGCACGTGCCTCGCCCACGGCATCCTGCTCGGCGACGACGGCACGAAGCTGTCCAAGCGGTTCCGCAACTACCCGGACCCCGATGTGATGTTCGCCAAGCACGGGGCCGACGCGATGCGCTGGTACTTCATGGCTTCACCGATCCTGCGAGGCGGTGACGCCGCTGTCGACGAGCGCGGCATCACCGAGGCGGTCCGCGCCGCGCTGCTGCCGCTGTGGAGCACCTGGTACTTCTTCAGCCTCTACGCCAACGCCGACGACCGGCGGGCCAACCTCGGCCGCACGGACAGCCCGGCGGTTCTCGACCGCTACGTGCTCGCCAAGTCGGCGGCCCTCGTCGAGGGCGTCACATCGGCGCTCGACGCCTATGACCTGTCCGGCGCGTGCGCCCAGGTCGAGTCGTTCCTCGACGCGCTCACCAACTGGTACATCCGCCGTAGCCGGGACCGCTTCTGGGGCACCTCGGGAGCGGCAGGAGCAGCCGAGGACACCGCCGCCGCCTTCGACACGCTCGGGACTGTGCTGGAAGTCCTGTGCCGGGTGGCCGCCCCTCTCCTCCCGATGTTGACGGAGTCAATCTGGCGGGGCCTCACCGGCCGCCGTTCGGTGCACCTCACCGACTGGCCGGCGCTGGCCGAGCTTCCCGCCGACGCCGCGCTTGTCGCCGACATGGACCAGGTGCGCGACGTCTGCTCCGCCTCCCACTCGGTCCGCAAGGCGGCCGGCCGGCGGGCGCGCCTGCCCCTCCGCAGGTTGGTGGTCGCCGCCCCTGACGCCGCCCGCCTGGCGCCGTTCGTCGACCTGATCAAGGACGAGGTCAACGTCAAGGAGGTCGCGCTCACCGACGATGTCGACGCGTACGCGTCGAGGTCGCTGACGGTCGTGTTCAAGGTGGCCGCCCCACGGCTCGGCCCTGCCACCCAGACCGTCGCCGCCGCGGCACGGGCCGGCGACTGGGAGCTCGTCGACGGTGGCCGCCGGGCGCTGGTCGGCGGGATCGCGTTGGAGGCCGGCGAGTTCGACCTGCGCCTCGTGCCCGCCTCGGAGGCGACGACCCGGGCCCTGCCGGGGCTCGGCGGCCTGATCGTCCTCGACACCGACACCGACGCCGCCCTCGAGGCGGAGGGCATGGCGCGCGACGTGGTCAGGCGGGTGCAGGAGAGGCGCCGGGATGTCGGCCTGGCGGTCACCGACCGGATCCTCCTCGCCGTGCGCGGCCCCGAAGCCGTCGTCTCCGCCCTCCGCTCCTGGAAGCCCTGGATCGCCGAGCAGACCCTCGCGGTCGACGTCACCCTGGAGGTGTCGTCGGGAGAAGCGGCCGAGGGTGGTGACGCCCCCGCCGACGACCGCTTCGACCGGGCCGAGTTGCCCGACGGCGCCGTCGTGTGGATACACCTCAGGGGGGTCCCGGCCGGCTGAGGCCCGGTCGCGCCCGGGCGGGTCGGTCACCCGACCGGCGGAGCCTTCTTGGCCGCTGTTGTCGGCTTCCTGGTGGTCGACTTCTTCGCCGTCTGCTTGGTGGCGGGCGCCTTGGTCGTCGTGGGCGCCTTCGTGGCGGGCGCCTTCGTGGCGGGCGCCTTGGTCGTCGTCGTGGCCGCCGCGCTGCCACCCGGCACGTCGGTGACCTTGCCGCCTGCCACCGCACGCCTGACGCCGGGCCGCTTCACCACCGCCGGCTCCTGTGCCGGTGCCGGGCGGACTGCCTCGCCGGCGGGTTTGGCGACCTTGCCAGCCGGCCCCGCCTCCTTGGGCGCACGCTTGGTCGGGCCGTTGGCTCCGCCCGCTGGTGTTGCCGCCGCTTTCCGGGCGGGGGCCTGCGCCTTCGCCGCCGCCTTGGGCGGGGCCGGAACCGGCCGGGCAGCAGGCGGCGTCACCGGCGGCGTCACCGGCGGCCCAGGGGGATCGGGCCTCCTCGCCATCGGTGACGCCGGCTCGCCGAGCAGGGCGGCGCATCGACGGAGGATCATGCCGCGGGCTTGGTGGACCGCCTCGTGGTCGCGCACCTCCGCGAGCTCGTCGGGGTCGAGCTCGTCGAGGAGCGGGACGATCTCGAGGACCCGCAACTCGTCGTAGGCGGCGATGGGGAAGACGGGAGTCTCCTCCCAATCGTCGACGAGCTCCGCCTGGTCCTCCCCGAGCTCGACATCGTCGATCTCGACGTCGACCTCGGCCTTCTCCGCCCCTTCGATCCCCACCTCCGCCGGCTGACCGGCGGGCTCGTCCACCCACGTCGAGGCCGCCTCAGCGGCGTCGCCGCCCGGGTGGCTCGACGTGGGCGAGGATCGGGCGGGCTCGCTTGTGTCCGGCGATGGGGGTGGGACCGCCAGTGGCGCCGGCCGATCTTCGGTCCTGCCTGCCATCGCTTGCTCGACGCGGGGATCATCCGGGCCGGCCACCGCTGGGCTGTCCGGGAGGGAATCGGCCGGCGAGCTCCCGTAGTCGGCTTCGCCGTTCGTCGCCGGCTCGCCCTGCGCTTGCGGCGCGACGGGGTCGGGTGCCACGTCCATGACCCCCGACGGCGCCGGCAAGCGCGCCGCCGGCGAGCTCCCCGCCGGCGTACCGCTCGCCCTGCTGGGACCGCCGAGCGCGACCGTGGCCGCCACGGCGCGCTCGTAGCGGCGGCGGAGCAGCCGGCTGGAGAGGACAAGGGCGACGGCCGCCAGCGCGGCACAACCGATGGAGCCGTAGACGTAGGCCCGGTTGTCGTTGATCAGGCCGAACGCCAAGAGCACCGCTGCGCCGACCAGCAACAGCATCGTGACGAAGATCATCAGCACCTACGCATCCCTCTGCCCGCGCCCGGCCATCCGGAGACCGACGGGCATCCGGCTACCAGCTCGCGCCTGGCGACGATGCATCCCGCCGCCTCGTTCCGCCCGACGCCGCCCGACGCCGCCCGACGCCGGTCCGTCAGCGCCGGCGGCGGAGCCTGCCGCCGAACCGCCGGTCGTCGCCGTACTCGTTGCCGTGGAAGAAGTTGTCCAGCGCCTCCTCGTCGGGGCCGCCCTCGTACCCGTCGTCAGAGGGGCGGGGCACGCCGTAGCCGCTGGGGCTGGCCACATCGACGGTGTGGCCGCCGGTGTCCTGCTCCGAACGTGACGCTCCCGCATCGGCGCCGGGCGTCGGCGTGCCGGCACCCGACGGCGGATCGTCGACGGGGCCCTGTCCGTGGGCTTCCTCGGCCGGCGCCGGCACGCTGGGGGCAGCCGAGGAGGTTCCGCTGGGGCCACCGACCGGCGAGGCACCGCTGGCCGGTGACGTGTCGCCCACCGGCGGGGCCGTTGCCGTGGGCGGCCCTGGCATCGGCGGGGGCGCCGCCGGCGCCGCCGATCCTGAGCCCCCGATAGCGAGCGGTGAGCCGGTGGTGTCGGCCAGCGGGGCCGGCCGGCCGGCCGCTGGAGCCCGGGGCGCCTCGAGCGGTGTGCTCCTCGGTGGTGGGCTCGTCAGCCCCCCGCCGTCGAGCATCTCCAGGGCGTCTTGGAGGGCTCCTATGAGGTGGGCACGCTGCTCGGCCGCCCATCGCTCCAACCCGTCGACCTCCTGCTGCGAGCGTAAGCGTGTCGCCTCGAGCTTCCCCAGCTCGGCGTGCACATCGGCGAGCGCCTCGTTGTGGAGCCTACGGGCCCGCTCCTCGGCCTCGGTGAGCATCGCCTGCGCTCTCTGCTCGGCGGAGGACACGATGCGCGCTGCCTGCTCCCGGGCCTCCTGCACGGCGAGGTCAGCCGTGCGCTGCGCCAGCACGAGGGTGCGTCGCAGGGTCTCGTCGCTGGTGCCTGCCTCGGCGGCCATCTGCTCGGCGCGCTGCGCCCGCTCGACGGCCTGGCGGAGGCGATCTTGGAGGACCTCCACACCTGTGGCCATCTGCTCCAGGAACTGGTCAACGTCCTCCGGGTGGTAGCCGCGCAGCTTCTCGCGGAACTCGACCTCTCGGAACGTCTTCGGGGAGACCTCCATGCGCCCGGATGCTAGCTGGGGCAGCGGCGCCCGACGCGGACCACCCGGATCAGGGAATGCGGATCAGCACGGTGTCGACGATGACCTCGACGACGATGAACGCCACGATGAACGACAGGTCGATGGCCCCCGCGGGAGGGATGAGGCGCCGGAACGGGGCGAGGACGGGCTCGGTCACGACGGTGACGACGCGACGGACGGGGTTGAGGGGTGAGTCCCCCGAATAGGGGAAGAAGCTCAGGACGGCCCGGACGACCATGATGATCACGTACACCTGGCCGAGGTCGTAGAGCGGCCGACTGGCGATGAACATCAGGCGGTCACGACCGGTACAGGCCCTGGTCGCGCAGCCGCCGCTTCTCTTCGGCGGAGACCTCCACGTTGTTGGGCGTGAGCAGGAAGACCTGGTCGGCCACCTTGTCCATGCTTCCCGAAAGGGCGTAGGTCACGCCGCTGCAGAAGTCGATCATCCGCCGCGCCAGCCCCGGGTCCTCGCCCGTCTGCAGGTTGACGATCACCGGCTGGCCGCCCCGGAAGCGGTCACCGATCTCCTGGGCGTCGGAGAACCGGGCTGGCGCGACCACGTGCACCTTGGCGCCCGGCATGGCGACGACCGGCCGCGGCCGCGGAACGGCCACCGGACCGCTCGGGTCGACCGGATCCCGGGGAAGCGGCCGGATGCCGCGAGGCTGCTCGACAGGTGCGACGTCAGCCACATCGGACGCGTACCGGCGCGCTCCTTGCGGGGCGACCGCCACGTCCGGCTCGTAAGCGGAGGCGTCGTAGTCGTCGAGCTCTTCGTCGTCGAGCCCGAGGAACACCATCGCCTTTCGCATGAAACCGGCCATTCAGAACCCTCCGTTGAGCAAGCCTATCGTCGCGCGGCGGTCCGACCCGGTCGCGGACCGAACAGGACCCGACCGAGCCGGACCATCGTCGACCCGGCGGCCACCGCCGCCTCGAAGTCATCAGTCATCCCCATGGACAGCTCCGCCAGCCCGAGCGATCGCCCGAGAGCGGCGACGCTGGCGAACGCCTCCTGGGCCCCATGCGGGTCACCGGCGGGTCCGACCACCATCAATCCCCGCGCGTCGAGGCCGAGCTGGCGGGAGCGTTCGACGAGGCCGGCCACCTCATCCGGGGGGCAGCCGGCCTTCCCGGGGGCGCCCACGACATCGACCTGCACGAGCAGGGGCGCTCCCGGGGCGATCCTGGCCAGCCGCTCGACCACCGCCAGGCGGTCCACCGCCTGCCACAGGGCGACGACAGGCCCCAGAGCGGCCATCTTGTTGCGCTGCGGGGCGCCGAGGAAGTGCCACCGCACCCCGGGCGGAGAGACCTGCGCCTTCGCCAGCAGTTCCTGGGCGTAGTTCTCACCGCATTCCTGCAGGCCGGCCGCGGCGACGGCCCGGACCGCCTCCGCTCCGAAGCCCTTGGTGACCGCGACGATCCTGACCCGATCGGGGTCCCCGACCGCGGAGATGCGCGCCCGCACCTCGGCGAGGCGCCGAGCGACATCCTCCACTTCGATCGTACGGTCGGCTCCGGCGTGCACGCGGCCGGCTACTTGAGGAAGTCCGGGACGTCGAACTCGTCGTCAGCGAGGGCGTCCTCCTCCAGCGCCTCGAGCTCCCGGTCCTCGCCGAGGCCGAGGCCACCGCCCCGCGCCGACGGTGCCATACCCGAGTTGTCGAAGCCTGCAGCGATCACCGTGACCCGGACCTCGTCCCCCATGGCATCGTCGATGACCTGGCCGAAGATGATGTTGGCGTCGGGATGGGCGACACCGTGGATTATCTCGGCGGCCTCGTTGACCTCGAAGAGGCCCAGGTCGCTTCCCCCGGCGATGTTGAGCAGGATCCCCCGCGCCCCTTCGATCGACGCCTCGAGCAACGGTGAGGTGATAGCAAGCTTCGCCGCCGTCAACGCCCGGTTCTCACCCGACGCCGTGCCGATGCCCATGATGGCAGTGCCGGCGTTGCTCATGATCATCTTCACGTCGGCGAAGTCGGTGTTTATCAGGCCGGGTGTGGTGATGAGGTCGGTGATGCCCTGCACCCCCTGCAGCAGGATCTCGTCAGCCATCTTGAAGGCGTTCACCATCGAGGTCTTGTCGTTGGACACCGTGAGGAGCCGGTCGTTGGGGATCACTATGAGCGTGTCGACGGCGGCCTTGAGGTGCTGGATGCCGAGCTCCGCCTGCTCCGAGCGGCGCCGGCCCTCGAACGAGAACGGGCGGGTGACCACCCCGATCGTGAGGGCGGAGAGGGACTTGGCGATCTCGGCGACGACGGGAGCACCGCCCGTGCCGGTCCCACCGCCCTTGCCGGCGGTGATGAACACCATGTCGGCGCCCTTCAGGACCTCCTGGATCTCCTCCTTGTGCTCCTCGGCCGCCTGACGACCCACCTCCGGGTCGCTGCCCGCGCCGAGCCCACGCGTGAGCTGTCGCCCGATGTCGAGCTTCACGTCTGCGTCACTCATGAGCAACGCCTGCGCGTCGGTGTTGACGGCGATGAACTCGACCCCCTTCAGCCCGGCATCGATCATGCGGTTGACCGCGTTGACCCCGCCGCCGCCGATCCCGACGACCTTGATGACGGCGATGTAGTTCTGAGCGGATCCGGGCATGCGGGTGCCTCCAGGGCGCATCAACGGGCCGGGACGGACGTGGCCGCCGGGGTGAGCTTGGGATGGGACAGCCAACGGGCCACGGCGACGGCACGCTGGCGGCGGGCTGTGGCATTCGGCCCGCGCCCGGCGCCGCGGCGCCGTCGAGTGCGATGCACCGTGGTGCGGGCAGGGATCGTGTGGGCCTCCGAGTAGAGCAGCCCCGACCCGTCGGTCAGGGTACGCCATGCAGGAACGAGGGCAACCCACGGCCATTTCCTCAATGTCAACATGAAGGTCCGCGCGTCGGCCCCGCGTCGTTCGGCGGACAGTACTGGCGACCGGGTGCCCGAATCAAGAGCAGATCCCACCACGACGGTCATGCAGACCTTCACCCTTGGCCCGTCCCGGTCGGAGCCGCCCCCGACGCAGCACCCACCCCTCCGACGCGCACTCCCCTCGGCGTCACTGTTGGCCGGTCGGCGACCTCGAGGTCCACCGCGCCGGCGTCGTGCAACGCCCCCGACGCTGCGAGCGCTTGGAGCACGTGCAACTTGGCAGTGAGATCCCGGAGCGTGCCGAAGGTGACTGTCGTGGCCCCGCCGGCGATGACGGCGATCGCCGTGCCGGCGCTGGCATCGACGCGCGTCGCCGAGAGGTGGTCGGCGTCGAGGGCGGCGGCCAGGACCAGCGCCGCCTCGAGCGTTGGTCCGCTCGCGCCGGCTCCGGCGACCCCGCCGGCAGCTCCCCTCCCCGCGCCGGTGGGCGCTCCGGGCGAGCCCGGCAGCCAACCCCCGACGGGTATAGAACCACCCACGCCTGCGAGGAGGGGCAGGCCGCTGACCTCGGCCGGTTCGTCGGCGAGCACCCGACCCGTCACGTCGACGAGGGCCACCGGCCCCGGCGCGCCCTCGGTGGCGGCCACCTGGGCAACGGCGACGCGCTCGGTGAGGCTGATGCGAACGGTGCCAGGCCAGTGCCGGCGCACGACGGCAGTCCTCACCCACGGCAACCCTTCGAGACGTCGCGCCGCGCGTCCCGGCGCGACGTCCACGAGCGGCTCGCCCCGGCGGATGCCGGCCGCTTCCATCAGCGCCGCGGGACCGGCCTGGTCGGGGCCAACGACCACCACCCGCCTGACGCCGAGCAGCGACGAGTGCAGCGCGACGAACCCGCCCCCCACCAGCGTCCCGACGATGAGGAGGCCGAGGAGGACCCTCCGGCTCCGTCTCCGCTGCGCATGCTCGACTTCAACTCGACGTTGATGTATCCGAGGGTCAATCGGCAGTACTCCCTCGACCGCCGGCTGAGCGGGTGCCGACGTCCTCATGCGGGAGGCTCTCCAGAAGCTAACGATCGACTAGACGTTGAGGATTCGAACCCAACCAGACGGATCTCGGTGTGGAGCTCGACGCCAAAGCGCTCCGCCACCCGGGCCTGCACCTGCCACAACAGCCGGTGCACATCGTCGGCGGAGCCGCCTGGGTCCGCCTGGATGAAGTTGGCGTGCTTGGCCGACACCTCAGCGGTCCGGAGCCGGTAGCCCTTCATGCCTGCCGCTTCGATGAGCGCCCCGGCGCTGCGCGTCGGGGCGTCGCCGGCCGGAACAGGGTTGGTGAACACGGAGCCGGCGTTCTGGCCACCAGGCTGATGCTCGCGCCGCCAGGCCACGATGGCGCGGATGGTCGCCCGGCCCTGCTCGGGGTCACCCCGCACCCCGACAAGATCGGCCCCGGTCACGACCTGCGATGCCTGTATCGACGAGCGGCGGTAGCCGTGGGCGAGCTGTGCTGGACCGAGCTCGCGCGCTGTGGCGGCCGCCGGGCCGGCGAGGTCGACGACCGTCGCACACCGCAGCGACGCAGCGACGTCGGAGCCGTGGCCACCTGCGTTCATCCGCACTCCCCCGCCGACGGAGCCGGGGACACCGACGGCCCACTCGAGGCCCCCCACACCCGCCTCGACGCTGCGGCGCGCCAGGGCGGGCAGGGCGAGGGCGCCGCCGGCCCGGACCACGACGGCGTCGTCGCCTTCGTGGCGCACCTCCAAGCCCCCGAACGCCTCGGCGTCGAGCAGCACGGCGATGCCGCCGAAGCCGGCGTCGGACACGAGGAGGTTGGAGCCCCGCCCGACGACGAGCACGGGCAGGCCGGATGCGGCGGCGGCGGCCGCCGCCCGCCGCAGGTCCTCCGAGCCCCTCACCTTCACGAGCACCGCCGCTCGGCCTCCCACGCGGTACGTAGTCAGAGCCCCAAGAGGCCCGTCCCGTGTCGCCGCCTCCCCGAGCTCGCTGAGCGCCGCTTCGACGGCAGGGGGTGCCGCCCCGCCGGCGGGCGCCGGCAAGCCTGCCGCGCTCATTCGCCCGGACCGTCGGGCGCCTCGCCGGCAGCAGCCTCGCCGGCAGCAGCCTCCTCGGTGAGGAGCTCGTCGGCCAGGGTGGTGATATCCCCTGCGCCGATGGTGAGGCAGAGGTCGCCGGGGCGCAGAAGGGGCCTCACGGCCTCCGCCAGCCGGTGCCGGTCGGCCTCGTAGCGGACCTCGATATCGGGGCCGGCCAGCCGGGCGGCATCGGCGACGATGCGCCCGTCAACGCCGGCGACCGGCTGCTCCCGGGAGGCGTACACGTCGGTGACGACGACAAGGTCCGCCGCTGCGAGGGCGGCGCCGATGCCGGGGCCGAGCGCCACGGTCCGGCTGAAGAGGTGAGGCTGGAAGACGGCCACGACCCGGTCCCACCCCCCGGCACGCGCCGTCGCTATGGCAGCGGTGACGGCGCTCGGAACGTGGGCGTAGTCGTCGATGAACGCGATCCCGCCGCGCTCCCCCCGCCACTCGAAGCGCCGGCCGACGGGCCGGTAGCCGCCGAGGGCAGCGACGGCGGTGCGCACCGTGATCCCGAGCCGGGTGGTGACGGCGATCGCACCCGCTGCGTTGCGCACGTTGTGGACCCCGGGCACGGGAAGCAGGACGGGGACAGGCGGGGATCCGCCGCCTGGCTGGAGGACGAACGACGAGCGGTCCCGCTCGGTGCGGACCTCGGCTACCCGGACGGCCGCGCCCGGCGAGGTGCCGTAGGTCGTCACGTCCCCGAGGCGCTCGGCCAGGGCGGACGACGCGGGTGTGTCGACGCCAACCACCCGGATGCGCGAGGCTCCGCTGGCGAAGGTGTTGAACGCCCGTCGGAGGGCGTCCATCGAGCCGTAGAAGTCGAGGTGGTCCTCCTCGATGTTGGTGACCACGGCCGCCTCGACCGGCAAGCGGAGGAACGTACCGTCGCTCTCGTCGGCCTCCACGACCAACCATTGGCTGTCGGCGACCCACCGGGCTCCGCCGTCGACGCCGCCGATGCCGCGCAGCTCACCGCCGACGAGGAACGACGGGCGCTCCCCCGCCTGCTCGAGGATGTGCACCACCATCGCTGTGGTGGTGGTCTTGCCCTTCGTGCCGGCGACCGCGACCGTGCGACGGAGGGCGCACAGCGCGGCGAGGACCTGGGCGCGGCGGACGACGGGGATGCAGAGCCGGTCCGCCTCGAGGAGCTCGGCGTTGGAGCGCGGCACCGCCGAGGACGCAGCGACCAGCTCGGCCCCGGTGAGGTCGGGGGGGTCGTGGCCCACCCTGACCGGGATCCCCTGACGGCGCAACCGCGCCACGACGGCGGAGTCGCTGCGGTCGCTGCCGGTGACGGAATGCCCCATGGTGGCGAGGATGGTCGCCAGGCCGCTCATCGCCGCCCCGCCGGCCCCGACGATGTGGATCCGCTGAGCTCGCTGCAGGTCCTGCGGTCGCAGGTGCACCTCGGTCGCCCCTTGGACGCGTTCAGCCACGCCGCGCCTGCTCCTCGACCAGGGCGGCCACGCGGTGGGCGGCGTCGGGGACCGCGAGGGTGCGTGCCGCGTCGCCCATGGCGGAGAGTCGCTCCGGGTGGGCTCGCAGGTCGTCGAGCTCGGCGGCGAGCCGGTCGGCGTCGAGCCGGTCGTCGGCGACGACCACCGCTCCGCCTGCCGCCGCCATGCTCCTCGCGTTGCGGGTCTGGTGGTCTCCTGGCGACCGGGGAAGCGGGACGAGCACCGACGGGAGGCCGGCGGCCGCCAGCTCGGCGACGGTGCTCGCCCCCGAGCGGTGCACAGCGACGTCCGCCGCCGCATACACCAGGTCCATCCGCTCCTCGAAGGGAACCTGCCGGTAGACGATCCCCGCCTCCGGCAGCTCCGGCCGGCGGCGAGCAAGGTCCTCGGCATTGCGGGCACCGACGATGTGGTGGACGGCCACGTCGCTGCGCTCCCGCCAGGCGTCGACGACTCCGAGCACCGCCTCGTTGATCCTGCCCGCACCGAGCGAGCCGCCCCCGACGGCGACGAGGAAGGCCGAAGCCGGGTAGCCGAGCGCCTCACGCGCCGCCTGGCGGCCCCGGAGGCTGCGGTCCACGTGCTGCATCTGCTCCCGGATCGGGTTGCCCGTCACCACCGCCCGGGGGAGCGGCGTGTCCGGGAACGACACGGCCGAGGCCCGGGCGAACCGGGCAAGCAGCTTGTGCACCGCCCCCGGCACGGCGTTGGCCTCGGCCAGCACGATCGGGACCCGCCAGAGCACCGCTGCCACGGCGGCGGGAGCGGCAGCGTAGCCACCGACGGACACGAGCACCACCGGCCGCCGCCGGCGGATCAGGACCACGGCCCGGGCGGTAGCGACGGCGAGCCCGGCTGCGGCGCCGAGGTTGTCCCGGCTGACGCGGCGCACGAGGCCACGACCGGGCAGCAGCTCGACGGGGAAGCCGGCCGCCGGGACCATGTCACGCTCCATCCCTCGGCGGGAGCCGACGAAGAGGATGCTGTCGCGCTGGTGGCCAGCGGCGACCAGGGCCCCGCCGATGGCAAGAGCGGGGGTGACGTGACCGCCCGTCCCACCGCCGGCGATGACCGCGAACGCTCGCTGCCGCCCTGTCCCCGTCACGGCTGGCGGGCGATGTTGCCGAGCATGCCCGCCGCGAAGAGCGTGAGCACCAAGGACGATCCCCCGAACGATACGAACGGCAGGGGTACCCCCGTCACCGGCAGGAGCCCCACGACCGCCCCGATGTTGATGACGGCCTGGCCTATCAGCCATGCCGTCACGCCGGCGGCCATCAGGCCGGAGAACCGGTCGCGGGCGCCGCAGGCGATGCGGACGCCCACCACAGCGAGCGCCAGGAACAGGCCGCTCATCAGCAGCGTGCCGACCAGACCAGTCTCCTCGCCGATCACGGCGAAGATGAAGTCCGTGGGAGCATTGGGCAGGTAGCCCCACGACGCGAGGCTGGACCCGATACCGTCGCCCGTCAAGCGACCGGCACCGAGGGCGAGCAGGCCCTGCACCGACTGGAAGCCGGTGTTGCTGGCATTGCGGAACGGGTGCAGGAAGGCGGTGAGCCGGCGCCAGCGGTAGGGGGCGGCGACCGCCATGAGCCCACCGCCAACCGCACCGAAGGCCAGCAGCGCCGCCAGCGGCCGGCCGGGCATGCCAGCGGTGCACAGCATCGCCAGGGAGATCGCCACGATCACCACGGTCGTCCCCATGTCCGGCTGGGCGAGCACGAGGGCGGCCAGCAGGCCGGTCACGGCCAGCACCGGGCCCATCTGGTAGCGCCAGTCACCGCGCTCGCCGCGGGCCGCCCGGCGGTCGAGCACGTCGGCGGCGAAGAGGATCAAGGTTAGCTTGGCCAGCTCGGAGGGCTGGACCTGGAACGAGGACGTCCCGAGCCACCGGGAGGCGCCCGAGGCGCTGCGCCCGACGTGGGGCACGAGGACGGCGAAGAGCGCCAGGACCGAGATGGCCATCGCCGGGCGGGCGAAGCGGCGCCACCACCGCCGGTCCGTGCGGAGGGCGACGAAGAAGGCGACGCACCCGAACAAGAGCCACAGGACCTGCCGCTCGAAGTAGTGCCACGGTGACCCGTACTGGTGGATCGACACCACCGACGACGCCGACAGGACCATGACGAGGCCGACGAGGTTCAGCACGGACAGCAGCAGGACCAGGAGCGTGAACGTCCCCCGGCCGGCGTGGGGGCGGGGCCTCAGGCGGACCGGGGCGTCGCTGCGGGCGCCGGTCCTGGCGCCGGCCGGCCGGCGCTGCTCGCCCCGCGTGCGCAGGTCGATCGTGGCCGCCCGCCGGCGATGACCTCCGGCCGGAGCATCAGTGGCCGGCACCACTTCCCTCGCCACCATGTTCCTCGCCACCATGTTCCTCGCCACCATGTCCCTCCTCCTCCCGGCTGCCGTCACAGGCCCCCCCGCTGGGCGATGTAGTCGGCGTAGAACGCCCCTACCGCCAGGGTCGTGAACGCAGCGGCGAGGATCCAGAAGCGCACGATCACCGTCGTCTCGGGCCAACCGACCAGCTCGAAGTGGTGGTGGATCGGCGCCATCCGGAACACGCGGCGGTGGAAGAGCCGGAAGCTGCCCACCTGGATGATCACCGACAGCGTCTCGAGCACGAACAGCCCGCCGATGACCGGGAGGAGCAGGTCGAGGTTCTCGAGCAGCGCCAGCACGGCGATGCCACCGCCGAGCCCCAGCGCGCCCGTGTCCCCCATGAAGATCCGGGCCGGCGCGCAGTTCCACCAGAGGAAGCCGGCGCACGCACCAACCATCGCCGACGCCAGGACGGCCTCGTCCAGGGAGGCGGGGTAGGGGTTGTGGTAGACGCTGAAGTGCCGGAGCTGGAAGAAGCCGATGACGGTGAAGCTCACGAACGAGAACCCGGTCGCCCCCGCCGCCAGGCCGTCGAGGCCGTCGGTCAGGTTCACGGCGTTGGTCGTACCGAGCTGGGCGAGGGCGGCGAGGACGACCCAGCCGATGGCGCCGAGCTGCCAGCCCGGCGAGTCGAACCGCACGAACGACAGGCGCGTCGACACGTGCAGCACCCGCACCGCCACCACGGCGAAGCCGACCGAGACGACGAGCAAAGCCCCCGCCTTGGTCCGGGCGCTGAGCCCCAGGCTGCGCTGCCGGCTCACCTTGAGCCAGTCGTCGGCGAAGCCCACGAGCCCGAACAGGCAGATGGCGGCGCAGGCCACCAGTCCCCGGCTCGTGAAGATCTGGATGCGTTCGGCGTGGGCGGCCAGATAGCCGGTCACGCCCGCGCCGATGATCGCGATGCCCCCCATCGTGGGAGTGCCGGCCTTCTCGTGGTGGCCCCGGGGTCCGTCCTCGCGGATGTGCTGGCCGATGCTGCGCCGCCGCAGCACCGAGATGAGCACCGGGGTGCCCATCAGGCTGCCGAGCAGGCCGACGGCACCGGCGATCAGCAACGCGATCATCCGGGGCAGACCGGGCCCCAATGCGCCCGGTGCAGCTGCAGCCGCTCCAGCGCGTGGCGGGCAACCTCGGCGTCGTCGAACGGCCGGACCTGGCCGCCCATCTCCTGACCGGGTTCGTGGCCCTTCCCGGCTATGACCACGACGTCGCCGGGGCCGGCGACCCAGACGGCCGTCTCGATGGCCTCGGCGCGATCGGGGATGATCCGGACCCGGGTGACGTCGCCGGCGCCGCTGACCACCTCGGCGATGATGGCTCCAGGATCCTCGCTCCGAGGGTTGTCGGATGTCACCACCGCCAGGTCCGCCAGCTGGGCGGCCACCATCCCCATCTCCGGGCGCTTCTCACGATCGCGGTCACCGCCCGCCCCGAACACCACCACCACCCGTCCCCCCGCCAACTCCCTCGCCGCGGCGAGCACCTGGCGGAGCCCGTCGGGTGTGTGGGCATAGTCGACGAGCACGGTGAACGGTTGCCCGGCGTCGATCCGCTCGAACCGGCCCCGCACCGTCCGCACCTCGGCCAGCCCGGTGGCGATCTCCGACGCCGGCACCCCCAGCTCGCCGGCGCAGGTGGCGGCCGCCAGGGCGTTGGCCACGTTAAACCGGCCGCCGAGGGCGACGCGCATCGGTTGGCCCCGCCAGGTGAAGTTGCTGCCGCCGGCGGCGATGTCGAGGCCGGCGGCGTCGTCGAGGCCGTAGGTGACGACCCGCACGGGACCGCCTTCGAGCCCGGCGGCGAGGCGGCGAGCCCACGGGTCGTCGCGGTTGACGACGGCGAGGCGGGTGCGGCCGGGCTCGAAGAGCCGGGCCTTGGCCTCGAAGTAGCGCTCCATCGTCCCGTGGTAGTCGAGGTGGTCCTGCGTCACGTTGGTGAGCACTCCAGCGGCGAAGTGGACGCCGCCGACGCGGTGCTGGTCGAGGGCGTGGGAGGAGACCTCCATGGCTACCGCACGGTGCCCGTCCCGCCGCAACTCGGCGAGGCGCTGCTGGAGGTCGGGGGCTTCGGGGGTCGTCCGTGCCTGGCTGAGCGTCCCGACGGCTGCCGACCGCCAGCCGTGGGCCTCGAACACCGCCGCCAAGAGGACGCACGTCGTGGTCTTCCCGTTGGTCCCCGTGACCCCGACGACGATCAGGTCGTCGGCCGGCCACCCATGCACAGCGGCAGCGACCGGGCCGAGCGCGGCGCGCACCGAATGCACGACGACCTGAGGCACCCCTAGGTCGACTGGCCGCTCGCACAGCAGCGCCACCGCACCGGCACCCACAGCGGCCGGGGCGAAGGCGTGGCCGTCGGCGGTGGCGCCGGGCACGCACGCGAAGATGGCTCCGGGCACCACCCGCCGCGAGTCCATGCTGACGGAGACGATGTCGACGCCGGCGTCGCCGAGCACTTCGACGACGAGCCCGGTCCCCGCGAGTGCTCGCTCGACCAGCCGATCGAGCTGCACGGCGTCAGTGACCGGCCCAGGTGACCAGGGAGAACCCGATCACGGGTTGCCTGCCAACACGGCCTTCATCTTCGTCCAGTCAGACGGCCCCGACGGAGCGCCCGTTGCGGGGGCGCCACCACGGACGCGCAGGAAGGTGACCGACGAGGGCTGCACCATGCCCAGGTGCTGCGCCTCCGACAGGACCCGCTGCGGCGTGTCCAGGACGTCGACCTGCAGGCGCAGGTCGGAGTACGTGTTCTGGAGCTGCTGCTCCTGCGCGGCGAGGCGGTCGATCTGGAACTGCTTCTCGGCCGAGACCACGTGCAGGGCGACGAGCCCGAACACGGTGACGATTCCCAGCGCCGAAAGCCCCGCCAGCAACAGGCGGGCTCGCTTCCGGCCACCACCGGCGCGGCGTCGGGGCTCGACGAGCTCCAGGTGCCGGCGCTCCACCGGCTCACGGTCCGGGGCGCGCAGGGCTGCCGCGGCGGCCGCCCCCCCGCCCCGCCGGACCGCCGTCTCGGCCAGGGCCTCCGGCCGGCGGAGGATCGGCGGGCGCCGCCGGGATCCGGTCGTGTCGTCACCCGCCAGCGTCCTGCCGGCGCCGGGGCGGCGGGGCGCCACCGGGACCCGGCTCGCCACGGACGCCGGTCTCCTCGCCGGCGCCGGCGGCGTGGTCGCGCCAGTACCAGGCTCCCGCCGGGCTCGCGCCGCGGCGGCCCGAGCGGCCAGGCCACCGCTCGTCGACCCCGCACGGAGCTGGGCTCGACCTTGCGCCGACATGGCGGCGCGCGCCTCGGTCCGCCTGGACCCGGTTGGGTCGGCGCGCCGGCTGTGCTGGCGGCGTCCCATCGGTGCGCGGGACGTACGGGTTCGGTCGAGGGTGGTGGTCATGGCTGGTCCTGAATGGGTGTGTCGGGCGGGGTGAGGCGCTCGGCGGCGCGCAGCCGGGCGCTCTCGGCCCGGCGGTTGTCGGCGATCTCGGCACCGGTGGGGCGCCGGGCGCCCCGGCCAAGCAGGCGGACGAGCGGCTCCGCCCCGCACACGCAGGGCATGCCCGGAGGGCAGGTGCAGCCGCCGGTGGCCGCCCACCGCAAGCGGTCCTTGACGATCCGGTCCTCCCCCGAGTGGTAGGAGAGGACGGCGATCCTGCCGCCCGGCTGGAGGCGATCGACCAGCGTGTCGACGGTCCCGGGCAGGATCTGCAGCTCGTCGTTGACGGCGATGCGCAGCGCCTGGAAGCTGCGGCGGGCGGGATGGCCGCCGCGACGACGGGTGGCGGCGGGGATGGCGTCGCGCACGACGTCGGCCAGCTGTCCGGTGGAGACGACCGGCCGGGCATCGACGATGGCCCGGGCGATGCGGGCGGCGAACCGCTCGTCGCCGTACTCCCGGAGGATGCGGGCCAGCTCGCCGGCGGGCAACTCGTTTGCGAGGTCGGCTGCTGACCTCCCAGCACCCGGGTCCATCCGCATGTCGAGCGGGCCGGTAGCCCGGTAGCCGAACCCGCGCTCGGGCCGGTCGAGCTGCCAGGAGCTCACGCCCAGGTCGAGCAGGGCGGCGGAGACGGCCGGGACGCCCAAACGGTCCAGCACGACGCCGACCTCGTCGAAGCGGGCATGCACGATCGTCGCCCGCTCCCCGAAAGCTCCGAGCGCCGCGGACGCTGCCGCGATGGCCTCGGGGTCGCGGTCGATCGCGACGAGACGAAGCCCGGGATGCGCTTCGAGGAGCGCCCGGGCGTGCCCGGCCCCGCCGACTGTGCCGTCGAGGAGCACGCCGTCGGGGACGGGCTCGAGGAGCTCGACGATCTCTTCGAGCATGACGGGCCGGTGACCATATTCCGGGGCCGGGCTCATCCGCAGCCCCCCGACCAGCGTGCCGCCGGGATGTCTCCCCGGACGCGCGGAGTGGAAGCGGGCGGAGAAGGGGACTCCCACCCTGCCGGTCGAGAGGCTGCGCACGAGCCCAGCCACCACGGTGTCGAAGATCGCAGGGTGCCGGCCGTGGCCGCTCAGCTCCTTGCGGGGTCTACGGGGTCTGGCGGGTTGCGGAGGTCGGCCTCCGCCGGCTGCACCCGCGTCTCCCACTCCTGCGGGTCCCACAGCTCGATGCGCTCCATCGCCCCGACGACGAGCACGTTGCGGTCGAGATGGGCGTACTCCTTCAGGTGGCCAGGCACCGGGCCGACCCGGCCCTGCCGGTCGATGTCCACCTCGATCACCCCGGCGGACCAGAAGCGGGCCAGGTGCCGATGCGCCGTCCCCCGCTCCTGTGACTGGGAGAACTCCACGAATCGCTTGTTGAACTCGTCGGGAGTCCACAGAGCGAGGCAGCCGTCCAGGTATTGCGTCAGGTGGGCCTTCGTGTCGAAGCCCGCACGGAAGCGCGCCGGCAGGACGACTCGTCCCTTCGCATCCAGGGAGTGCTCGTACCTCCCGAAGAACATCGGCCCCACTGGTCACTCGGCTTTCGTCCTCCGCCACGCTCCGGGCCCACCCCTTCGCGCCACTTCCCACCACGATACGCCCTTTCCCCCCACCTGGTCAACCACCAGGGCCCCCGACGCCATCGACGCCGGCCTCGCGCTCGCGGCCCGCCACCGCGCCAGGGTGCCCAGGTCCGATGGCGCGCCTGAGATCAGCGCCCCGTCACCGTTCGTCGTCGTCGTCAGGGCGCGGGAGCCTCAGGCTCAGGCTCAGACGGTGACGAGCTCCAAGGTGGCGTCGAGGTGCCGGAGGTCCTCGGGGTCGGAGGTGAGCACGGCGACGTGACGCTCGCGGGCAAGCAGGGCTACCGAGGCGTCGATGACGTCGCTCGTGCGAGAGACGCCGCACAGCTGCCCTGCGGCCCGGGATCGACGGTCGTCGAGGGAGATCACGGCGCTGGCGTCCGAGGCCAGCAGGCGTGCCAGGCGAACCTGGCGGCGACCATCCCGCCAGACCTGAGCGACAACCCCGGCCGGGATGGCGAGCTCGTCGCCGTGCTCGACGGCTCGGGCAACGACAGCGACCACAGCGCGGTCGCCGCGCTCGAATGCGATGAGGGCGCCAGCGTCGAGCACGGCACCGCTCATCGGCCGAGCACCCGGTCGGCCTCCCGCTGCTCGGCCGGCGTGAGCGGCCCGCCTGACTCCGCGAGCATCGCGTCGAGCAGGGATGCCAGCTCGTCAAGCTTGGCGCGGTCCTCCAGGGCCCGCGCGACGTAGGCGCTGACGCTGGTAGCCCGACCTTCGGCGACAGCCCGCTGGGCTTGCTCAACGAGCCCGGCAGGAAGGGTCACGGCGATCTTGGACATCGTCATACCAGCGATCATACCGAACGACCTCTTTGCCACCGCTCATGCCTGTAAGCTCTCCTTACCTGTAGTAAGGAGAGTCATGCCGTCTGCGACCGTTACCAGCAAGGGCCAGGTCACCATCCCGGTCGACGTGCGCACCAAGCTCGGCCTTCGGCCCGGATCGAGGCTCGCCTTCGTACCCACCGCCACGGGTGGGTACGAGATCCACCCGGAAGCAGCGTCCATCAGGGACCTGAAGGGATCCGTGCCGCGCCCGTCGCGTCCGGTCGGCATCGACGAGATGGACGACGCAATCGCAGCGGCCGCAGTCGCCGTGGCAGATCCTCGGTGATCGGACTCGACACCAATGTCGTCGTCCGCTACCTCGTTCAGGACGATCCGGACCAGTCGCCGGTAGCCTCTGCGCTGATCGACGAACTGACCGAGACCGACCCGGGCTATCTCAGCCTGGTGACCATGGTCGAGGTCTACTGGGTCTTGCGCCGCGCCTACAAGGTCGGTGCTGATCGCAGCTCTGAGTTGCTGCAGGGTCTGTTGGACGCGCGTGAGCTTCGCGTCGACCGAGACGCCGTCGTGCGGGCGGCGCTGACCGCTTCGCGCGGCCACCTCGACTTCGTAGACGCCATCATCGCCGAACTGGGCCGGGCTGCGGGCTGCGAGCACACCGTGACCTTCGATCGACGGGCGGCACGAGACGGCGCCATGCATCTACTCGGTGCACAGGGCTCCGACTCATGACGGCCCACGCGTCGTCCTGGCACCTCGACATCGGTGATCCAGGACGGCACCAACCCGGCGCGGATGCCGTCAATCGCGACCTCGCGATCCCGGCTGAGAGCGCTCCGTTCCTAGCCAGTCAGGGCTGGGCGCCGAGGTGCAGCTCCTCGGAGCGCCGGGCGGCGATGGCGTCACGGAGGTAGGCGCCACGGCTGAACCACAGCGCCGCGCCGGCGACGACCATCGGGACAGAGAAGAGCAGGAACGCCACCTGCAGGCCGTGGCCGGCACCCGCCGGCAGGCGGACGTGCTTGGTGTTGACGCCGGCGCCGAACCCGGTGTGCGGCGCGCCGAACGCCGCCGACACCAGGCCGAACAGCAGCGGCGCCAAGCCTTGCAGGGCCTGGCGCAGGGCGGTGCGCACGGCCTCGGCCCGGCCCCACAGGAACGACGGGACCACGTCGAGGCGGGCGGTGTCCACCGGAGGGTTGACGGCTCCGAGGAAGGTGGCGGCGATCACCATGATCGGGATGGCGAGGGCGGCCTTGGTCAGCAGCGTGGCAGGAACGAACACGAGCGTGGTCCCGACGAAGGTGACGGCGCCGACGATCATCCGGCCCGCCGCTTTGCCGTGGCCGATGAGCCGGTCGGCCGCCTGGCCGCTCAGCACGACGCCGAGGATGGCTCCGGCGGCGATGATCACGAACAGGACGCTGGCGGCCGACTGGCCGACGCCGTAGCGCTCCCGGAAGAACAGCTCGGCGAAGATCTCGAGGCCCTGGACGAAGAAGTAGCCGATGCCCGAGGCGAAGATCAGCGCATCGTTGCTCGGGATGCGCAGCACGAACCTCACCGCCTGCCACGTGGTCAGCTGCTGGTGGTCACCGAGGATCGATCGGGGGTCGGCCTCCACGCCCATCTGCTCGGCGAGGCGCTCGACTTCCGACTCCCGCTCCGGGGCCGGCCTCTGCCCCAGCTGGCGCCGCGCCGTGGCGTCGCCGGCGGTCGGCACGGTGACGGCACCGGGCGGGAGCTGGGAGGCGCCCCCGCGTAGCGGTTCGGGCAGGTACCGGTACAGCGCCCACGCCAGCACGAACGCCGGGAGACCGAGCGAGGACAGGGCGACGCGCCAGTCCGCGAGCCCCGACAGGATCCCGGTGACGAGGATCCCGAAGCCGGCGCCGGCCAGCTCCCCCACCAGCACGTAGCTCCACAGCCGGCCCCGCTCCTCGCCCGGGAAGAGATCGCCTGCCAGCGACGCCAGGGCCGGCCCGGCTACCGCCGTGAGCCCACCCTGGAACACGCGGACGGCGAGCAGCATGGTGAAGGAGGTCGAGGCCCCGCTCACGACCGTCGAGAGCCCCCATACGACGGCGACGATCTGCAGCAGCCGCGTCCGGTTCCAGCGGTCGACGACCACGCCAAAGGGCAGCGTCGTCAGGCACCCGACCAGCGTGCTGGTGGTGGCGATCAGACCGATCTCGACGTTCCCCACGTGGAAGGCGCTCTCGATGGGGGCGGCGAGCGAGCCGATCGCCCCGGAGTCGGCCGACTGCAACCCGAGGACGGCAGCGAGCAGCACCACGACGTGACGTCGCGCCGGGCCGCCCAGGGACGTCAGGACGTCGAAGCGGCTGGGCGGTTCGCTCCCGGTCGTCACAGCGAGGTCCCCGCTCGGGATGCGTCGCGGACCACCATCCTCATCTGGCGGGTCCTCATGGGTGCGTTCGCCGCCCTCATCTACCCGACCACCCTCTCGGTGATGGCCGACACGTTCCCGACCGTACCGACCAAGCGCGGGCAACCGGCGAGCGCCGGGTGGCGACCCTGACGGTGACGGCCCACCACTGAACCTGAACTGCGCGCAGCCGCGCCTACCGCGCGCACAGACGACGGTATGGCATCACCACTGCGCGCGGTTCGCCCGACCGCGCGCGGATAGGCCCTCCGACCGCCCCACCACCGTGCGCGTGTGGCGCAAGAGCATAGAGCAAACTGGCCCGGAAGATAGCTAGCCCAGGAGCGGCGGCAGTTGCTCGGCCAGCTCGGAGATGGTCCAGCGGTCGGGGCGGGAGAGACCGGCCTCCTTGGTCCAGCCCGACATCGGCTGCACCGTCCCGCCGAAGGCGTAGAGCATCCGCCCCGTCACCTCGCACCCCTCCGTCGCCAGCCAGGCGACGATGGGAGCGACGTTGCCCGGGTCCCACTCGTCGAAGCGGGCAGCGTCCTCCGGCGGGCGGACGATCTCGTCGAGGCCCGGGGTGGCCTCGGTGAGCCGGGTGCGGGCGGCCGGGACGATGGCGTTGACCCGCACCCCGTACCGGCCGAGCTCGAGCGCGGCGATCGTCGTGAGGGCGGCGATCCCGGCCTTGGCGGCACCGTAGTTGGCCTGGCCCGGGTTGCCGTGCAGGCCGGACGTCGAGGACGTGTTGATCACCGACGCCCGCACCTCATCCCCCGCCTTGCTCCGCTCCCGCCAGTAGGCGGCAGCGTGGCGGAGCGGGACGAAGTGCCCCTTCAGGTGGGCGTGGACGACCTCATCCCAGTCGTCCTCGGTCATGTTCACCACCGTCCGGTCCCGCAGGATGCCGGCGTTGTTCACGAGCACGTGCAGGCCCCCGAAGGTGTCGACCGCCGAGCGGACGAGATCTTCGCCGGCCTGCCAATCGGCCACGTCGCTGGTGTCGGCGACCGCCTCCCCGCCCGCCGCCGTGATCTCGTCCACGACGGACTGCGCCGGTCCGGTTCCCTCACCCTGGCGGCCGTCACGGCCGGTGCCCGTGTCGTTGACCACGACGCTGGCACCTTCGGCGGCGAACAGCAGGGCATGGGCCCGGCCCAGGCCGCGGCCGGCGCCGGTGATGATCGCGACCCGTCCATCCAGAGCACCCACGCAACGATCATGGCAGCCGGATCGCCGGCCCGCCGTGTTGGGCGGTCGGCGGAAGGGCACCGAGGAAGGCGTCGAGCAGGTCGCCGGGGGCCGCCCCGCCGGGTTGGGCCCCACCGGCGGCTTCGGCCGCCCCGGCGAGCTGATCGGCCGCCCGCGCCCGCTCCGCCTGCTCCATCACCAACACGTCGAGCAGGTCGAGCGGGCGCCAGCGCAGCAGGGCCGCCGTCTGGAACAGGGCGCCGGCCCTCGTCCGGCGCTGCGAGATGCCGACGACCTTGGGCCCGAGCAGGCCGCGGCCGGCGAGGGGGAGGCCGGGGCTGCGGGGCGACGCGGCCACACCCGCCGCCGGGCGCAGGACCTCGCCCGGTCCCACGCCGGCGAAGCAGACCTTGTCCGACCACGGCGACGAGACGAGCCGTCCCGCCCACCGCTCGGCAGGGCCGGCGCCAGCCGCCTCGAGGGCGTTGACCCATGCCTCGCCGATCCAGGCCATCGCCGCTCCCACGTCGTCGGACCAGAGGGGGTCGGCGCGTGGTATCGCCACGTCGACCCAGAGCGACTCACCCGGCCCGACCAGCACGGCGCCGCCCCCACTGCAGCGCCGGGCGACGTCGACGCCGAGGCGCGCCGCCCGGCCGCTGTCGACGTCGCTGTCGGGCTCCGCCGCGCCGAGGACGACGGCGGGGCGCTCGGCATGCAGCACCCGGACGATGCGCCCGCCGGGCCCCGCACCCTCGAGCAGCCTCCCGGACGCGGCGTGCAGCTCCCCGGCCCGCCCGACCGCTCGCTGCACCGTCCACGGACCCACCCCGTCGGGTGCGCCCATCGACGTCACGCCGAGATGCCGGCCGCCACGCTCCCCAAGAAAGGCTCCCAGTCCGGGCGGATCACCCCGCTGGCGACGAGGATCCACGCCCGCTCGCGGGGCACGACCGGCAGGCGCCGCAGCTTCATGCCGCTCTCCTCGAGCAGGCGGTCCCGCTTGCGGCTGTTGCAGGGACGGCAGGCGGCGACGACGTTGTCCCAGGCGTGGGTGCCACCCTTGGAGCGGGGCACGACATGGTCGATGTTCTCGGCGGACGCCCCGCAGTACTGGCAGCGGTGCCCGTCCCGGGCGAACACGGCCCGGCGGTTGAGCGCGATCCGTGCCTGGTGGGGGACCTTCACGTAGTACCGGATCCGGACGACCGAAGGCTCGGGGAGGCGGACCCGCTCGGCGCGGAAGACCCGCTCCGTCGCCGACAACACCTCCGCCTTGTGGTCGAGGACCAGGAGCAGCGCCCGCCGGCTCGACACCACGCACAGCGGCTCGTACGTGGCGTTGAGGACGAGCGACTGCGACATGTCGCCCTCCTTACCGACGCCTCAGGCGAGGTCCTGGCAGCACGTGCGGAACCCTACCGCGGTGTTGCCCGTGCCACCGCTTCATTGGCGCCGCCCCCGCATCGCCCGGCACCACCGCAGGTAGCCGATCAGCTCCTCGGCGCCGAGACGGGAGGCGGTCCCGGCGCCCCACATGGTCTGGCGCCGGAAGTCGGCGTAGGCCTCCGTCGGGCGGGGCCGGGGGGGCCACGCCCGCCACCAGCCGGGTCGGGCCGTGGACAGGGCGACCCGGGCCGCCGTCGGCCACAGCACCGGGCGGGCGGCGAGCGCCACCACCGCGGCGGGCGTGACGAGCGACGGCGTGGGGCGCTCGCTCATGGCCCCGGGGGGCAGCGGGCTGGCGGGGAGGGCGAGGTGGGCGGCGAGCCCAGCGACGCCACGCCCGCCCCCCACCACGCCACCGCCGCCGCCCCGACCAGCGGCCCGCTGGCGCCGAGGGCAGAGGGCACGATGCGGGTGCCGGCCGAGAACGCCAGTCGCGCACAGCGGTCCACCTCCTCCTGGGCCGGCCCGAAGAGCTCCGCCCCGTAGCCGAGCGCCACCGATCCGGCAACGGCAGCGAGCCGCAGGTCGAGGAGGTTGGCGACCGAGGCCACTGCCCGGCCGACGAGGGTGCCCACCCGGGCTCGGACCTCCGGGCCGGCGGCGGCGGCCGGCGCCCCGGTGAAGGCGGCGACGGCCGTCCCAGACGCCTCTGCCTCCAGGCAGCCGCGCGCCCCGCAGGCGCAGCGCCGGCCGCCGGGCTCGACGATCAGGTGGCCGATGTGGCCGGCGTTGCCGCCGTCGCCGTCGAGCAGGCGCCCGTCTAGGACGATGCCACCGCCGACACCGGTCGACACGACCATCGACAGGTAGCTGCGCCGGCCAACGGCCGCGCCGCAGAGGCCCTCGCCGAGCGCCAGCGCCTTGGCGTCGTTGTCCAGCCACGTCGGCAGCCCTGTGGCGGCCGCCAAGCGGTCGCGGAGGGGGAAGCCCCGCCAGGCCGGGATGTTGAGCGGGGACACGAGCCCGGCGGCCGTGTCCATGGGGCCGCCGCAGCCGACGCCGCAAGCCTCGGCGCCGGGCGGCGCTCCGGCGAGGAGGCCGGCCAGGGTGTCCCACAGCTCCTCGGCCTCCCCTGCGCCCGGGGTCGGGACACGAGCCTGCCAGGTGAGGCGGCCCTCCCCGTCGACGAGGGCGGCGGCGAGCTTGGTGCCGCCGACGTCCACGGCGAGGACGGGGGGGCGGGTCGCCGGCATCAGCCACACCGTAGGGCCCGCCGGGAACCAGCGACGGGTGCCGCGGGTCCAAGAGCGGGGCGACGAGTACGATTTGCGTCGGCCCGACAGGAGGACTCAGTGGCGACTCAGGACGTGGCGGCAGCGGGTGTTGACCAGTTCGCCTCACTGTTCGGCGCCATCGTCGACAACGTCGGGCGGGTCCTGCACGGCAAGGGAGACCCTGTCCGCCTCGCCCTGCTGTGCCTGGTGTCCCGTGGCCACCTGCTCGTGGAGGACGTCCCCGGCGTGGGCAAGACGAGCCTGGCCAAGGCTCTCGCCCGCTCGGTCGGCCTCGACTGGCAGCGCGTGCAGTTCACGCCCGACCTGCTCCCCTCCGACGTCACCGGCTCGTCGGTGTTCGACCGGGACAGCTCGACGTTCCGCTTCCGGCCGGGGGCGGTGTTCACCAACATCCTCCTCGGCGACGAGATCAACCGGGCCTCCCCCAAGACGCAGAGCTCCCTGCTCGAGGCGATGGAGGAACGGCAGGTCACCGTGGACGGCCACACGCACCGCCTGCCGAGCCCGTTCCTCGTGATCGCCACCCAGAACCCCGTCGAGCACGAGGGGACCTTCCCGCTGCCCGAGAGCCAGGTCGACCGCTTCCTCGTCCGCCTCAGCCTCGGCTACCCCGACCGCACCTCCGAGATCACCATGCTCGAGTCGCACGGCACGCTCACCGCCGACGACCTCGGCGCTGTCGCCGACGCCAGCGACCTGACGTTCATGTCCCAGGCAGCCGACGCCGTCTACGTCGCCCCCCCGCTGCGCGGCTACGTCGTGGACCTGGCCGCCGCCAGCCGGGTACACGCCGCCGTCGAGCTCGGCATGTCCCCCCGGGCGACGATCGCCCTGCAGACGGTCGCCAAGACGATGGCCGCCGCCAGCGGCCGGGACTACGTCACCCCCGACGACATCCGCGCCGTCGCCGTGCCGGTGCTCTCCCACCGCCTGGTCCTCTCCGCCGACGCCGACTTCAGCGGCACGACCGCCGACGACGTGGTGACCGAGGTGCTGCGGGCCGTTCCCGTCCCCGCCGCCCGGCCCTGACGCGGCCGCCCACCCCGCCGGTGCCATCCGCCTCCCCGCCTCACCTCCCCGCCGGGCCCCGCGCCGTGCTCACCGCCCGGGGCTGGGCCCTGCTCGCCGCCGCCGCCGCCGGCGCCGCCGCCGGGAGGCTCTTCGGCGTGGCCGAGCTCGAGGGGCTGGCCGCCGGCGCCGCCGTGGCCGTGATCGCCGCCGCCGTCTACGCGTGGCGCCAGGCGGTGCGCCTCGAGGTGAGCCGCTCGCTCCACCCGCCGCAAGCGGCGCCGGGCCACCGCAACGTCGTCCTTGTCCACATGCGCAACGCCGGCTCGAAGGCCACGCCGGTGCTCACCGTCGGGGACCCCTTCGACGGCCCCGGGCCGCAGGAGCTCCTCGCCCCTCTCGGACCGGGCGGGACCCGAACCTGGCGCTACATGCTGCCCGAGCTGCGGCGGGGCAGCTTCACCCTCGGGCCGCTCGTCACGGAGGTCAACGACCCCTTGGGGCTGGCCCGCAGGCTGCGCACCGCCGGCGCGGGCACCCGCCTCGTGGTGCACCCCCGGATCCTGCCCCTGCGGTGGCCGGTCGTCGCCCGGGCGGCGCAGCGGGAGGGTTCGGCGGCCACGGTCCAAGACGACGGCCAGGAGTTCGCCACCCTCCGGGAGTACCTGCCCGGCGACGACCTGCGCCGCGTGCACTGGCCCAGCTCGGCACGCGCAGACACGCTGCTCGTGCGCGAGGACCTGGTCGAGCGGCTCGGCCGGGTGGTCGTCGTGGTCGACCTCCGCCGGCCGCTGTGGTCGCCCGCCGCCCTCGAGGTCGCCCTCGAAGGAGCGGCCAGCGTGGCCGACAACGCCCTCGGCCGGGGCCTGCAGGTCCGCCTCGTCGCCACCGGCGGCACCGACTCGGGGCTCGGCATCGGACCGCGCCACCGCAGCAAGATCCTCGACGAGCTGGCGCTCGCAACCCCCCACCCGGTGACAGACGGGCCGGTGCTGCCGCCCTCGGTCGGCAGGGCCGTGGCGGCCAGCGACCACACGATCGTCTTCACGAGTGACAGGGCGAGCCCCGACGACGTGCGGGCCCTGATGGGACGGCGGCGGCGGGCGCCGGTCACCGTCGTCGTCGTCGAACCCCGCTCCCGGGGCAGCGCCACCACCAGCCGCCCCACCCCGCCCTCGCCGCCTCCCGGGGTCCGCCTCGTGCGCGTGGCAGCCGGGCGCGACTTCCCGGCTGCGTGGAACGAGGCGGGCCTGCGGTGACGGCGACCCTTTCGGCTCCTCCTCTTCGACCGGAGATCAGGCCCCGCCCGCCGGTGCGACAGGAACCACCCCCGGCGTGGCCCCGCTGGGCGCCGGAGGTGGCGCTGCTGGCGCTGGTGAGCCTGACTGCGATGTCGTTCGGCCGGGTGTACACCGGGCAGGGGTGGCAGGGTGCCGCCGTGGCGCCCGCCGTCACCGCTGTCGCCGTGGTCGCCGTCACCCGCCGGTGGCTGCGGCCGGCGGTGCTGGCCGCCGCCGTCGACATCGCCGCCGTCGGCCTGTCGGTGATCTGGACGGTCCTGCCCGGCTCGACGCTCGACGGCCTACCGCTGGCGCACACCTGGCGGGCCGTCAGCGACGCCCTCGCCGCCTTCCCCACGCAGTTCGCCGCCTCCCAACCCCCCGTGGCCCCGACCACCGCCTTCCTGCTGCTGACCGCGGCGGGCGTGGGCACCGCCGCCCTCGGCTCCGCCTGGCTGCGGCGCACCCCCGGCCTGCGGGTCTGGACGCCCCTGCCGGCGCTGCTCGCCTTCCTGGCCACCTGCGTCCTCGGCGGGTCGCGCGGCCGGGTGGCGTCGGTCATCGTCGAGACCGCCGCCGTCGGCGTCTACCTCCTCGTGGAGCGGATGGCCGCTGACGCCGACCCGGCCCGCTGGGTGGCCGGCGTGCGCCCTGACGCCTGGGAGAGGCGGGGGCGGGTAGGGGTGCGCATCGTCGTGCTCGCCGCCCTCGCCGCCGCCGTCGCCGCCGCCCTGCCCGGACCCGACGGCGGGGGGGCGTTGGGGTGGAAGAACCTCGGCGGGGGCAGCACCCGCATCATCGTGAGCCCCATGGTCAGCCTCTCCACCCGCCTCGCCCCCCACAACGCCGCCGCCGACGTGTTCACGGTGCGCAGCCCGGTCCCCAGCTACTGGCTGCTCACGACCCTCGACGTCTACTACGGCGGCACGTGGCAGGCCGGCCGGGCTTCGTACTCGAGCTTCGGCCGCCGCCTCCCTGGCGCCGGCGCCGGCGCCGGCGTGCCCCGAGGGACCCGGCAGGTGCGCCAGACGTTCCACATCCAGGCGCTCGACTCGCCGTGGCTGCCCGCCGCCTTCGACCCCGTCGCCGTCTCCGGCGTCCGGGACGTGCAGTACAACCCCGGCACCGGGAGCCTGCTCACCAAGCACGCCACCGCCGACGGGCTCACCTACACCGTCACCTCCCTGCAGGCGCTCGGCACCCTGAGCAGCAAGAACCTCGAGTCGGCGCCAGCCCCGACGGCACGCCAGATCCCCCCCGGCTCGCTCTCGCTCCCACCGACAGTCCCGCCCGACGTCGTCGCCCTCGCCCAGCGCATCATCGCCCACGCCCACGGCGAGTACCGCAAGGCGCTCGCCCTCCAGGACTTCTTCTACGGACCGCAGTTCAGCTACAGCCTGCATCCGCCGGTGGATGGTTCGGGGATCGAGGCGATCCAGACCTTCTTGTTCCAAACCCGAACCGGCTACTGCCAGCAGTTCGCCGGCTCCTTCGCTGTGATGGCCCGGGCGGTGGGCCTGCCGACCCGGGTGGCGGTCGGCTTCACCACAGGCAGCCCGATCGGCCCGGGCCGCTACCAGGTGACCGACGCCGACGTCCACACGTGGCCCGAGGTCTGGTTCCCGAAGTACGGGTGGGTTCCATTCGAGCCGACGAAAGGCCCCGCCTCCGGCGGCTTCGCCATACCGGGGACCGGCGCCTACACCGGCAACACGGCGAAGGTGGGGTCGGCGGCGCCTCAACCAGGTTCCAGCCACGGTGGCGCAGCGCAAACCAACCCCGCCGTATCGACGCCGTCGACGACGGTCCCGACCCAGAGCGCGGATGGCGGCCGCATCCACGGCCTCACCGCCGGCAGCCGGCCCTCGGGCGTCCCCGGGGACACGGGCACCGGCACCGGCTCCACCGGCGGGGGCGGCACCCACCTCCCCACGGCGCCGCCCCCGGCGGCGACGAGCAACCTCACCTGGGTCCTCGCCGTGCTCCTCGCCCTCGCCGCCGGCGTTGCCCTCGTCGCCGGCGCCAACGAGGTTGCCCGCCGCCGCCGGCACCGCCGGCGCCGCCGGCGCATCGCGGAGGCCGGCCCCGCCTCGCCGGAGGCGATCCGCCTGTCGTGGGAAGAGATGACCGAGGCACTGGCGGCGATCGGGCTGCGCCGGCGGGCCTCGGAGACGACCCCGCAGTTCGCCCAGCGCGTCGCCTCCGTGCTGGACGTCTCCGGGCACCTGCCCGGCGCGCTCGGCGCCGCCGCCCGCATCGTCGAGTCGGCGTCGTGGCGCCGCGACGACGGGACCGCCTACCCCGGCGGCGTCGCGGGCACCACCCGCGAGGTCGAGCGCCTCGCCGGCCTCCGGGTCCGCCTCCGCGACCGGGCCCGGCTGCTGCTCGACACGCGCATGGCGTGGCGGCCGGCGCTCGTCGACCCGGACGGGACCCAGTCGGTGGCGCCGACGGGTTAGGCAAGCCCGCTCGCGTTGTTTGGGCAGTTCACCGCGATAATCGCGGCCAACTGCCCAAACAACGCGAGCGGCGATGGCCCATTGCTGATCATGCCGGCCCTTCCTATATTTCTGATCTTTCTGATATGATACTAGATGCTGGATAGCGGGGGCCGGGTGGTTGGCGGCGGCGCGGCTCAGCGGTCTGGGTCACGGCCCTCGCCGAAGCGCCGGCGGAGCCGGCGGCCGGTGTCGCCGACAACATCTCCGACCGAGCGGTCCCGGAAGCTGGAGGACAGCTGCGACCAGCCGTGCCGGCCCATCTTCCGCAGGTTCTGGGTAAAGACCAGCGCCGACCCGACCATGATGGCGAACCCGCAGACCCCGAGGAACCAGCTCGTGGAGAAGGACACCAGCAGGACGATCAGGCCGGCGACGAAGCCCACCGCCGCCAAACGGCAGTTACGAGCCAGGAAGCGCGGGAGCGTGGTGGAGCTGATGCGCTCAGCGGAAGCAGGGTCCTGCTGGTAGAGCCGCTGCTCGATCTGGTTGAGGATGCGCTTTTCGTGATCCGACAGGGGCACGTCCGCACCTCCGCCTCGCTCGTGGGATCAAAGTCTCGCGCCCCGTCACGGCGATGGCAACGCAGTCTGCGAGGGGTCGACCGGCGCCCACCGGTTGTCGCCGGGCCGGCCGATGCGCAAGCCCCCGGGCGCGACGAGCGACCCCGGGCCGACGGCCCGCTCTCCGAAGCGGGCCCGCACCGCGTCCACCGCCACGGCGGCGGCGTCGCGCCGGGGGCCGCCGGCAGGCGCGTCGTCGACGACCTCGTCGAGGCCGAAGGCGAGCTGCTCGACGCCGGCGCCGGCGGGTTCGAGGGAGCTCACGCTCAGCCCGAGGAGCCGCACGCCGACCTCCATGTCGACGGCATCGAACAGTGCTCTCGCCAGGTGGGCGATGGTCGGTCCGTCGCGCAGGGGCCGCCCCACCGTGCGGGCGCGGGTCACCGTCTGGAAGTCACCACCGCGGACCTTCACCTGCACCGTGCGAGCAGCCAGCCCGGCGCGCCGCAAGCGGGCGGAGACGGCGTCCGCCATGCGAACGAGCTCGACGTGCAACCCGTCGCCGTCGAAGCGGTCGGCGATGTAGGTCTCCTCCTGGCCGATCGACCTGGTGGCCCGGTCCGGCTCGACGGGGCGGGGGTCGACGGCATGCGCCAGCTGGTGGAGGTGACGTCCGTGGGCCCGCCCGAGCACCGATTCGACAACGGCGAGCGGGGTGTCCGCCAGCTGGGCGACCATCCCGATGCCGACGCCCCGCAACCGGGCCGCCGTCGCCGGCCCGACGCCCCAGAGGGCTTCGATCGGGAGGGGGCGCAGGAAGTCGAGCTCCTCACCGGGGGCGACCACGACGACCCCCCTGCCGGGATGGACGCCCTCTCGGTCCGCCCGGGGTTTGGCGGCCTCCGACGCCAGCTTCGCCAGGAACTTGGAGGGCGCCACCCCCACCGAGCAGGCGAGGCCGGTGGCAGCGAGCACGTCCCGGCGCAGCTGCGACGCCATCGCCGGTCCCGGCCCGAAGAGGCGCTGCGCGCCGGTCATGTCCAGGAACGCCTCGTCCAAGGCGATGCCCTCCACCAGTGGGGTGTAGCGGTGGAACACCTCGTGTATCTGCTCACTGACCTCCTGGTACCTGTCGAAGCGGCCCGGCCGGAAGACGGCGTGCGGGCACAGTCGCCGGGCCTGTGTGGACGGAAGGGCGGAGCGCACGCCGTAGCGACGGGCCTCGTAGCTGCAGGACGCGACGACGCCGCGCCGCCCGTCCCCGCCGACGATCAGCGCCTTGCCGTCGAGGGTCGGGTCGTCGAGGACCTCGACGGCCGCATAGAAGGCGTCCATGTCGACGTGCAGCACCACCCGGGGCTCGCCGCCGGCACCACCTCCCGACGCCGCCGACACCATCAGAGCAGCACCCGGCGGAAGCCCTCGGCGAAGCGCACTCCCGCCCGCCGCCCGGCGTCCTCCGCCCGCTGGCGGACCACCGACCGCAGCCACTCGCCCGGCTCCCCCACCTGGCTGTGGTGACAGGCGACGGCCGCCGCCTTCACCTCGACGGTGCCGCCAATGTCCACCCATACGTCCGGTTGGAGCGTCCCTGAGAGGTACAGGGCGGAAACGCGGTGGGCCGGGCCGGCGTCGGGGAAATAGTGGGGGTTGGCCGCCGCCGGGCTGACCGCGTCGATCGTCGCCCAGCCGAGCACCCGGTGATCCCTGTGGTTGACGTAGCTCTGCCCGAAGAACACCGCAGTCGGGTCCGCCCCCACCACCACCTCCGGCTTCAGGGCCCGCACCAGGGCGACGATCGCCTCCCGCAGAGCGGGGGTGTCCTCCAGCTCGCCGTCGCGCCCTCCGAGCCAGTGGTGGGCAGCGACGCCGAGCACGGCACCCGCCTCGGCGACCTCCCCCCGCCGGCGGCGGGCGAGGTCCGCCGGATCGACCGCCGGATCGCTCGACCCCTTGGCGCCATCTGCCGCTATGCACACGTGCACCTGGCAGCCGGACGCCGCCCAAGCGGCCAGGGCCCCGCCGGCGGCCACGTCCGGGTCGTCAGGGTGGGCGTACACGGCCAGCACGACCGACGGCACATCGAGAACCAGCTCGGTCACAGGCGCCGAGACTACCGGCGGCCACTGACCGCCTCGGGAGTGGGTAGCGTCCGGAGCGGACCGTTCCGGACCACGAGGAGGAACCATGCGCGTCGGGATGCTCACCGGCGGCGGCGACTGCCCGGGGCTCAACGCCGTCATCCGCGCCGCCGTCCGCAAGGGGGAAGTGCACTACGGTGACGCGTTCGTCGGGTTCCGCGACGGCTGGCGGGGCTTGGTCGAGGACCTGACCATGCCGCTCGACGTCGAGCGCTGCCGGGGCATCCTGCCGAGGGGAGGGACCATCCTCGGCACGTCGCGCACCAACCCCTACAAGCTCGACGGGGGCGCCGAGAAGGTGGCCCGGGCGGCACGGGCGCACGGAGTGGACGCGCTCGTCGCCATCGGCGGCGAGGACACCCTCGGGGTCGCGCACCGCCTGGCCGAGGAAGGGCTCCACGTCGTCGGGGTGCCCAAGACGATCGACAACGACCTGTCGGCCACCGAGCTCACCCTCGGCTTCAACACCGCCGTCCAGATCGCCACCGAGGCGATCGACCGGTTGCACACGACAGCCGAGTCCCACGACCGGGTCATCGTCTGCGAGGTGATGGGCCGCCACGCCGGATGGATCGCCACCTACGCCGGCATCGCCGGCGGCGCGGCCGAGATCCTCGTGCCCGAGGTGCCCTTCGACATCGATGTCGTCTGTGAGAGCCTGAAGGCACGCCACGCCAAGGGCCGGTACGCTTCGGTCGTCGTCGTGGCCGAGGGGGCGACACCGGTGGAAGGGACCCTGGAGGTGGCGTCGACGGAGCTCGACCAGTTCGGTCATCCCCGCCTGGGCGGTATCGCCAACATCCTCGCGCCCGAGATCGAGCGGCGCACCGGCTTCGAGACCCGGGTGACGCTCCTCGGCCACACCCAGCGGGGCGGCACACCGACAGCCTACGACCGCGTGCTGGCCACCCGCTTCGGCATCGCCGCCATCGAAGCCGTCCACGACGGCGCCTTCGACCAGATGGTCGCCCTGCGCGCCGACACCATCGTGCGCGTACCGCTCGCCGACGCCGTCAGCCGGCTCAAGACGGTCGACCCCCAACTGCTGCACGACGTGGCCAGCACCTTCTTCTGACCCGGGGTCGTGCGATGGCCGGCCCCGGGCTCGGCTTCGGGCGCGCCCGACAGGCCCGAGCTGCTCACATGGCGTTCACCTTCGGGCCCCGCCGCCGGCATGGGACCTCGGAGCCGGATGAAGGGCGGCCGCGCCGGCGGCCAGGAGGAGGGTCCGCAGCGGGCCGGCCAGTGACGGGGTAGAGGCGACCACCAGCTCCCCGTCGAGCTGGGCCACACACCCGCCCGCCTCCTGGCAGATGAGCGTGCCGGCGGCCAGATCCCACTCGTTGAGGCCCGCCTCGTAGTAGGCGTCGACGCGGGAGCCCGCCACCCAGCACAAGTCGAGCGCCGCCGATCCGAAGCGCCGGATGTCACGCACCTGGGGGAGCAGCACCTGCACGACGCCGGCCTGCTCCGCCCGCCGTCGCCGGTCGTAGGCAAACCCGGTCGCCACCAGCGCCGTGCCGAGGTCGGAGCGGCCCTCGGCCACCAGGCAGCGCTCACCGTTGCGGAAGGCGCCCTGGCCGGCGGCCGCCGCCCACACCTCGCCGCGGGCAGGGTCCGCCACGACACCCACCACCGTCCGGCCGTCGAGTTGGGCGGCCACCGAGACCGACCAGGCCGGCACGCCAAACAGGTAGTTGGTCGTTCCGTCGAGCGGGTCGACCACCCACCGCACCCCGCTCGTACCGGGGCGTTGAGCGCCCTCCTCGCCGAGCAGGCCGTCGTCGGGACGCCTCTCCGACAGCAGGCGGCTGATCAACGCCTCGGCGGCCCGGTCGACCTCCGAGACCATGTCCGTCGCCGACGACTTGGTGCCGACGTCCTCGCGGTGCGCACCCCACGCGGCGGCGGCGAGGTGAGCTGCTCCGGCCGCCACCTCCAAAGCCACGCCGGCCAGCTCGCAGACAAGCGGATCCCCGTCCGGCACCGCCCCGCCGAACGCCTCGCCAGCGGCGAGGGTCGGCAGGCCGGGGACGGGCGGCGTGGCTGGCACAATGCGCTTCCTACCCGAGCCGGTACGGTGACCCCCGTGGTAGTCGACCTCCGCTCCGACACCGTCACCCGCCCGACGCCAGAGATGCGCCGGGCCATGGCCGACGCCGAGGTCGGCGACGACCTCTACGGCGAGGACCCGACCGTGAACGCGCTCCAGGAGGAGCTCGCCGCCGTCGTCGGCCAGCCGGCCGCTCTGTACGTCGCCAGCGGCACGATGGCCAACCAGCTCGCCCTCCGCGTCCTCACCCACCGGGGCGACGGCGTCATAGTCGGTGCACGCCAGCACGTCGTCCTCTACGAGGACGGCGCTGGCCCCATGAACGCCGGCATCACCTGGCTCACCGTTGCCGACGAGGACGGCACGTTCGACCCCGCCGCCGTCGATCTCGCTGCCGAGGGCGCGGCGCACCACCAGCCACGCCCCTCGCTCGTGGCGGTGGAGAACACGCACATGGCCGCGGGCGGGACCGTCTGGCCGGCCGACCGCCTGGCAGCCGTCTGCGCCGCTGCCTCGGCCCGGGGACTCCGCGTCCACATGGACGGCGCCCGGATCTGGCACGCCGCTGCTGCCTCGGACACCACGCCGGCGGTCGCTGCCGCCGGCGCGACGACCGTGATGTGCTGCCTGTCCAAGGCGCTCGCCGTGCCCATCGGCTCCGTGCTCGCCGGGCCGGCGGACGTCATCGAAGCCGCGACCGTAGAGCGCCACCGCATGGGCGGCGGATGGCGCCAGGCCGGCGTGCTCGCCGCCGCCGGGCTGGTCGCGCTGCGCACGATGCGCGACCGCCTCGTCGAGGACCACCGCCGGGCTCGGAGGCTCGCCGAGGTCGTCGCCGAACGCTGGCCTGGCTCCCTCGACCCCGGGGCGGTGAAGACCAACATCGTGGCGTTCCCCCACCCCCGACCGGATGAGCTGCTCGACCACCTGAGATCCGAGGGGGTGCTGGGCGGCACAGTCGCTCCACGGGTCGTCCGCCTCGTCACGCATCCCGATGTCGACGACGAAGGCCTCGAGCGAGCGGCCAAGGCGCTGGCAAGCTCGCCCGTGTGACGCGCCAGGGCGCCCTACGCCGACTTGGGGGCGCTCTGCTTGATCAGCAGCCCCACCTCACGCTGGAAGTCGCCGGCATCGGTGAAGCCCTTGTACACGCTTGCGAAACGCAGGTAGGTCACCTCATCGAGATCCCGCAAGCGGGCGAGGACGGCGCGCCCGACCCGCTCGCTGGTCACCTCGGCTCCTTCGAGGCGGAGCTCCTCTTCGATCTCCGCCGCCACAGCGCCCCATCGTTCCTCGGCGATGGGCCGGTTCTTGCCAGCGGCTGACAGCCCACCGGCGACCTTTCGGCGTTCGAACACCTCCCGCTCACCGGACCGCTTCACCACGACGAAGGGGACCTCCTCCAGGCGCTCGTAAGTGGTGAACCGCCGACCGCAGGCCAGGCACTCACGCCTCCGGCGGATCGCAGCCCCATCCTCGGTAGCGCGTGAGTCGACGACCTTGTCGTCGAGCGCCGAGCACTGCGGGCACCGCACACCGGGGACAGTAGCGGCCGCCCCGGTGACCGGCAGGGCGGAGGCGGGGCGGGGGGCGGGGGCGGGTCACGGAACCACGACCCGCTCACCGACCTGGAGCGGGCGGCCGTGGACCTCGGCCTCCAACTGGTCCACCAGGGGGCGGATGTCACCCTTGACGCCGCTGGACAACGCTATCGACCACAGCGTGTCCCCCGGCCGCACCACCACGACGTGGGCGGCGATCGGCCGCATGACCGGCGACCCCGCGCCGGAGACCAAGCGGTGCACACCCGTGAAGCCGGCCAGCCCCAGCGCCGCCAGCAGCCCCGCTACGACCGTACGCCGGCGGCGGTAGGTAGCGGCGTCGTGGCGGCGGGAGCGGACGACGGTCGACTCCCTCGCCGTCGACTGCGACCCCGCCGGTGGCTGCGGCCTCGCTCGGGATGGATGCGGCGGGCCGCCGGCGACCACACGCAACCGAGCGGGACGCCGCTCGCCCGCCGGGCGGCGCTGGGGCGAGGTGCGGCTCTCGGGCACGGTGACGGTGACGGTGACCACGGCTCCTCCTCGAACATGTGTTCCCTTGCTGAGGACGAGTCAACCAAACATATGTTCGATTGTCAAGGCCCCGTCACCATGGTGAGGGAACGTATGTTTGATCTGCGGTCCGTGCGGGGCTACCGTCGAGATGGCGTGAGCTACGGGAAGTGGCATGAGCGCCAGACCGACCACATCTGAGGGAGCGGCATGACGGATACCGAGTTGACAGGCAAGCGACGGGAGATACTCGACTTCATCGCCGCCCAGCTGCGCGAGCGTGGCTACCCGCCGTCGGTGCGCGAGATCGGCGAAGCCGTCGGCCTGACCTCCTCGTCCACCGTGCACACTCACCTGCAGACACTCGAGCGCCAGGGGTACCTGCGCCGCGATCCGACCAAGCCCCGGGCGATCGAGGTCCGCTACGACGCCAACTCCGGGGCTGCAATCGAGCGGCGTCCGACCCGGCACGTACCCCTCGTCGGCGACGTCGCCGCCGGTACGAACGTCCTCGCCCAGGAACGGGTGGAAGAGCTTCTCCCCCTGCCGGAGGACTTCACGGGCGACGGGCAGCTGTTCATGCTGCGGGTGCGGGGCGACTCCATGGTCGAGGCCGGGATCCTCGACGGCGACTACGTCGTCGTCCGCCAGCAGGACACCGCCGACAAGGGTGACGTGGTCGTCGCCGGCATACCGGGTGACGAGGCGACGGTGAAGACGTTCAGCCGGCGCGGCAACAAGATCGTGCTGACCCCGCACAACCCCTCCATGGAACCCATGGTCCTCGACCCTCAAGACGTTCGCGTCTACGGGCGGGTCGTCACGGTGCTACGGCGGCTCTGATCCTTGCTCCCGGTCCTCCGGCGCGCTGGGCGCGGCCGGCCCCGTGATGGGCCGGATGGTCAGGGAGTGTCTAGGGACGGTAGAGCAGCGAGCGCAAGATGCGGTGCGCCGCCTGCACGTCGGTCAAGGTGACGTTCTCGTCAGCGGTGTGGGCGAGCTCGGGATCACCGGGGCCGAAGTTGGCTGCGGGGATGCCCCGTTCGGCGAAGAACGCTACGTCGGTCCAGCCGAGCTTCGCGCGTGGGGCCACCCCGGTCTCCTCCACGAGACGCGCCAGGAGCGGCTGGTCGAGGTTGGGGGGGGCGCCACCTGCCGCGTCCCTCACCACAGTGCTGTCCCCCAGGGTCTCGTCGAGGGCAGGGGCCAGGTGGGCCCGCACCGCCTCGGCAGCCTGTTGGGCCGTCCGATCCGGGGCGAAGCGGTGATTGAGGCTGAGCGTGACCGAGTCCGGCACCACGTTGCCGGCGACCCCGCCCTGCACGCCTACCGCCTGAAGCGCTTCCCGGTAGGTGCACCCGTCGAGGACGGGGCGGCGTTGGGGCCAGTCGGCAACCCGCTCGATCAGTGGACCGAGGCGGTGGATGGCGTTGGCGCCCCGCCAGGGACGCGCCGTATGGGCCCGAACGCCGCCGAGCGTCACTGCCAGGGCCAGCGAGCCCTGGCAGCCCGCCTCCACGACCGCGCCCGTCGGCTCGCACAGGATGGCCGCGTCACCGGAGAGCAGGGTCGGGTCGGCGGCCTCGATCTGGAGCAGCCCGCTGTGCTCCCGCGCGATCTCCTCGGCCACATAGAAGGCGAGGGTCAGGGCGATGGGCGGCGGCCGGCGTTCGGCTGCCAACTCGAGCATCACGGCCAGACCTGACTTCATGTCGGCGGCCCCGAGGCCCCAGAGGACATCGCGATCCCGGAATGGCGTCGCATTGCCGTTGGGCGGGACCGTGTCGAGGTGGCCGGCCACGACCAGCCGGGAGCCGGGTCCGGACGTCCGCGCGACGAGGTTGTCCCCGACACGTCCGACCTCGAGCCAGGGTGTGGTCCGCAGGCGGCCCTCGACCAGGTCAGCGAGGGCAGCCTCGTCTCGGCTGACCGAGGGAACGGCGACGAGCTCCGCCACGCGGTCCAGCAGGTCACCGCCACCGGTCATGGTCCGCTCACGGTAGTGCCAACGCGTGGCTGACGCGTCTCTGCTGCAGATGCGTCGGTGCTCCAGATGCGCCGCCCCCTGCTGATACGTCGTCCGTCGCTCTGCGCCCGCCGGGCCAGGCCCCCGATGGCACTCTGGCGGCGCGACCACCGTCCCTGCGGGTCGGCCGGCTGCGGGGCGGGAACCACACGGCGCCGGCGGCGACCCTCTCAGCACCCAAACACCCAGCCCCGGGAACCACACGGCGCCGGCGGCCGTCTGAGAAGTGACGGCCGAGATGGCTGAAGGTGAGGTGTTGAGGATCGATGCAGAACCAGGCTCGCAACCCCGATCCCGAGCTCAAACTCGTAGGACTGCTCCGGTCACTCGCCGCAGCCAGGTGGCCGGGGCGCGTCACGGGGTGGCCCGCGTGGCGGCGTGCCATGAGGCGCGCGGTTGTCGGCGGAAGCGTCCTCGGTCTGGCTGCCGGGGCGACAGCGGTAGCTCTCGCCGCGACCGCGGCTGCTCCGACCGGGATCGTGATGTCATCCTCCGGCAAGCCCTCGGGCTCGGAGCACCCCGCGCCGGGTGGGGGTCACAGAGGGAAACCAGTCCCGGTGCCGCCTCTACCCCTGCCATGGTGGGGGAACGTGGTCCACGCCACCTACACCATCCAGGTGGGACCCGCCAGCTTCGAGACCTACGACGTCCAGCACGGAGCCGCCAGCGACATCAGCCAGACATCGATATCCGTGACGAGCCCGGACGGCTACTCGAGCACCTATGTCGTCGACCCGACGACCATCGTGGACGCCCAGCGGGACGGTGTCCTCTCGATCAACACCGGTGACGAGGTGGACATCACCGCCACGGTCACAACAGCCACGAGCGGGACCACCACGACCGCAACGGCGACGGCAACCCAGATCATCGACGTCACCGAGGTGGGCTACGGCGGCTGCGGATGGCCGCCCCTAGCGGCTCCGGGACCGGGCGGGGGGATCACGGGCCCCGGCGGGGTTGCCGGAGCCGCCGCCGGCGGGGGCGCCCGAGGCGCGATGGTTGGGGTTGCCGGAGCCGCCGCCGGCAGGGGCGCCCGAAGCACGATCGGCGGAGCCGCCCGAAGCGACACAGGTGCGCCGGCCGCCATCATCTGCCCCGTCCCCTCGCCAGTCGTAGGCGGGGGGCCGGTACCCGCTCCGGCAGTCCACAGTGGGTCCGGCAGTGCCGGAACTGTGCGCTCCGGCAGCGGAGCGGGACGCCCGACCGTCACGAGCTCATCGGCCTGAACCGATCAGCTCGCTACTTCCGCAGCGTCGACCGCTGGAGAAACCGGTCTGGTGATCGGTTGACGATGGCTTGATGGCGCGGCGAAGCGGGCCTCCCTGGCCGGTCGTCCTAGCCCGTCTGCACTGCCTCGATCTGCTTCACCCGGAAAGCCGGGATTGTCCCTGTCGTGACAAGGTCGGCCAACGTTCCGGACTTGCCGGCTAGCGTCCAAGTCGCTGTCCATGCCTCGCTCACGGTGATGGTGTACGCGCCCACGAAGTCGTAGGTATGTGTGATCGTCCCCGTCGGCCAAGGACCGCCGGGCGTGTTGTACGGCCCCGCGCTCGTGCCGTCCCCCCAGTTCACCGTGTAGGTGCCCGTGATCGTGATCGAAAGCGTTCCGAGTGGAGTGGCGAACGACCGGGAGACGACGTACGCGTCCCCGGCGATCAAGAACACCTCTTTGCCTGTGATGCCATAGCCGGGCGGCGCCAAAGGTCTGGGAGAAGGCAGCGGGATCTGGTAAAGGTACTCAGCCGCGTACTGCGAAGCCGTCGCTGCAACCACCCCCGGGCACGGCGGGTACTGGCTCTCGATCGTCGCCCAGAAGTCGACGATGGCCAAGATGGCCTGGTTGGTGAAGCCGGCCACGTTGAGTTGCGACCAGGACCAACAGACCGGGTGCGTAGTCGTGGCCCCCGAGAGTTGCCCGATCTGGATCCACAGTCCCGGTGGCGGACCTGATGATCCCACCCCCGCACCAGGACTCGAACTGCCACCGCTGACCGTAACGACGCATGTGACACCACGACCGGTGTACCCTGGATAGCAACTCGGCGGGGGCTCTTTCCTTAAGTTGGCCCGCGCGCCTATCAATGGCAAGAGAAGTACTACCAGGAACACTAGCCGTCGATGGGACATTGGTTAGTGACCGAGAGATCCTGTCGCACTACGTTGTCGTAATAGATTGCCCATTGACTTGGGTCGCCATTGAGGGCATTAGTAGTTGTGGCTGGCCTGAGTTCCTCGAACTGCGCATACGAGGAAGCCGGGGCTCGTATGTCCACGGCGGAGTAGTTCACTCTGACCCTTAAGAAGATGCATTCTGACGACGCATAAATCAAGCGCAGTACCTCAGTGCGTTGATTGCCCGGATGGACCCGGACGTCTTCGAAATGCTTACTCTCAAGGATCCCCAGAGCTTTCGTGGCCAACGGCACCAGCGACGGTGCAAGTACGGCGTACAGGTCACGGACGGAAGTCGCTGTCACCTTGCCCGCAGCGACGGCGGAACGAAGCGCGTCACCGTACTTGGCGTCGAGTTGGGCGAAGACGGCATCGACGTAGGCGACGGTGATGACCCTGGGGATGGGCCCCGCGCCACCGCCGCCGCCACCCCCACCCACACCGCCGGCCCCAGCCAGCGTCGTCGACGACGCCGGCACGCTCTCCCCGGATACCGGCACGCTGGTCGCGGGCCCAGTCGTGCCAGTCGCCGGCGCCACCCCCGTCGTCGCAGGGACTGCAGGCGAGCCTGAGGCCGAAGCGCCCCGTGGCGAGGTCGCTGAGGACGCGGCGTGGTGGGGCGACGAGCCGCATCCCACCGCCACGACGACGAGGACCGCGCACAATGCCATCCCGACGCGCTTCATAGCACCGCACGCACTGTCGCGCTCCGAGCGGCATACGACAAGATGCAACTGCGCCGAATGTGTGACTACTGAGGCTACTGGGAGTGCTGTGAGAGGATTGGCCTGACGTCGACGACGGCAATGCCGACCACCGTGGGATCGCCCGTAATCTCGAGAATACAGCCTTCAGCCTGCCACGGCGATTCGCGGTGCGGGAGTGAAGCGGACCGGCAGGCGTTTGATCCCTCCGACGAGTGGGATCGCCTGGGATTGCAGCAGCTCGGGCTCGGCGGATGGCTCGAGGCCTGGGAGCCGCGTCAGCAACTGCCGGCAGAGGACCGCCATCTCCCGGCGCGCGAGGTGGGCGCCGAGGCAGAAGAGCGGCCCCGGACCGCCGAACGCCACGTGCGGGTTGGGCTGGCGCCGCAGGTCGAGGCGCTCCGGGTCGGCGAGGACCCGGGGATCCCGGTTCGCCGCCCCGTAGGACAGCACCAACTCGTCGGCTCCGCTGAACTCGTGGCCGGCAAGCACGCCGTCCCGAGTAGCGGTGCGCCACTTGTAGGTCACGGGCGAGGCCATCCTGAGGATCTCCTCGACCGCCGTGGAAGTCATGCTGCCGAGGTCGTTCCGCCAGGCATGCAGCCAGCCCTCGCCGTCGTCAGTGTGGACGAGGGCGCTGGTCAGGTCATGCCGAGGGTGCTCCCGCCTGTCCTCGACGAGCTCGGTCAGCAGGCCTGTCAGCTCGACACCGGCTTCGATGATGGCGGCGAACACGTCGTCGCGCCCTCCGACGGCCTCGGCGTCGCCGGCACCGAGGATCACGTTGGTGCAGCGCAGCAGGGTCCCGAACTCGCTTCTCGGGATGCCCAGCATGTCGCAGATGACCAGGAGCGGGAATGGCTCGGAGACAGCGGACACGAAGTCGGCTTCCCCCCGCTCGAATGCCAGCCGGCTGACGCTGGGACACGGCTCCCCTGCCGGCGTTGCCTGGGCGGCGCAGCGCGGGCGCGGCGTCCGAGGCAGGCGCTGAGGCTGCGGTCTCCGACCGTGTGTCGGCTGCAAGTCGGGCGCGTCGGCTGCCAGCCGGTGTGTTTGACAGTGGGTCGGTGCGTTGGCGGTAGGTCGGTGCGCAGCGTGCGATATATGGCGCCCTGTGAACCGACCTCCCGGTTGCGCCAGGACCTCCACCCAACCGACCACGCCAGCCCGAACCGCCACGCCAGCCCACCAGCCCACCAGCCCACCAGCCCACGCCACCCCAGCCCCCAACCCCTACCGACCCACGGCGGCAACGGTCGCCCCCGCCAGCCTGACCAGGTCCGCCGGCGGCAGCTCCAGCTCCAGGCCCCGCCGGCCGGCGCTCACGAAGATCGTCGGGAAGCGCGACGCGCCCGCGTCGACGACCGTAGCCAGCTTGCGCTTCTGACCGAGGGGGCTGATGCCGCCGATGACGTAGCCGGTGGCGCGCTCGGCCTCGGTCGGATGGGCCATGGCCGCCCTGCGGGCACCGAGGGCGCCGGCCAGCTTCTTCAGGTCGAGCTCGCCGGAGACGGGCACCACCGCCACTGCCAGGCGCCCGTCCGCCACGACGACGAGCGTCTTGAACACCCGGTCCGGGTCGACGCCGAGCGCCTCGGCCGCCTCGCTGCCGTATGACGGTTCGTCGGGGTCGTGGTCGTAGCGGTGCACCTCGAACGCCACGCCGGCCCGCGCCGCCAGCGTCACGGCCGGAGTCGGGCCGGCGGCGGGGCTCACGGGCCGGCCAGCGTAGCCAGCCGCTCGGCGACGAGATCCAGCCGCTCGTCGGGGACCACCATGGCGAAGCGCACGTAGCCAGCGCCGGCCGGACCGTACAGGTCGCCCGGCGAGCCGACGACGCCGAGGTCGCCGGCGAGCTGCTCGGTCCACGCCCAGGCATCGCCGCCGGGGGCCCGCACCCATAGGTAGAACCCGCCGGCGGGCAGGTCCACGGAGGCGCCGGTCGAGCGCAGCAGCCCGGCCATGCGGGCAAGCCGGCGCCGGTAGGTCTCCCGCTGGCGGGCGGCATGGGCCGTGTCGGCGAGGGCGGCGACGGCGGCCCGCTGCGCCGGCCCGGGGACCATCATGCCGACGTGCTTGCGAACTTCTCGGAGAAAGGTGACGAGCTCCCCGTCTCCCGCGTAGTGCCCAACGCGTAGGCCCGCCAGATTCGAACGTTTGGAGAGCGAGTGGACGGCGACCACCCCGTCCATCCCGGTCGAGAGGATCGTGGCCGGGGAGCCCTGCCACGTGAGCTCCACGTAGCACTCGTCGCTGAAGATCGGCACGCCCCGTGCCCGCCCCCACTCAGCCGCCGCCGCCAGGTCCTCGATCGCGCCGGCGGGGTTGCCCGGCGAGTTGACCCATACAAGCAGCGCCCGGTCGGCGTCGGCCGGGTCGACAGCAGAGAGGTCGACCCGCCAGCGCTCGTCGAGAGGGACGGGCACCGCCCGCAGTCCGGCGAGCTCGGCGCCCATGGCGTAGGTCGGGTAGCTGACGGCCGGGTACAGCACCGTGTCCCGGTCAGGCCGGCGCAGGTGCAGCCATTGGGGTGTGGTGGCGACAAGCTCCTTGGTGCCCACGCACACCCCGACCGCATCGGCTCGGACCGCCACCCCGAAGGTCCCGGCCAGCCAACCCGCCACCGCCTCCCGCAGGGCGGGCGTGCCCACCGACGGCGGGTACCCGCCGACGCCCTCCCCGGAGGCGAGGGCGGCCAGGACACCTGCGGGGGGCGGGTCGACCGGCGTGCCGATCGACAGGTCGATGGCGCCGCCCGGCAGGGCCGCCGCCTTGCGGCGGGCCGGCTCCAGCCGTTCGTAGGGATAGGCCGGCGGCTCCCAGCCGGTCACGACTGGAACTCCCCGAAGCGGGCCTTGCCCGCCCCGTCGAGGCGGACCCGGAGGTGGGCGCCCTCCGCCTCGTGGGTCTCGACGAGCACCTCGCCTTCCCGATGGACGGCGGCCAGCACGTCGCCGTGGTCGTAGGGGACCACCAGCTCGACCACCTCGAGCGACGCCCGTAGCCGGTCGCCGATGGCGCGGAGCAACCCGCCGATGCCCTCACCCGTCAGGCCGGAGATCACCAGGCCGCCAGGGTGGCGGTCGGCCAAGCGCTTCGCCTCCCGGGTGACGTCCGCCTTGTTGAACGCCAGCAACTCCGGGACGTGGCCGGCGCCGATCTCGCCCAGGACGGTGCGCACCGCCTCGATCTCGCCCTCGGGGTCGGGGCTGGCCGAGTCCACGACGTGCACGAGCAGGTCGGACTCCTTCACCACCTCCAGGGTCGACCGGAACGCCTCGACCAGCTGGTGGGGGAGCTTGCGCACGAAGCCCACCGTGTCCGAGAGCAGCACCGCCTCCCCGCCGGGCAGCTCCAGGCGCCGGGTGCGGGGATCGAGGGTGGCGAAGAGGCGGTCCTCGACGAGGACGCCGGCGTCGGTCAGCCGGTTCAGCAGCGTCGACTTGCCGGCGTTGGTGTAGCCGACGAGCGACACGCCGAACAGCCGGCTGCGCTCCCGGCTCTTGCGCTGCAGGCGGCGGGTGGCGGTGAGCCGGCCAAGATCGGCCTCGAGCCTGGTCGTGCGGCGGAGCAGGCGCCGGCGGTCCTCCTCCAGCTTGGTCTCCCCCGGCCCGCGGGTGCCGATCCGGCCGGCCTGCTGGGACAGGGCGAGCCCGCGCCCCCGGAGGCGGGGCAGGCGGTAGCGGAGCTGGGCGAGCTCGACCTGCGCCCTGCCCTCCTCCGTTCGGGCGTTCTGGGCGAAGATGTCGAGGATCACCGCCGTCCGGTCGATGGCGGTGCGGCCGAGGATCTTCTCCAGGTTGCGGGACTGGGCGGGGCTCAGCTCGTCGTCGAAGACCACCGTGTCGGCGTCGACGGCTTCCGACAGGTTCCGCAGCTCGGCCGCCTTGCCCTTGCCGATGTAGGTGGCCGGGTCGGGGGCGTCACGGCGTTGGACCTCCCGGGCGACGACGTCGGCGCCGGCGGTGTCGACGAGGAGCGCCAGCTCGTCGAGGTGGCGTTGGGTCTCGTCGTCGGTTGCCGGCGGCACGGTGACGCCGACGAGGACGATCTTCTCCCGGAACTCGCGTTGGATCAGGCTCACGGGAGGCGCACGGTGCAGTCGGCGACATGCTCGCTCGGGCCGGCCAGGTGCGTCGCGCCGTCCGGGTCGATGCGCACGGCGACCGGACCACCCGGCTGGTGGACGGTGACAACCGCCCCCACCCGGCCCCAGTGGTGGAAGGCCACGGCGGCGGCCACCGAGCCGGTGCCGCAGGCTTCCGTCTCCCCCACACCCCTCTCCCAGACGCGCATGGTGAGCTCGTCGGAACCGGGCCCGAGGGTGACGAACTCGACGTTCTGGCCGCCGGGCACGGCCACCTCGAGCCGGGCGCCGAGCGTGGCGACGTCCACGCCGGCAGGGTCGGGCCCGGCGACAACTAGGTGCGGGTTGCCCACCCGGACGGCGAGCTCCCCGTGACCGACGTTGCAGCGCTGGGCATCACCGTCGATGGCGGCAACACCCATCTCCACGTCGGTCCACGCGGAGGTCGGGCCACAGCGCTCGATCACGAACCGGCGGGGGCCGGCGGGTGTGGCCACCGCTACCGGTACGCCCTCGGCGACGACCCCGGCGTCGAGGGCGGCGTGAGCCAGGCAACGCATGCCGTTGCCGCTCATCTCCGCCTCGGAGCCGTCGGCATTGAACAGCCGGAAGGTGAACGGCTCGGTCCTCGCCACCACCAGCCCGTCTGCGCCGACGCCGCGGCGGCGGTCGCACACCCGGCGGGCGAGAGCGGCGCCGGGGATCACCACCGGGTCGAGCGCCACGAGGAAGTCGTTTCCCAGGCCGTGGTACTTGCGGAGGGCGAGGGTGGTCATGCCTTCCTCCAGTCTCCCAGCAGCAAGGCGCTGTCGGCGAGCGGATTGCCAGAAGCCTCGTACCAGGTGATGCGCGGGTCGCGCCGCCACCACGCCCGCTGGCGGCGGGCGAAGGACCGGGTACGGCGCACCGCCTCCGCCTCGGCGTCGGCGAGGGGGACCCCACACTCCAGGTGGGCGAGCAGCTCCCGGTAGCCGAGCGCCTGGCGGGCCGTGCGGGACAGGCCGGCGGGCCGGTCGGCGAGGGTCCTCACCTCCGCGAGCAGGCCTCGGTCCATCATCGCCCGCCAGCGCAGGGCGATGCGCTCCGCCACAGCGGCGGGTGGCAGCGACAGCCCGGCGATCCGCCACGGCGCCGGCGGGTAGGCCTCCAGACCAGGGCCGTGGGCGGAGAAGGGCCGGCCGCTGCCGAGGGTCACCTCCAGGGCGCGCAGGACCCGCCGGCGGTTGGCCGGCTGCATCCGGGAGGCGGCGAGAGGGTCGAGCTCGGCGAGGCGGCGGTAGAGAGCGGCTGTGTCGGGTTGGGCGTCGAGCCGGGCCCGCACCTCCGGGTACCGGCCGGGTGGGGTGAGCCCGTCGACGAGCGCCTGGAAGTACAGGCCGGTCCCGCCCACGAGCAGCGCACGCCGGCCGCGCCCCTCGATGCCGGCCAGCGCGTCGCGGGCGGCAGCGAGCCACCGGGCGACGGTCCACTCCTCGGCCGGGTCGGCGAGGTCGACCAGGTGGTGGGGCACGGCCGCCCGGGCGGCGGGGCCCGGCTTAGCGGTGCCGATGTCCATGCCCCGGTACACCTGCATGGAGTCGACGGTGACGATCTCGACGTCGCCGAGCTCCAGGGCGACGGCCAGGGCGGCCTCCGACTTGCCCGACGCCGTCGTCCCGACCAGGGCGAGGTGGTAAGGGCAGGTGCTCAGCCGGCGGCCACCGGGATGCGGGTGCGGTGCCGGGGTGCGGCGGTCACCTCGACCAGCTCGCCCACGAGGAAGTGTGGCGCGGCGCGCACGACCTGCACGGCACAGAAGGCCCCGGGGCGCAGGCCGGGCGAACCCGCCGGCAGGTGGACGAGCTTGTTCTGCCGGGTGCGACCCGACACCATGCCCGGGTCCCGCTTCGATAGACCCTCCACGAGGACCTCCTCCACCCGGCCGACACGGGCTTGGTGACAGGCGAGGGCGGAGCGCTCGACTGCGACCTGGAGGCGCGCGAAGCGGGCGGCGGTGACCTCGGGGGGCACGAAGTCGTCCGGGCGGGCGGCGGCCTCGGTGCCCGGGCGGGGGGAGTAGACGAAGGTGTAGGCGCTGTCGTAGCCGGCTCGGGCGACGACGTCTAGGGTGGCGTCGAAGTCGTCCTCGGTCTCGCCGGGGAAGCCGACGATGATGTCGGTGGTGACCGCCAGGTCGGCAACGGCGGCCCGGGCGGTGCCGAGCCGCTGGAGGTAGCGCTCGGCGGTGTAGCCGCGGTGCATGGCAGCGAGAACCCGGTCGCTGCCGGACTGCAGCGGCAGGTGGAGGTGCTCGCAGACGGCCGGCTCCTCGGCCATGGCGGCGATCGTCTCGGGGCGCAGGTCCTTCGGGTGGGGGCTGGTGTAACGAACACGTCGGATCCCGGGCACACTTGCCACCGCTCGCAAGAGATCGGCGAAGAGCGGGCGCGGGCGGGGGCGTTCGTCGCCCGTCCAAGTGGGGCCGGTGAGGGCGGCGCCTTTCTTCCAGTCCGGATCCCCTCGCAGCGCCAGGGTCAGATCGCGGCCGTAGGAGTTGACGTTCTGGCCGAGCAGTGTCACCTCGACCGTGCCGTCGGCGGCCAGGCGTGCCACCTCGTCGACGATCTCGCCGAAGGGGCGGCTCGCCTCCCGTCCCCGCACTGCCGGCACGATGCAGAAGGCGCAGTGGTTGTCACAGCCGACCTGTATGGTCACCCAGGCTGCCCAGCCCGCGTCCTGGCCCACCGGGAGGGCGGAGGGGAAGGCGTCGGCGCCACCCTCCTCCCAGATCTCGGTGACGGGGCCGGCGGCGGCCGCCCGGGCGAGCAGCTCGCCGGCCCGCCCGACATTGTGGGTGCCCCACACGGCGTCGACCCACGGCGCCCGCTGCCGGATGAGCTCCCGGTCCTTCTGGGCGAGGCACCCTCCGACGGCGATCTGGAGTTGGGGGCGCCCGGCCTTCACGGTCTTCAGGTGGCCGAGGGCGCCGTAGAGCTTGTTGTCGGCGTTCTCACGGATGCAGCACGTGTTCAGGACGACGACGTCCGCGGCGGCGGGGTCCTCGGTCGGCACCATCCCGTCCGCTTCGAGGATGCCGGCGAGGCGCCTGGAATCGTGCTCGTTCATCTGGCAGCCGTACGTGCGGATCAGGTACTGGCGGGCAGGTGCGGACACGACGGGCAATTGTAGGAGGTGGCGGCAGCCCGACGGGGCCCGGGCGGCGAATGGCGGGGGCCCGGATGGCAAACCGCGCGCAGGGCGGCGAACTGCGCGCACCGACGACGGCATCTGGTTGCCTGTGCGCGCGGTCGGCCCGGCTGCGCGCGGAACGGGGGCGGGGGGTCAGGCGTGGTCGCAGTCCGTGCCGGCGAGGTCGCCGGCCGCCTGCCCATCGCCGGCCGGCTCCACGTCGAGCTGGACGCCATTCACGAACAGGCGGATCGCCGTGCGGGCCTCGCCGTCGATGTCGACCGTGGCGAAGGTGGGCAGGCACGTCAGGTCCAGCCCTGAGCCACCTGTGGACCTGCGGGCGATGGCGATCGCCTTGACCGCCTGGTTGAGGGCACCGGCTCCTACGACCTGCACCACCTCGTCGCCGCTGGCGCGCACCAACCCGGCCAGCGCCCCCGCCACGGCGTTGGGGCTCGACCTGCTCGACACCTTGACGACTGCAGCCACGCGCTTCTCCGAGCTCGGAGGGCGCCCGTCCTGAGCACTCCCGCCGGAAGGTTCGCCACAGTGCCGGCGCCCCCTCCCGACGGAAGGTTGTTACCCAGGGGGTCAGTTGCATTCAGTCGCTGAGGGAGATGGGCTCGTCGTCCATCGGGTCGGCGCCGATCGGAGCATCGCCGGCGACGCCGAAGCCGATCATGCCGGAACAGGCCCTCACGGCCTGGTCGATCTCGAGGAGCACCTCGAGGTTCTCCGACAGGAACTTCTTGGCATTCTCCCGACCCTGGCCGAGCTGCTCTCCTTCGTAGGTGTACCAGGCACCCGACTTCTTGACGATGCTCATCGTCACGGCCACGTCGAGCAGCGATCCCTCACGGCTGATACCCCTGCCGTACATGATGTCGAACTCGGCCTGCTTGAACGGCGGCGCGCAGTTGGAGACCACGATGTCGTTGGCGACGAACGTGTGGTCGACGTCGACCTCGATGTCGTAGATGTCCCGCCACTCCGGCGGGTGCACAGCGACGATCCTGTCGTACCAGACCTCCTCGGTCAGGATCTCCCGCAGGAAGGGGCTGTCCAGCGCCTCAGCGAGCCGCCTGACCTGATCCCTGCGCACCTCGACACCCGGGCGGAGGGAGCCCAGGGGGAGGCCGAACACCTCGGCGACCGTCGTTCCCTCCAGGTCGAGGGTCTGCACGTACCGGATCACCAGGTCGCCGAGAGAGCTCGGCAGGACGTCAGCGTCATCGCCGGCGGCAGGCGGCGCGGGCTTCCCGAAGCGGCCGGCCCAGCAGGGACGGGCCAGCCGGTCACCGGCGCCGAGCTCGCCGGCCTCCCGCCACCCGGTGGCGGTCAGCACCCGGTGGTCCGGTGTCACCCACAGCTGCGCACCGTCGCCGAGCTCGACGCCGATCACCTCGGCCTCGCCCTGGTTGAAGCGGTCGACGATGGGTCGGACCTCGAGGCGGCCCGCCTTGTCCACCGCCACGACCGAGACGCCGGCGCCGCGGTCGACGATGTCCTCGATCCGATGCGTGCGACCGGTGGTCGGGTCGAATACGAGCGTGCCGGCGGCGACGCACTTGTTCTTCACGACCTTCACACGGGTTCGGTTGCCAGTTACCTCGGCCCCGTCCTTGATGGACTCGATCCGGCGGATGTCCAGGCGGACCGAGGAGTAGAACTTGAGGGCGCGGCCGCCGGGCGTGACCTCCGGTGACCCGTAGGAGATCCCGATCTTCTCTCGCAGTTGGTTGATGAAGATCGCGATCGTGTTGGACTTGTTGAGGGTGGCGGTCAGCTTGCGCAGGGCCTGGGACATCAGCCGGGCCTGGAGGCCGACGTGGGCGTCGCCCATCTCGCCCTCGATCTCGGCGCGGGGGGTGAGGGCGGCGACCGAGTCGATGACGACCACGTCGAGGGCACCGGAGCGGATCAGCATGTCGGCGATCTCGAGGGCCTGCTCGCCGGTGTCGGGCTGGGAGATGAGCAGGTCGTCCACGTTGACGCCGATGGCCTTGGCGTATACCGGGTCCATGGCGTGCTCGGCGTCGATGTAGGCGCAGATCCCGCCGTTGCGCTGGGATTCGGCCACCACGTGCATGGCGAGGGTCGACTTGCCGCTCGACTCCGGCCCGAAGATCTCCACGACGCGGCCGCGAGGCAGGCCGCCGATGCCGAGGGCGATGTCGAGGGAGAGGGCGCCGGTCGAGATGCTCTCGATCTGCATGTGGGTGTTCTCCCCCATCCGCATGACGGCGCCCTTGCCGAACTGCTTCTCGATCTGACCAAGCGCCATGTCGAGGGCCTTGTCACGTTCCACGGGATTATTCCTCTCGCTGCTCGGACGGTGCGCCGACAACCCTACGGACCGGGTGTGACAGAACCACACCGGTGTGGTTCCCTGGCAGCGTACTACCGAACGTCTGTTCGATGGGGGATCCCGCTCCGAGCCCCGCGCCCCGGGAGCATCTCCGGCTCGCCGTCCAGAGGAGCTGGGAGAGCGGGGCGGGGCTGTTCACCGCCAACGCCCTGCAGGAGCCCGCCGCCGCCCCGGGAGAGGAGGCCACCGCAGCCGCCTTCGAGCGCGGCCGGCGCCTCGACGCGGCGAGGGCCGTGGAGGTCACCTGCGAGCGGTTCGCGGCGTGCGGGGACACGTCGTCGCCGCGCCTCAGCCGCCGGGGGCGGGAGCTCCTCGCCCTGGTAGCCAGCGACCTGACCTACGGCGAGATCGGCCACCAGATGTTCATCAGCATCGGGACTGTGCGCTCCCACCTCGACCGCATCAGGGAGGAGAGGGGCGGCGCCGGCGGGGCGAGACGGTATCCGCGCCTCGGGCCGGCGCTGGTGCTCCAATGGAAGCCATGACCGAGACGGAGCTACTCGACCGGGTCCGGGACCTGAGGGAACGGGGTCGGTCGCCCAAGGAGATCGCACGCGGGCTGAACCTGCCACCATCGAAGGTGAGGCCGCTGGTCGCAGCGGTGGCGGCCGAGCGGGCCGACGACCCGCCCCCGCTCGTCGGCTGCTGGGTCAGCGCCGGGTGGGACGAGGCGGGGCTGGCCTGCGTTCTCGTGGCGCGCTCACCGCGCTACGGCAGGGTCTCCTGCTGCTGCTACCTCGTGGACACCTGGTGCCTCGGGGTGAAGGACGCCCTCGGCCCCGTCACCATGCACGCAGCGAAGCTCCCGGAGCTGCGCGCCAGGTGCTTCGCCGGCTTCGACGAGCCGCCCGTCCCGGCACCGGTGGAGCTCGCCGGGCACCTGGTGTGGGGTGGGGTCGACTACGCCCGCAGCCTGGGGTTCGAACCCCACCCCGACTTCGCTGCGGCGGCAGGTCACCTCGACCGGCCGACAACCCCGTGCCCGATCACCTTCGGCAAGGACGGCAGGCCCTTCTATGTCCAAGGGCCGTTCGACGACGCCGAGCGGGTCATGGGCACCATGGCGCGCACAGCAGGAGAGCGCGACCTGAACTTCGTCCCCGCCCCAGCCGGCTGATGGCCGTCGACTCCCGCCTTCGCATCCCTGTCGCCCTCCGGGACGACGTCGAGCAGATCTTCGCCCTGACCGACGGCTTCTGCGCCGAGCACCTCGACGGCGAGTACGCCGAGCTGATCCGGAACCTGGTCGCAAAGCTGGCCCGCAAGCGCCCCTCCCCCCTTGCGCGCGGGGACCTGCGGGTGTGGGCGGCCACCGCCATCTACACCGTGGGACGGGTCAACTTCCTCTTCGACAGAACCCAGAACCCCCACCTCTCCGGTGACGACCTGGCCGCCCTCACCGGCGTGGCCAAGTCCACCATGGCCAACAAGGCGGGCGCCGTCTGCCGTCTCCTCGGGATCGGCCAGCTCGAGCCCGAGCTGTGTCGCCGGCGCCTGCTGGAGGACCACCCCTTTGCCTGGATGGTCGAGATCGACGGCCTCATCATCGACGTACGCGCCCTCCCGCCGCCCCTCCAGCGCGAGGCCGCCGACCGGGGCCTGGTGCCCGGCCCGGCCGAGCTGCGACGCCGGGAGCAACAGGCGGCCCTCCTGTAGGGCCGTGGCAGGATGTTGCGGTGCGTGACGCCGCAACACCCGTGGAGATCGCCTCCTACCAGGAGCACGGTTTTGTCGTGCTGCCCTCGCTGCTCGACGCCGCCGAGCTCACCCGGTGGCGGGAGCGCCTCCACGCCACCATCGAGCGCCGGCAGGCCCGGCTGCCCGACCCGGACGGAGAGTACGGGGAGTTCTTCCGGTCCGAGCACGAGTACTACGACCGGGTGTTCACCCAGCGCATCGACCTGCGGCTCGACGACCCGGCCGTCGCCGAGCTCGTCTGCTCCCCGGCGCTCGGCCGCATAGCAGCGCAGCTCGCCGGCGTCGGCGGCGTGAGGATCTACCTGGACCAGGCGCTGGTGAAGGAGCCCTACGCCAACCCGACCGGCTTCCACGTCGACGTGCCGTTCTGGTCGTTCAGCTCGCCGGACGCCCTGACGATATGGGTCGCCCTCGACGACGCCACCGCCGAGAACGGCTGCCTGTGCTACCTGCCGGGCACCCACCGCACCCGCCGGTACGACAACGCCGACATCGGCCCGCGGCTCGGGGCGCTGTTCGAGGTGTACCCGGAGTGGCGTTCGATAGACCCGGTGTTCTGCCCGGTCCCGGCCGGCAGCGCCGTCGCCCACAACGGGCTCACCGCCCACGGGGCGGGCGCAAACATGACCCGCCGCCGGCGCTTCGCCATGACCGTCGCCTACATGCCCGACGGGGCCACCTACAACGGCAAGCAGGACATCATGACCACCGAGGAGGCGGGCCGCCTACGCGTCGGCGACCCGCTCGACGACCCGGTCCGCCACCCGCTGGTTTCCGCCATCTGAGGACCCGCCGTCGAGGCGGGCGACGGCGTCGAACAGGAGCGCCCAGAACCCCTCCACGTCGAGGGTCGTGCCGACGCGGTGCACCGTCCCGCCGGCCGGCGCCGCCGGGCCAACATCAAAGTCGACGACGGTCATGCCCGAGGTCGCCGCGCCGGCCGTCTCCACGACCACCACTGCCGGCTCGCAGCGCAGCAACGCCGGGCGGATGGCGGCCGCCAGGGCCACCGGGTCGTGCATGGCCGGGTCCTCCCCGCCGGCCCCGCCGCTGCGGTACTCGTCGAGCAGCCCGGCGAGGTAGGCACCCACCGGCCCGGTCGCGGCCAGCCGCCGCTGGTGGTCTGGGGTGCAGCGCGCCTGGTGCGTCACGTCCAGGCCGACCATGGTCACCGACCAGGGGGCGCCGAAGACCATGGCCGCTGCCTCCGGGTCTGCGTAGATGTTGAACTCGGCGGCCGGCGTCGTGTTGCCCCGGGTGGTGGCACCTCCCATCACCACCACGCCGGCGACGGCATCGGGCAGCCCCGGGTCGAGGCGCAGGGCGAGCGCCACGTTGGTAAGCGGGCCGGTGGCGACGAGGGTGACCTCACCCGGGCGGCTGCGCACCACCTCGACGATCCGGTTGGCGGCGTGGCCGTCGAGCAGCGGGACACCGGAGACGTCGGACACCGGCGGCGGGCCGTTGCCGAGGCCGGTCTCCCCGTGGATCTCCGGGGCGATGCAGCGCTCCCGCAGCAGCGGGCGGTCGCAGCCGGCGGTGACGGGGACGGCGGCGCCGGCCAGGGCGAGCACGGCCCGGGCGTTGTGAGTCGTGCGCTCGAGGACGTGGTTGCCGGCGACGGTGGTGACGCCGAGGAGCTCGACGTCGGGGCAGCCGACGGCGAGGCACAAGGCGACGGCGTCGTCTATCCCCGGGTCGCAGTCCAGCAGGACGGGCAGCACCGCAGCTCGCGCTACGCGGTGCCCGCGATGGGCATCTCGGTGAGCTCGATGCCGTGGGCGCCCGAGACGGTCTCGATGTCGGTGCCCATCCCGGTCTCGATCCCGCCGAAGAACCACAGTACGGCGCCGAGCAGGCCGACCACCCACACGCACACGTTGAAAAGGATCAGGTGGGGCGTGCTGAAGTGCTCCGTCCAGTAGATGGTGCCGATGTAACCGCCGACGCTGATGAAGCGGCACAGGGCGGTGAAGCGGGCCCGGTACTTGGTGGGCCAGACCTCCCCCTTGAGCGTGTCCTCGGTGATGTAGGCCAGGTTGACGAAGGTGTTGAGGATCACGAGCAGGATCCAGAAGTAGGCCAGGTCCTTGGCCCAGGCCGACTCTGTCCCCCACGCGAGGGCGGTGAGCAGCAGGGAGCCGGCATAGCCGACGAGCAGCATCCACCGCCGGCTCCAGCGGTCGGCGAGCAAGCCGAGGAAGCCGCTGGCGAACCCTGCGACGGAGGTGACGAGGATGATGTCGGGGGTGAGCTTGGGGAAGTGCACCGGGCCGAGGGTGTAGGTGAGCAGGCCGAAGCCGGTGGTGTCGGCGAAAGCGACCATGACGACGGCCGTCACGCGCAGCCACAACGGCGGGTACGGCCACCGCCGGCCGGACGCCGGCCCGCGGGCGGCGCGCTCCCTGGCCTCCTCCTGGGCTCGCAGCACGGCTCGCCGGCGAGCCTCGACCTCCTCCGCCCCGTAGAAGTGGAGCATCTGGGCGTTCGCCTCGTCGGCCCGCCCCTTGCGGACCAGCCATCGCGGCGACTCTGGTGTCTTGCTCCGGGCGAGTAACAGGACGAGCAGCACGCCGATGAGGGCGGAGGCGACCATGGCCCGCTGGAAGCTGTGCGTCCCCGACGACGAGGACAGGTCGACGGCGGCAACGACGAGCCCGCCGAAGTTGATGAAGTTGATGCCCATGAGCGCCGCCTTCGAGCGGTGCTTGGTGGGCATCGTCTCGTGGACCGCGACCATGATCATGTTCATCTCGGCCCCGGCGGCGGCGAGCAGGATGGCGAGGAAGGTCAGCAGGATGGCGTAGCTGGATGCGAAGTACAGGCCGATGGCGCCCACCCCGTAAGTGGCCATCGTCAGGTAGAAGGTGCGCCGCCGGCCGAGCCAGTCGCCGACGGGACCGGCGATGCCGATGCCGATGATCAGCCAGATCGGCGCCCACGACAGCAGCAACGAGCGCAGCGAGGCCGGCTCGTGCACCCAGCCGGTGGCCACCGGCGCCAGCGTGAAGATGTACGCCTCCATCGTGTAACCCAGGGCGAACGAGGCGAACAGCCACGTGTCGGTCTTGGCCCACCGCTCGTCCCGGCCGCCCACCAGCGGCACGGACCGCTCCTCCACAGCCATGGGGAACTCCCTCTGCTCGAGTTGTCGCCTCTCATCATTGCACCACCCCCCCAGCCGTCAAGGGACGGTACGGCGAGCCGCCTGCTGGCCGAGCACCGCCGCACGCCCCGGCTGCGAGCGACCACACTCGTCGCCAGGGATGCCTCTGCGACCCGTCGTACCTTTCGCTGTGGCGGCGCGCGAGCTTGCCAGTCGAGAGCATCCGCACTGTCGACGTGGTCGCGGCCCACGGCGGAGGACCACTTAGGGTGGGCGTCATGACGGAGGAACGCCAGGTGACCGGGAGCGACGACAAGGGCCGGCGGGAGCCGGATCCCGCCGACGACCTAGTCACGAGCGGCCACACCCTGGCCACGCCGGGAGGCGAGCTGCGCTACACGGCGACCGCCGGTCGGGTGGTGCTGCGAGAGGAGGTCCACGACGGCGAGACCTGGGTGGGCCACCGGCCCAAGGCGGAGCTGTTCGTCGCCACCTACGTGCTCGACGGCGCCGACCCGGCGACCCGTCCGGTGACCTTCGCATTCAACGGCGGCCCCGGCTCCTCCAGCGTGTGGCTGCACCTCGGTCTGCTCGGACCCCGCCGCGTGGTGATGGGCGACGCCGGCCGGCTGACCCCCCCGCCGTGGGGCCTCGCTGACAACGCCGAGACCCTCCTCGCCCACACCGACCTGGTCTTCATCGACCCGGTGACGACGGGATACTCACGGGTGGTGGAGGGCGGCAAGCCCGGCGAGTACCACGGCTTCCAGAAGGACCTGGAGTCGGTCGGGGCGCTGATCCGGCTGTGGACGTCCCGCAACGGGCGGTGGCTGTCACCCAAGTTCCTCACCGGCGAGTCGTACGGGACGGTGCGAGCCGCCGCCCTCGCCAACCACCTGCAGCGACGCTTCGGCCTGTTCCCCAACGGGATCGTGCTGATCTCCTCGGTCATCGACATGGGCACCATCCGCTTCACGGAGGGCAACGACCAGCCGGCCGCCCTCTTCCTTCCCACCTACGCGGCGATCGCCCACTACCACGGGCGGCACGGCGACCGGCCGCTCGAGGAGGTCCGCGCTGAGGCCGAGGAGCTGACCGCCGGCCCGTACGCGTTGGGCCTCGCTCGCGGCGCCCGCCTGTCCGCCGAGGAGCGCGACGACCTCGTGCGCCGGGTCGCCGCCGTGGCCGGGCTGAGCGAGGCGTACGTCGACCGGGTCGACCTGCGCGTCGAGCACCACCGCTTCTTCCGCGAGCTCCTGCGGGACCGGGGCCTGGTCGTCGGCCGGCTGGACGGGCGGTTCGTCGGCTACGAGGCCGACGGCGGCGGTGAGAAGCCGTCCCACGACCCGAGCAACGTCGCCATCCACGGCCCCTACGCCGGCGCCCTCAACCACTACGTGCGCCAGGAGCTCGGATACCACTCCGACCTGCCCTACGAGGTGCTCACCGACCGGGTCAACCCCTGGAGCTACGCCGAGTTCGAGGGCCGGGCGGTGAGCATCTCCTCGATGCTCGGCGAGGCGATGCGGCACAACCCTCACATGCAGGTCCACGTCGCCTGCGGCTTCTACGACGGGGCGACGCCGTACTTCGCGGCCGAGCACGCCTTCGCCCACCTGCAGATCCCGGCGCAGCTGCGGGCCAACATCGAGATGCGCCACTACCCCGCCGGCCACATGATGTACGTCCACGAACCGAGCCGGCTGCAGCAGAGCGCCGACCTGGCGGCGTTCATCCGGGCAGCGGCGAGGCTCGGCTGACGGTCCAACCGCAGACGCCGAGCCAAGACAGTGAAGGTGGCCAGGACGCACCGTCCCAGCGAGCCCCACCCGCGTCCACTACAGGTGAAAGGGCTCCCTATCGAACTGCCGGCTCCAGTCGAGCGCCAGCACTTCGCGCAACCAGGCGACCGCCGCCCCCTGGAACGGGGCGCCGCGATTGCAGGCGGTGCTGTGCTCGAAGATGCGCAGCTGCCGCTCCAACTGCTCGCGATGCTCCGGGCGGCCGGCGGCCTCGCGCGGGCTGAGCCCGCCAAGGCGCGGGTCGGGGTCGTCGATCCAGCGCCGGTAGACGAGTGCCTGGAAGCGCGCCTCGGGCCCGTCGGCGGACCCGGCGCGTCGCTGTCCGGGGGCCGGCTCGGAGCCCGTCCCGGCTGGTCGGCCCCCTCCGTCCTGCCGAAACTCCTCGATCGAGCGAAGGCGTCGCTTCGGCTCCGTGGCGAGAGGCCCGAGGGTGCGCTCCACGAGCGCGACAGCGGCGTCCAGACGCCCTGCGGAGAGGCAGGAGAGCTCGAGAAGCTCTCCACGCACGGTGAAGGTGCCAAGGCAGGTGATGTCACCGCCCGTGAGCTCGCCTCGCTCGTCCATGGTCACCGGCCCGCCCTCCAGGACTACCGCGCCCGGGGGGAGCACTGCCCGGCGCGCGACGAGGTCGCGACGGGGAGCCAACCAGTCGAAGGTGTGCCCGTTCCCATCCGTGCCCTCCGGGCACAACGCCAGCTCGGAAGCGCCACACAGCGCACGCAGCGCCGCCGCCCGGTCGCGCAGCCGCCAGCTCCCTTCCGCAACGACCACCGGATCACCCTCGAGAGTGAAAAAGGTCCGCTCCGCCAGGCGGCTGGGCGGCACGAAGCACGCCATCTGGCGCGCGGCGGCGGAGAGCGCGGCCGCCAGGCCGGCCGCGTCGGTGCCGAGCCCGTTGGCTCCTGCGACGTGCTGCAACTCGGCCAGGATCTCGGCCTCCTCGCTCGGCTCGTAGAAGGCGGCCCCACCCCACAGCGCTGGCACCGGGCCGCCTTGCTCCACCCGGCAGATGAGGAGTGCCAGCGAACGGCGGCAACCGAAACGTTCGGGCTGTCCACACGTACGCGCGTCCCGGTGAGGACATCCTCCAGCTCCATCCAGGCGCCGGGCTCTGCGTTGATCACCCGGTGCACACCGAGCCGGCTGGCGGCGATCCGCCCGGCCAGCCACCGCTCTCGTGGAGGCGGCTCGGACATCTCGGCATAGAGGCGCGCCGGCGTGGCGCCACAGGCGACCGGGCGGTCCAGGAGCAGCCAGGCCAACGACAGCGCCATGTCGTCCTCGTCGGCCGGATGCTCCGTGCTCCCGACCCCGCGCCCCGTTAGGTGCTCGACCAGCGCCGAGCCGAGCTCGTCATCGAAGCAACCGAACGCCCAGTGCTGCATGCGAGCCCACATCTGCTCGCACTCACGCCTGTCCCTCGCAGCTACATCCGCGCGTCGAGGCAGCACCGCTTGTACTTCCTCCCGCTGCCGCAGGGGCACGTGTCGTTGCGTCGAGGCTCGGTCACGTGCCGAGCGTGCCATGACGAGCCGACCGGGTGGTGGATGCTGCGACGGGCTGGCGCTTCAGGTCAGCTTCAAAGCTTCAGGTGACCGCGGGTGATTCCTCGGCCGGACCGGCGTAGCCGCAGAACCCGACTCGAGCATGCCGGGCCTGGCGAAGCTCTTGCCGCAGAGCCGGCACTGCCGCTCCCGCACGGGCAGGAGATCCCTCACACCCCGCGTCGAGTGCGGCCTGTCCCTGCCGGTTGGAGGGAGGTCGCAGACCCCCCAGGCGACCCATCCGAAGCCCCAGCCGACGGTCCACGCTGACCCTTCGCACGTCGGAGCGACCACAGGGGGTTGCGCGCCGGCCGCCCATAGCGGAAACTGTACGGGCGGGCGCGGAGCGCAGTTCCCCGTGGCGGTCACGGCCGAGCAACGCGCCGTTCCCGCCGGTCGGCGTCGGTGAGGCGGTACGCAGTGGCAGCAGACAGGAACAGAACCCCGGTGGGTGGAGAGCAGGCCGGGAGCGGATCCCCCCGCCGGGGCGAACCGGGCGGGTCGCTGTGGGGCGCCGCCGTCCTCGCCGTCGGCGCGCTGCTCGCTCTGGCCGGCGTCGTCGGCCTCAGTGCCGGCGCGTTCCGCCCAACCACGGCGCCGGCGCTACCCGCGGCCGCCACCACCGGGACGCGACTCGCAACGACACGGCTCGCCGGTGCGATCGCCACACCGTCGCTGGCGCAGCAGGCGTCCCTGGCCCGCTGGCGCCTGGCGGTGAACCTGAAGGCGCCGCACGCCGGTCACCCCGAGGCCATCACCCACCCGTGGGCCGACTTCCTCGGCTCGAGCATCCCCGGCCGGCGAGCCCGCACCGCCCGGGCCAACACACCGATGCAGTCCGGCACCACCACGACGACCACCACGACGACCGTCCCGGGCGGCTCCACCACCACCTCCACGTCCACCACTTCGACGTCGTCGACGTCCACGACCACCGTCCCGCCACCGCCGGAGCCGATCGGCATCGACGTGTCCAGCCACCAGGGCAACGTCAACTGGTCGGCGGTCGCCGCCGCCGGAAACACCTTCGCCTGGGTGAAGGCCACCGAGGGCACCTACTACGTCGACAGCACCTACTTCCCGCAGCAGTACAACGGCAGCTACGCCGCCGGCCTGATCCGGGGCGCCTACCACTTCGCCATCCCCAACAACTCGACAGGCGCTGCCCAGGCCGACTTCTTCGTCGCCAACGGCGGCGGCTGGTCCCCCGACGGCAGGACGCTGCCCGGAATGCTCGACTTCGAGAACAACCCCTACGGGCCGGAGTGCTACGGCATGACCCCGGCGCAGCTGATCGCCTGGGTCCAGTCCTTCGACAACGAGTACCAGTACCTGACCGGCCGGTACCCGGCGCTGTACACCAACGCCAACTTCTGGAACACCTGCACCCACGGCTCCCCCATCGCCGCTGTCGACCCGCTAGACCTGGCGGCGTGGGGGTCGAGCCCCACCCCCGTCCCCGGCGGGTGGACCAGCCCGACGGTGTGGCAGTACACCAACAACAACCAGTGGGGCTACGACGGCGACATGTTCCTCGGGAACGCGGCGGCGCTCCAGAACTTCGCCCTCGACCCCAGCGCGACGCCGCCGCCCACCACCACCACCACCACTGTCCCCTGCGTCACGACGACCACCCCCGCGGCCTGCGTCACGACGACGCTGCCGGCGCCGACCACGACGACCACCACCACCACCCTGCCCCCCCCGCCGCCGCCCCCCCCGCCGTCCAACCTGCTGACCGCCGGCGAGGTCCTCACCCGCGGGCACGCGATCGTCTCCGCCAACGAGCGGTTCGAGGTGATCATGCAGCGCGACGGCAACCTCGTGGAGTACATCGTGCACGGCCGGGCCCTGTGGCAGTCCCACACCTACGGGCACCCTGGCAACGTCGCCGTGCTGCCCGCCAACGGCAACCTGGAGGTCGTCGCCTCCTCCGGCAAGCTGCTGTGGCAGACGCGGACCACCCGATCCGGACGCACGCACGCTGTGATCCAGGACGACGCCAACTTCGTCCTGTACCCGGCGCGGGGGCGGGCGGTGTGGGCGACGGGGACGGAAGGAAAGTAGCGCTACCCGTCCAGCGCGTCGATCTGGGCCTGCAACGCGGAACGCGTTGACAGCGGGGGCTCGACCCCGTTGAGGCACCTGCCGGTGGCCAGGTCGAAGCTGCGGCCGTGGAGGCTGCAGGTGATCGTCCCCCCGTGCACCCGGCCGAAGCGGCTCAGGTCCGCGCCGAGGTGCGGGCAGCGCCGGCCGATGACCCAGTCGCCGCAGCGGAACGTCTCGAGCCCGGAGTCGGGGCCTGCGCCGCCGGCGAGGCGTTCGGCGGAGGCGAGGGTGGACTCGAGGTGCGCCATACGGCGGGGCTCGAGGCACTTGAAGAACGTGAACACGGCGTCGTTGTACCCACCGACCCGGTCGGCCTCGAACCGGCAGGAGAGGAACAGCTCGTTGACCCAGTCGGTCACGTGGCGGTCGACGACATCCCACAGGACGGCCTCGTCGAAGCCGAACCAGTGCTCCCACTCCTCGCCCCGCCACGGCCGCAGGGTGCCCTCCCCAGGATCGAGGACCACCCCGTAGGCGCCGACGTCGAGCACGAGCCGCCCGCCGAGGGCCCGGCGCAGGGTCGGCGCGTGGCGGAGCAGAGGTTCCCACCATGCGCCCAGAGCGGCAGCGAGGTCCCCCACGCCACGGGCTGCTCCGCTCAGGCGGGGGCGGGCGGTGTCCAGCTGCGGTTTTCGGCGCTGCTGGTAGCTGCGCAGGTAGCGCTCCTTGCCGGCAAAGATCGCCTCCGGCGGCTCGGCATGGGCGACCTCGAAACGGCCGGGCCCGAGGTGGATCCCCGTGCCAGCGACCGCCAGCTCCCCGTGGTGCATGCCGGCGGCGGCCATCTCCTCCAGGAACTGCGGCTGGTCGAGGAAGATGTTGGCCGGGTCGGCGTGCAGGTCGTTCAGCCCGAACAGCTCCGGGTCCAGGAACGCCGGCGGGCCGGCGAAGGGCACCACGTGGGCTGCACCCACGGCCCGGATGTAGCCGATCGCCCGCTCGATCTGGCGGCGCCGCTTGTCCCGGGCCAGTGCCTCCTTGCGCCCGGGTTCCATGCGGTAGACCATCGGGTACCAGATCGCCCCCGAGTACTGCAGCAGGTGCAGGTCGTAGGGGCCGAGGCCGGCGAGGCCGGCGGTATCACGGGTGTGGCAGTCGTTCTGGTCGATGAGGCGCACCTCGCCGTCGTCGACAGCGAGGACCGAGTCGCCGATGGGGCCGTCGGAGGGCGACGTGGCGGCGACGATCATCACCCGCACGCCGTCCAGGTCGACGGGCACGCCGTTGCGGGTCGGCACGAACCTGGTGAAGCCGACGTCCTCCAGTGCCTCCCGCAGGTCCGGGAGGGGGAAGTCGGGCAGCAGGACGGTGGCCCGCTTGTCGACGTGTTCGGCCAGGAACCGGCGGTCGAAGTGGTCCTTGTGGAGGTGCGACACGTAGAGGTAGGTCGGCGACGAGATCCGCTCGACGTCGACGCCGGCGTTGTCGGGGAAGGGGAACCACGCCCCAAGGTAGGCGGGGTTGAACCACGGGTCGCAGAGGATGGTGGTATCCCCCGTCGGGCCCGCGGCGACGAAGAGTCCGGCGTGGCCGGTGATCAGGACGTCCACAGCGCTGCACGCTACCGAGTCACCGGGCCGGCGGTGGGTAGGTGGAAGAGGGAAGGTGGGCGGAGCGCCTTTGGCCTGCCGTGGGACCCGGGCGAGACCGGTTACGGGATGTCGCCGGCGGACGTCGGCAAGGTCCAGGCCCGAGCCGGCCTTCTCGCCGGCCTTCTCGCCGGCCACCACGAGGCGGTCGCCCGCCACGTCCTGGAATGGGTCGCTGACCTCTCCGACGACGACCTCGAAGCCGTCGTCGACCGGCGCTGGGACCCGCCCGTCACCCTCGGCACCCGGCTCGTCAGCACCCGGCTCGTCAGCGTCCTGCTCAACGCCGCCCGACACTCCGGACAGGCGGCGTACCTGCGGGGGCTCGCCACCCGGGCGGGCGTCGGGGCCTCCGCTCGGGCGGGAACTTTCCGCCGTTTCCGCAGACCCCTGCCGTTGTGCGAATCCTCAGGCAACCGCTCAAGTTCGCCGAGAGACAATTGTCGACAGCGGCCGTCAGGTCCGGCGGTCGTCAGGTCCACAGAGAGGCGAAGCGAGGAGAGCGTGCTCAGGGCAGCGTTCGTAGCAGCAGTCATCGCGACCGGTGCGGGCGTCGCCATGCTCCTCGGCCTCGACCCGGCGTTGCGGTGGTTCCTGGCCCAACTCCACGTCGCCGGCCACGCGCTGTCGCCGGCCATGGTCCGGGAGGTGAGCGCCGCGTTCGGCGTGGCCGTGTTCCTGTGGCTGTGGTGGGGATCTCGCCGTACCGTCGTGCGCCACCGGCGACCGTCGCAGACACGGCCGATCCGGTAGGTCCACCGGCCGGCGGTGGGCAGTCGCGCCGGCGTGGCCGGCGGCGCGGGGCGTGGCCGGCGGCGCGGGGCGTGGCCGGCGGCGCGGGGCGTGGCCGGCGGTGGGCAGCCGCGCCGGCGTGGCCGGCGGTGGGCAGCCGCGCCGGCGTGGCCGGCGGCGGTCGGGGCATAGACGGCCGAATAACGCACGCTGTGCACCGACCTCCAATCTGTGCACCGAGGTCCGGGCTCTGAACCCAGGTCCAGCGGTCGGCGGGTCCATGGAAGCCACCCGGGCCGGTGGGGCGACATCGGCGCCAGCCTCCTGGCGGGCTCCTGCCCGGCTGGAAGTTCGGGCTGGTCGGGGACCTGCACCGTGCAGAAGGGCGCGGTCCAGGTCCCCCCTGTCCGTCGCGACTCGCTCCTGGGTAGACCAGTAGCTGGCCACGACCGCCGTGCCCACCCGCCGCGCTGCGCGCCCCCACCGCCCTGCGCACACCCGCGGACGAGGAACCTTTCCCGTCTCGCAGGAATACGCACGGAGAGGTGATCCCGCCTGCCCCAGGTGCAAGCGATGGCCACGGAGCGCTTGGCGCCCCGGTCGGCCGCTACCCTCGTTCCATGGTTTCCCCCCCCGGCGAGGTGGCGGCTGCACTCGTCGCCCGCCTCTTCCCGGGAGAGACGGCCCGCATCGAGGCGCTCGCCGGGGGCATCACGAACTCGAACTTCAAGGTTTCGGTCGGAGCGCGGTCCGTCGTCGTGCGGGTACCTGGCCGCCGGACCGAGCTGCTCGGCATCGACCGCTCCGTTGAGGCGGCCGCCAGCCGGGTTGCCGCCCTGACCGGCGTGGGTCCCGAGGTGCTGGCCTTCGACGAGCCGACGGGCTGCATCGTGACGGCCTTCCTCGACGGTGTCCCCGTAGCTCCGGACGTGCTCGCCACCGAGCCGCTCCTCGGCGAGGTCGTGACCGCCCTCCGGCGGGTCCACACCGCGGGGCGGGTGCCGGCGGTCTTCGACCCCTACTCCGTGGTCGCTCGCTACCACAGCGAGATCGCCGCTCGGGGAGGTGCCGAGCCCTTCGACTACGAGCGGATGGCGGCGCTCCTCGGTCAGATGGCGGAGCGCTGTCCGCTCCGACCGACCGTGCTCGGCCACAACGACTTGTTGAACTCCAACCTGATCCACGACGGCGCCATCCGCATCCTCGACTGGGAGTACGCCGGCATGACCGACCCGTACTTCGATCTCGCCAACTTCTCGGTCAACAACGAGCTCGGAGAGGAGCGAGACGAGGCGGTCCTGGCGCACTACTTCGGTGGCGCCACCCCGCATGGACTGGCGAGGCTGCGGCTGATGAAGCTCGCGTCGGAGGCACGCGAAGCGATGTGGGCCGCCCTGCAACTCGTCATCTCCGACCTCGAGATCGACTTCGCCGCCTACGGGCACGACCGCGCCGAGCGCTTCTTCGTCCTTGCCGATCACCTCGACGTCCCGTCCCTCCTGGCGGCAGCATGCGCCGGCCGGCACGGTGAGGAGGAGGAGGAGGAGGGAATGGTGAAGGAATGAGTGGCCCGGCACGGGTGCCCGGCGATGGCGAGGTTGCCGGCTCACGATGTGGAGGCGCTCGGGCCGGCGGGGTCGAGACCCCTGGCGCTGAGACTCCTGGCCGCTGACACCGCCGGCCGCTGGCACCGCCGGCACCTGCGACGCCACCGGGGTACAGCAACAGCCTTTCAGTCTCAGGACCGGGGCCGGAGGTTGTCCGGGTCGAAGAGGGGTTCGGCGACGACCTCCGCTGCCACGTCCCGGCCGAAGATCCCCACGCTGAGCTTTGTGCCGACCACCGCGTCAGCCGCCGGCAGGTACGCGTACGCGATCGAGTGCCCGACCGTGTAGCCGTAGCCGCCGCTCGTGACCCGCCCGACGGAGCGCTCCCCGATCCTCACGGGCTCCGAGCCGAGCGCCACGCTCCGGTCGTCCTCCAGCACCAGGCAGGCAAGGCGGCGGGCCGGGGGTCCAGCATCCTGGAGTGCCCGCTGCCCGATGAAGGCAGGCTCCTTGTCGAGTTTCACTGCGAAGCCGAGCCCCGCCTCGAAGGGTGTGTCCGCCGGCGTGACGTCGCTGCCCCACACGCGGTAGCCCTTCTCCAGCCTGAGCGAGTCGATGGCCTTGTACCCTCCAGGCACCAGGCCCAACGGCGCCCCTGCCCCCATGACCCGGTCCCACAGCGCCAGCGTGAGCTCGGCCGGGCAGTACAGCTCCCAACCGAGCTCCCCGACGAATGTGACGCGCATAGCGAGGCATGGCACCGGGCCGACGGTGATCGTGCGGGCGCGCATGTAGGGGAAGGCGTCGTTGGAGAGGTCGTCGTCGGTAAGGGGCTGCAGGATGTGGCGCGACTCCGGTCCCCACAGCGCGAGGCAGCCGTACTGCGAGGTGACGTCGTTGACCTGGACCGAGCCGTCCTCCGGGGCGTGGACGGACAGCCACGCGAGGTCGCGGTTGCCGGTGGCCGTCCCTGTCACGATGCGGAAGCGGTCCTCGCCGAGGCGGGTGACCGTGAGGTCGCACTCCACCCCGCCCGCCTCGTTGAGGAGCTGGGTGTAGGTGATGGCGCCGACCGCCCGCGCCACCCGGTTGGAGCAGACGCCCTCGAGGAAGCCTGCCGCGCCGGGTCCCAGCACGTCGATCTTGGAGAAGGAGCTCTCGTCGAAGAGCGCCGCGCTCTGCCGGCAAGCCGTGTGCTCGGCGCCGACGGCCGGCGACCAGAGCCTGCCCGCCCAGCCGGAGGGCCTGAGGCCCTCGTCGCCCCGCCCGGCGTTCGGCCCAAACCAGTTGGCACGCTCCCAGCCGCCCTTCTCGCCGAAGGCGGCTCCTAGCTCCCCGAGCCGCTGGTAGGCGCCCGAGACCCTGAGGGGACGCCCAGCGCTCCGTTCCTGTCCGGGGTACTTCACGTCGTAGTAGGTGGCGTAGACCTCGTACGCACGGGCGAGGGCATGCTGACGGCTCTTGAACTGGGGGCCGAAGCGCCGCGTGTCCATCTCCCACGCATCGAGGCCGGGTTGCCCCTCGACGATCCACTCGGCGACGAGGCGTCCCATGCCCCCGGCGCCGGCGATGCCGTGGGCGCAGAAGCCGGCCGCCACGAACAGACCTCTCACGTCACTCGGTCCCAGTATGAACTCGCCGTCGGGCGTGAAGGCCTCCGGCCCGTTGACGAGCTTGATGATCTCCGCATCTGCAAGCTCGGGGACCCGGATGGTGGCCGCCTCGAAGAGGGGTGCGAAGCGCTCCCAATCGGGGGAGAGCAACTGGTTGTTGAACGTTGAGGGGATGCCCTTCAAACCCCACGGCTCCGGGTTGCGCTCGTAGCCCCCCGTCACGAGACCGCCACTCTCGGGGCGGAAGTACACGAGCAGGGAGGGGTCACGCAGCGTCGGCATGTCGCGGGAGAGTCCGCTCGGTTTGGTGATGGCGTACTGGTGGGCCATCGCCACGACGGGGACGTTCACGCCGGCGAGGCGCCCGATCTCGTGGGAATAGATGCCGCCGGCGTCGACCACGACCTCGCACTCGATCCGACCCTTGTCGGTGTGGACGGCCCTCACGGCCCCGCTCCGGGTCTCGATAGCCGTCACCTCGGTCTCCGTGAGCACCGTGGCGCCCCGCTGGCGAGCCCCTTTCGCCAGGGCGAGGGTCAGCTGGCTCGGGTCGATGTAGCCGTCGGTGGGCAGGAAGGCAGCGCCGAGCACGCCGTCGGTGGACATGGGGGGGAACAGCTCGCCGGCCTCCCCGGCGGAGATCAGGCGGAGCGGCAACCCGAAGGTCTCGGCCCACGAGGCCTGGCGTTGGAGCTCTTCCATCCGCTCCTCGGTGGAGGCGAGCCGGAGCGACCCGACCTCCCGCCAGCCGGTCTCGAGGCCGACCTCGGCGCCGAGGCACCGGTAGAGCTCGACCGAGCTCATCATCATCGCGGTGAGGGGCAGCGAGGAGCGCAGCTGGCCGACCAGGCCGGCGGAGTGGAAGGTGGAGCCACTCGTCAGGTGGGATCGCTCGAGGAGGGTCACGTCGGACCAACCGAGGCGGGACAGCCAGTAGAGGATGGAGCAGCCGCCCACTCCGCCACCGATCACGACGGCTCGGGTCCTGTCGGTCATTTCCGCTCCTTCCAGCTAATCATCTATACCATAGGGGCCCCGGGGCGAACTGTCACGTTGTCCGCGATCGGGCCCGCATGCTAAGGAAGGGCCGGTACCGAGACGGAGACCGGCGATGGTGACTCAGCCTGGCGCAAAGCAAGACCAGCTCGACCCCGGCGGGACGCCGTGGGTCGCCGAGCCCCGGCCGGCGGGCGGTCCGCTCCACGTTCAGATCGGCTATTCGATCTCCTCCGCCATACTGACTGGGACCCTGCGCCCCGGTGATCGGTTGCCACCCGAGCGGGAGCTCGCCGCCTCCTTCGGGGTCAACCGCCTGACGCTCCGCCAGGCCCTCTCCGACCTCGAGCGGCGCCGCCTCGTACGCCGGCGCGTCGGGCGGCGCGGTGGCACCTTCATCGCCGACCCCGCGGTAGAGAGGGATCTGTCGAGCTTCGCCGGCTTCTCCGAGCAGGCCCGCCGCCTCGGTCTCACTGCCGGTGCCGTCGTGCTCGGCGCCCGCGCCCTGCCCGCCACCGCCGAGGCGGCCGCCGCCCTCGAGGTGGTCCAGGGAACGGAGCTGTTCGAGATCAGGCGCCTGCGGCTGGCCAACGGCCGCCCGTTGCTCCTCGAGTCCTCGAGCTTCCCGGCCGCCCGCTTCCCAGGGCTGCTCGGCGCCCCCCTCGAAGGCTCCCTCTACGACTTGCTGGCAGACCGCTACGACGCCCGCCCCTACCGGGCGGTCGAAACGCTGGAGCCGCTCGCCGCCACCAGGGAGGTCGCCACCCTCCTCGACGTCGCCACCGGCGCTCCCCTCCTCGGTGTGCAGCGCACCGCCTTCGACCGGCTCGGCTCTCCTGTGGAGTTCGCCCACGATCTCTTCAGGGGCGACCGTACCCGCATGGTCGTCTGGAGCTTCCACCTCCCCGACGATTGAGCTCCCAGCCCAGTTCGAGCCCTCAGCCCAGGTCGAGCTCTCAGGCAAGTTGCTCAGGCGGGACTGACTCCTCGGGCACCACCACCGGCCCTGTTTCCGGCGGCACCGTCGTGTCGTGACTGCGGTGGGACTCGACCGCAACGTAGTAGATGGCGCCGACGAGCACCACGAAGACGAGCACGGTGTAGAGGATCGGTATCCGGTCCAAGAAGCCTATGCCGAGGCTCAATGCCCCGTTGGTCTGCTTGGGGGTCGGGTTGCTCGCCGCCCGGGGCCAGGCGAAGTTCACGAGCATCGCACCCCCATAGGCCAAGGCGAGGAAGTTGACCACGAGCCCGGCCCTGCCGAGCTTGAACGATGTCCTCTCCCGTGGCCAGCCCGATAGGCGCGCCCGCCCGATGGCCAGGTTCCCGAGGAAGTACGACAGGTAGATCATGCCCGTGGCGGCGATCGCCACGATGCCTGCACCTGCGTACTTGAACAGCGGCACGGCCGCCACGACAGCCACCGCCACGCAGCTCCAGATAGGAGTGTGCAGGTGCGGGTGCACCTTGGAGAGCGGCTTGGACAGCGGCAGCCGGCCGTCGCGCGCCATCGAGAAGCAGAGCCGGACGGTGGCGGTCATGATGCACAGGCAGCAGACGAAGATCGCGGCGGAGACCACGAGCAGGTAGACCGTGGCCCAGAACTTCGAGAAGTTGGCATCGATGATCTGGGCGGGACCCCAACCGGCGCTCACCGCATGCTTCAGGTTGGGGATCGCCATGAGCGTGGCCAGGAGGAAGATCCCACCGATGGCAAAGGCGCCACCGACCGAGGCGAGGACCGCCTGGGGCGCCTTGCGCCGCGGGTCGTTCGTCTCCTCTGCGAGGGTGGACGCTGTGTCGAAGCCGTAGATGACGAAGAGGCTCATGAACATGGCGGCGAAGAAGGGCCCGAACCCGACGTGTATCCCGGCGCTGTTGGTCACCACGGAGATCGGCTGGTGCCGGTGGACGATGAGCATCACGATCGCGAAGACGACCATGCCCACGATCTCGAAGAACACCCCGGTGTTGTTTATGATCGAGACCAGCCTCACGGAGTAGATGTTGAGGACCGTGATCGCCACGAGCGTGATCGCCGCCACCACGATCTGGTCGTGCAGGCTGGCTGCGTCGAGGTGCCATCCCATGTTCTGCAGGGCCGGCAGGATGGTGAGGGGGAGGGTTACGACCACGGCGGTGACGGTGAGTATCCCGGCGATCAGGTAGATCCAGCCGGTGAACCACGCGTAGCGCCGCCCCGCCAGGTACTTGGTCCACTGGAACACCGAGCCGGCGATCGGGAAATGGCTGGACACCTCGGCGAAGTTGAGCGCCACGATGAACTGCCCGACCGCGACCACCGGCCAGCTCCATATGAACACCCCGCCGATCGTGGTGAGCCCGAGAGCGAACAGCGTGAAGATCCCGGTCGACGGCGAGATGTAGCTGAAGGCGGCGGCGAACGAGCTGAAGAAGCCCAGTGTCCGGCGCAGCTCCTGGCGGTAACCGAAGCGGCCGAGGTCCCTGCTGTCCTCGGACTCCGCTCCGACAGGCTCCGCCGGCGACGGGTGGGCGCTGCCGATTTGTGCCATCCCTGCCTCCTCCCCGGGGCACCGCGGCATCGGCCGCGGTCACTCTCGGCTGTGAACATACACCCGAAGCCCGTAAACATCTAGACCTATCTGGCTCCCCCGGCAGGCTGGTCCCGGCGGAGGGAGGAGGTCGGGGCCGGCTCAGGACACGGCGGTGCGGAGGGCGTCGAGGAGCCGGTCGACGTCGGCGTCGTCGCTGTAGGGGGCGAGACCGACGCGCAGGCCGCCGGCGTCGCCGAGCCCGAGCCAGCGCGACGGCTCCAGGGCGTAGAACTCCCCCGCCGGCGCGTTGACGCCAGCGTCGGCCAGCACCTGGGCGACGTCGTCGTTCGACCGGCCGGGGAAGTCGAACAGCAGCGTCGGGGTCCGCTCCGGAGCCCGACCGACCTGGCGGGCGCCTGCCAGTTCGGCGACGGCCGCCTCGATCCGCCGCCGCAGGGTGGTCTCATGCTCCTCCACCGCGACCATCGACCGGCGGAGGCGCTCACGCCGGTCCCCTGACCCCTCGACTATGCCGGCGAGGAAGTCGACGGCGGCGGTCACGCCGGCCATCAGCTCGTAGGGCAGGGTGCCGAGCTCGAAGCGCTCCGGCACGTCGTCGGTCTGGGGGAGAAGCTTGTCGGGGTGCACCTGCTCCAGGAGGGCCGGGGCGGCGGCGAGGACGCCGCAGTGCGGCCCGAGGAACTTGTACGGCGAGCACACGTAGAAGTCGGCACCCAGCTCCGCGACGTCGACGAACACGTGGGCGCTGTAGTGAACCCCGTCGATGTACGCGAGGGCGCCGGCGGCGTGAGCGACATCGGTGATCGCCCGCACCGGTGGTCGGGTCCCGATGAGGTTGGACGCCGCCGTGCAGGCGACGAGCCGGGTCCGATCCGACAGCACCGCCTCGATGCCGGCGACGTCGAGCACGCCGGTCTCGGGGTCGAAGCCGGCCCAGCGCACGGTGGCGCCGGCCGCCTCGGCAGCGTGCACCCACGGTCGGATGTTGCCGTCGTGGTCGAGGCGGGTGACGACCACCTCGTCGCCGGGCCCCCACGTCTTGGCCAGGGCCCGGGCGATGTCGTAGGTGATCTGGGTCATGCTCCGGCCGAAAACGACGCCGCGCGGCTCCACCCCCAGGAAGTCGCCCATGGCCTGCCGGCAGGCGAGCACCACGCCGTCGGCACGTCGCTCCGAACGGGTCAGCAGCCCCCGGTTGGACACCGCCGACCGCAGCACGCCCGCGACGGCGTCGGCCACGACATCGGGCGTCTGGCTGCCTCCCGGGCCGTCGAAGTGGGCGGCACCCTCGCCGAGGGCAGGGAAGCGGGCGCGCAGGGCGGCGACGTCGTAGTCAGTCACGCCCGCCAGTGTGTCCGGAACAGCGAAAGAGGGCGGGATCGTGCGCCGGTCAGCCGCCGGCGAGCAGGGCGCGGCGAAGGATGTCGCCGGCGTTGATGACGGTCATCTGCCTGATGCGCTCCCGGTCGCCGCTCAGCTGGAGGCGCTTCGCCCGGTGCTCTCCGAGGCCGGCCAGCCCGACCCAGACGGTGCCGACCGGCTGCCCCTCCTGCTCCGTCGGTCCCGCCACTCCGGTGACCGCCAGGCCCACGTCGGCGTTGAGCAGTCGCCGGGCGCCGCGGGCCATCTCCACAGCGGCGGACTCGGTGACGACGGGCCCCTCGGTCACCCCTAGCAACTGCCACTTGACCTCGCTGGCGTAGGAGACGACGCTCCCGCGGAACCAGTCGCTCGCCCCGGTGACGGCCGTGAGCCGGGCGCCTATCATGCCGCCGGTGAGCGACTCGGCGACGGCGAGGGTCTTGCCTGCGGCGAGGAGCGCCGCTCCGACGGCGGCCTCCATCGTCTCGTCGTCGACGCCGAAGACGAGGTCTCCGAGCGCCGCCCGCACCTCGGCTTCCTCCCCCGCCAGGAGGGATTCCGCCGCGCCGGCCGGGTCGGCCCCGGCGCCCCGCGCCGTGATCCGCACCTTGATCCCCTCGATGCCGCTGGCGAGGAAGGCGATGGTCGGGTTGCCGGCGGCGTCGAGTGCCCCGAGGCGGGGGGCGAGTCGTTCGGCGACGGCGGACTCGCCGAGACCCCAAGTGCGCAGCACCCGGCTGCGGATCGTCACCGGCTCGCCGGCCCTGGCTACGAGGTCGGGGAGGACCGCCCGGGCAAGCATCTCCTTCATCTCGTGGGGCACCCCGGGCAGGGCGTAGACGACCCGGTCCCCGAGCGGGCAGATGAGCCCTGGGGCGGTCCCCCTCGTCTGGGGGATCACGGTGGCGCCCACCGGCACCTGCGCCTGGCGCAGGTTGTTGGCCGGCATCTCCCGGTCCCGCCCCGCGAACAGGCCACGGATCACCTCGACCAGCTCCGGCCGGGTTTCCAGCTCCACGCCCATCACCAGGGCGATCGCCTCCCGGGTGATGTCGTCCTGCGTCGGCCCGAGACCGCCGCAGCAGACGACGGCATCCGCCCGGGAGAGGGCGTCGCTGATCGCCCGGGCTATCCGGGCCTGGTTGTCCCCGACCTTGACCTGCAGTAGGCAGTCGACGCCGGCGAGGGCGAGCTGCTCGCCGATCCACGCCGAGTTGGTGTCGACGACCTGGCCGAGCAGCAGCTCGGTGCCGATGGCGAGGACATCGCAGCGCACGGCGGCGAAGCTATCCCGCCGGCGTCAGGACGCCAGACGCCGCCGGAGGTCGCCGATGTCGGCAGCCATCTGGTCGTTGCGCGCCTTCATGGCCGTGAACCCGGCCTCCACCTGCTGGCGGAGATCCGCCAAGCCGGACTCCACGGCGGTCACTCGCCCATCCAAACCCTCGAGTCGCTCGTTCAAACCCTGGAGTCGCTCGTTCAAACCCTGGAGTCGCTCATCCAACGCGCCCACCTGGTGGGCGAGCGCCTCGATGGCTGGGATGAGCCGCTGCATGTAGGTGTGGACAGCGCGGATGAGGTCGTTGAGGTCACGGCGCGTCTCCGCCATGGCGTCGACGACGCTGCGCAGGGTGCGGGCCTGGTCGGCCAGCTCGCGGTGGAGCTCTGCGACGGCGTCGACCAGCGCCGCCACCGTCGCTGCGAGGTCAGCCACGGTCTGCGGGAGCCGGAGCAACTCCTCCCCCAGCAGCTCGCGGCGCACCTGAGCGCGGAACTCCTCGTCGTCCCGCAAGGCCGCGAGGAACCGGTCACGCTCCGAACGATCCATCATCCCGTCAGCCATGATATTGAGGCTACGCAGGAGGGGTGACGGTATTGATCAGGCGAGCAGGGCGCGGACGTCGGCGGCGGTCAGTGCCCCCGACTCGAACCCGCCGCCGCCGACGACGCTGTTGAAGAGGGCGGCTTTCCTCGCTTTCAACGCCATGACCTTCTCCTCGATGGTGTCGCTGGCGACGAGCCGGTAGACCATCACCTTGCGGGTCTGGCCGATACGGTGTGCCCGGTCGACGGCCTGCGCCTCGGTGGCCGGGTTCCACCACGGGTCGAGCAGGATGCAGTAGTCGGCCTCGGTGAGGTTCAGCCCGAATCCACCCGCCTTCAGGCTGATCAGGAACACCGGCGCCGAGCCGTTGCGGAAGCCGTCGATCACGACCGACCGCCGGCGGGTCGAGCCGTCGAGGTAGCAGCACTCGATGCCGGCGGCCTCGATACGCCGGCGGGCCGCGTTCAAGAACCGTGTGAACTGGCTGAAGACCAGCACCCTGTGCCCGTCCGCCACCACGTCCTCGAGCATCTCGGAGAGGGCGTCGAGCTTGGTCGACGGCACCCCGGCATGGTCGGGGTCGACGAGGGCGACGTCGAGGGCGGCCTGGCGCAGGAGCGTGAGGGAACGGAAGATCTCGAAGCGGTTGCCGTCCATGTCGTCGAGCAGGCCGAGGATCTTCTGGCGCTCCCGCTGCAGCCAGGTCTGGTACAGCCTGCGGTGGCGGGGGTGGAGGTCGAGCTCGAGGACCTGCTCCTGCTTGTCGGGGAGGTCGGCGGCGACCTGGTCCTTGGTGCGCCGGAGCAGCACGGGGCGGATGCGCCGGCGGAGCTGGTCGAGGCGGGTCTGGTCGCCGTGGCGCTCGATCGGCAGGCGGTAGGTCTCGGAGAAGCGGTCGGGGCGGGCGAAGAGGCCCGGCGCCGTGATCGACGTCAGCGCCCACAGCTCGGTGAGCGAGTTCTCGAGCGGGGTGCCGGTCATGGCCAGCTTGAACGGCACCGGCAGCCGCCGGGCCCGCTGGTAGTTGTGGGACGCAGGGTTCTTGGCGAACTGCGCCTCGTCGAGGAGCAACCCCGCCCACCGGATCGCCTCGTACTCGTCGTACTCGAGGCGGAACAGGGTGTAGGACGTGACGACCAGCCCTGCGCCGGCGACGGCGTCCGCCAGCGGCGCACCCCGCCGGCGCCCGGTCTCGGTGACGGCGGCGACGGGCAGGCCGGGCGCGAAGCGGGCTGCCTCGGACACCCAGGTGCCAACCACGCTCGTCGGGGCGACGACCAGCCACGGTGCCGGCAGGCCTTCCGCCGCCTCCCGGGCGTGGCAGACGAGCGCCAGAGCCTGCAGTGTCTTGCCGAGGCCCATGTCGTCGGCGAGGAGCCCGCCGAGGCGGTGGTCGTAGCGGCTCGCCAGCCACTGGAACCCGGTCTCCTGGTAGGGGCGCAGGTCGGCGGTCAACCCCGCCGGCAGGGGCCGTTGGCCGTCGTCGCCGGCGGAAGCGAGCGCCGCCACGGCGTCCGTCCACGCCCCCGCCTGGGCGGACACCACCGCCAGCGCCTGCAGCTCCTCCCACAGGCTCGCCTGGAACCGTCCGAGCCGCACCGTGCCACGCGGGGCGTCGTGCAACGACCGGGCCTCGGAGATCAGCTCAGCCAGCTGGCGCAGCTCGGGCCGGTCGAGGGAGAAGTAGGTGCCCGACGGCAGCAGCAGGTGGCTCTCGCCTTGGGCCAGCGCCACGAAGAGGGCATGGAACGGCACTTCCTCCCCACCGACCTCCACCTCGACGGTGAGGTCGAACCAGTCGCCGCCGCCGGACTCCTCGCCGCCGATGCGCACCAGCGGCGCGTCTGTGACCTCCCGGAACGCCGGCGGCTCCCCCTGCCACTCGACGCGGAGGGCGCCGACGGCGCCGAGCGCCGGCAGGGTATCGGTGACGAAGCGGACCGCCTCGAGCCCGCCCAGGCGGCCGCCGGGGAGGAGCCGCCAGCCCCACGGTGAGGGCTCGACCAGCGTCGGGTGCGCGGCAAGGACCTTCGCTGCCGCAGCCGCCGCCCGGGCCGCCGCCTCGTCGGGGCGCTCGGACAGCGGTCGGGGGCCGCCTCCCCCGCCTGCTATCGCCCACGCCAGTTCGACGCAGGGACCGTCGCCGGCCACCAGCTGCAGCAGGAGCTCGTCGGGCGCGACCTCGGGCAGCTCCACCGACCCGTCGCTCGAGCGCAGCATCACCCGCCGGCGCAGGGCCGGGGCCATCTCCCGCTGGAAGCGCTCGACGTCGGCCGCCGGCACGGTGAGCGGGCCGTGGTGCAGCAGGTCGGCCAGCCGAGGGTCCAACGGGCGGGAAAGGGGACCGATGTGCAGCTCCGGCGTGACATTGCCGTCCAGGTCCCCCTGCCACCACGCCAGGCCGTGCGCGGGCGAGCCGATCCACACCATCCGGCCCTCCGCCACCTCGTCGGGGCCGGCGACCAGGCGCGGCCTGACGCGCAGCTCGTCGCCGTGGCGGGTGACGTCCACCGCCGCCTCGACCGGCGTGGCGGCCAGCTGCACCGGAAGGTCGCCGCGGCCGGCGCACAAGAGGGGCATCCCGGCCTGCTCGGCGTCGCCGAGCAGGCCCCACAGCCGGCGGGAGCCGACCGACTCGAGCCAGACGTCGTCGTGGTAGGGATACGGCGGGACCCAGAGGCCGTGCAGGGCACGCAGCTCCTTCAGCAGGGCGATGTCGTGGCGCAGGCGCGCCGAGTTGGCCGTGCCGTAGCCGAGGTGGTCGAGGCGCGACCAGCCGACGTTGCCCCGGACCCATCGCCCGCTCGCGCCCCGCACCACCGGCCTGAGCCGGATGCCCGGCTCGTCAGCCGCCCGCTTCCCGGGCCTGGTGCGGGCGGCGACGAGCTCGAACTGCAGGCCCAGCTCGGCCGGCGCCTCCCCGTCGGGATCGCCGTCGGCGAGCAGCAGGCGGAGCTGCTTCTCCCACGCCGGCGTGCGGGCGGCCGGCGCCGGCCCGACGACGCGCAGGTCGGGGCGCCGCGGGCGGGGGTCGGGGGCCAGGAGCACGGCCACAGCGTGCTTGCAGTTGTAGCCGACGGGGCAGTCGCAGAACGCCTCGAACGCCTGCCCGCCCCGGATCAGGCGGATCTCGACGTGGTAGGGCTCGGCCGCTCCTCCCTGCACGTCTCCCACCAGCCAGCCCGACTCGTTCCACTCCCGGCTGACGACGGCGCCGGCCAGGGCGTAGCCGCGGCCGCGCTCGACTGTGGCGCCGCCGACCAGGCGGCGCACGACGGACTCGTCGGCGCGACTCATGATCATGTTGCGGCTCCCGCTTCTCGCCCGGCCACTGCCACCGAACGTACCGCGACCGGTGTGACCGGGCGCGGATCCCCGACGGGCGCCGGCGATGACGCCACCGCCGGCCGGCACCACCCATCAAGGCCGCATCACTCGGGCTCCTGGCCTGAGGCGGCGGCACCGTGGCCGCACCTCGGTGCACCCGGCGCATCTCGGGGGATCCAAGCCCGGAAACAGCCTCGAATGCACCGACCCCCAGCCGCCACCCGCCGACCCCGCCTCCCAGCCCTCCCAGCCGCCATCCGCCGACCCCGCCTCCCCGCCTCCCCGCCTCACGCCGGGGAGGCCGCCGGCCGGCGCCGGGCGTCAAGCAGGTACTGGGCGCCGCTGAGCACGGCGAGGGCGACAGCCGCCCACAACACGTCCCGGCCGACCCAGGGGTAACGGTCGCCGACACCGGGCAGCACCAGCACGGTGACGGCCAGGTCCTGGGCGGCGGTCTTGGCCTTGGCCAGCGGGCGCGCCGGGACAGAGATCCCCCTGCGGGCGACCACCCCCCGGTAACCGCTCATCGCCACCTCCCTCCCAGCGATGATCGCCACCGGCGCCCACCCCGCCAGGTGGACGGCCACCGCCGCGCCGAGAGCGCCGAGAACAAGGAACTTGTCGGCGAGCGGGTCGAGGAAAGCCCCCGAGTCGGTGGCACCCTGCCGGCGGGCCACCCAGCCGTCAACGAAATCGGTCGAAGCAAGCGCCACCCACACCACCACCGCCAGCCACGACACACCGAGCGCGGCGATGACCACCACCACCACCGGGCTGCCGAGCAGGCGGAGCATGGTGATGCCGTTCGCCGGCGTGACACGCGCCGACTTCTCGAAGCGGCCCCCCGCCCGCTGGGCCATCAGCCCACCCCCGCCCCGGCGGCGACCGCCACAGCCTCGACGTCAGGCCCTGCCGCCCCCGTGACAACGACATCCACCCACGACCCGACACGCAGCGATTCGGCGACGGCCACGACACCGTCGATCTCGGGCGCCTCGCGGTGGCTGCGGGCCCGCCCGGGGGCGTCGACCAGCACCCGCTGCACCGACCCGACGAGGCCGGAGCGCCGGCGGGCTGTGATGCCGTCCTGCAGCTCGCCGCACTCCGCCAGCCGCTCCGCCACCAGCCCGCGCGGCACCTGGCCGGCGAGGGAGGCGGCGTGGGTGCCCTCCTCCCGGGAGAAGGCAAAGAAGCCGGCCCAGTCCAGCTGCGCCTCGTCGAGGAAGGCCAGCAGCTCGTCGTGGTCCTCCTCTGTCTCGCCGGGGTAGCCGACGATGAACGACGACCGGAACGCCGCCTCCGGCCAGCGCCGCCTGATGGCCGCGATCCGGGAGAGGAACCGCTCGCCGCTCCCCCACCGCCGCATCCGGGTCAGGTGGGGGCGCGAGACGTGCTGGAGTGAGAGGTCGAAGTAGGGGCAGCCGGTAGCGCCGATGGCGCCGACGAGCGCGTCGGTCAGCTGTGACGGGTACAGGTAGAGCAGGCGCACCCGGTCCACGCGCCGGGCGACGGCGCCGACCAGGCCGACGATGGCGCCGGGGTCGCCGAGGTCGCGGCCGTAGGAGGCGAGGTCCTGGGCCACCAGGACGATCTCCCTGGCGCCGAGGGCGTCGACCTCGGCGAGCAGGTCCTCGGCCCGGCGGGAGCGTTGCCTACCGCGGAAGGAGGGGATGGCGCAGAACCCGCACCGGCGGTCACAACCCTCGGCGACCTTCAGGTACGCCCACGGGGCGCTCGCCGCCGGCCGGGGCAGCTCGAGCAGGTCGAACGCCGGCACCCGCCGGCCGCGGGTCGGGCCGAGGGTGACGGGCGTGGCGAGCAGGTCCTCACCGAAGCCGGCGACCCTGTCGACCTCGGGCAGGGCGCCGGCGAGCTCGTCGCCGTAGCGCTCGGCGAGGCAGCCGGTGACAACCAGCCGGGCGCCGGGGCGGCGCCGTTGGGCCAGGTCGAGGATCGTGTCGACGGACTCCTGCCGGGCCGCCTCGACGAACGCGCAGGTGTTGACGACGACCACGTCAGCGGACTCCGGTCGAGAGGCAGCCGCAAACCCGCCCGCCTGGAGGGCTCCCGTCAGCTTGTCGGAATCGACCTGGTTCTTGGGGCACCCCAGGGTCTCGACCCAGTACCGCACCCGAGGAGCCTACCGGCCGGTGAGGCTGCCTACTTCTTGGTGCCGAGCATCCGGTTCATCTTGGTGCCGCAGATCGGGCAGGTGCCCTGCGCGGCGGGGCGCCCGTTGGCGAGGGTCACCTCGTGGCCCTCGAACTCCCGCTTCTGCTTGCACTTGACGCAGTAACCCTCGTAGGTGGCCATCGTGTTCAGCCTAGTTGGACCACGCCCTGCAGGTCAGGAGCCAGCACCCGCACCTCCCCGGCGACGCCGGCGCCGGCGAGCAGGCCGGCAGCCGCGCCGGCCAGCGCGGCTGCCGCCGGCGCCCGGCACACCCCGAGCAGGCTCGGGCCGGCGCCGGACCAGAAGCTCGTGAGCGCCCCCGCCTGGCGCAACCCCTCCAGCAGGCCGGGCGCCTCGGGGAACAGGGCGGCGCGCCTGCCCTGGTGCAGCCGGTCGTCGCCGGCGGCGGCGACGAGCTCGTCGAGGTCCGCCAGCCCGGCGACGAGCAGGCCCATCCGCCCGAGGTTGAAAGCGGCGTCCCCGAACGGCACGGCCGGCGGCAGGGCAGCGCGCGCCTCCGCCGTGGGCAACGGCCTCTCCGGGATCAGCGCCACCACCCGGAGCTCCGTGTCGAGCGGGAGCCGCCGCGCGGTCGGCCTGCCGCCCAGATCCGCAGCGGCTACCAAACCGCCGAGGGCCGAGGCGGCGGCGTTTTCGGGGTGGCCATCGTGGCGTGCACCCCAGGCGAGCGGATCGACAGCGCCAGCCGCCGCCGCGGCCGCCACCGCCACCGCTGCCGACGACCCCAGCCCCCGGCCAACGGGTATCGCCGAATGCACCGCTATGGCGAGGCGGTCCGTGCCCGCCACCGCGCAGGCGACCCTGGCGGCGAGATGGCCGGCGTCGCAGGGCAGGTCGCTGCCGCAGCCGGTGGCGGTCACCGAAAGGGCGTCGGCCTCCCGCACCTCCACCTCGACGTGGACGTCGAGCGCCAGCCCGAGCGCATCGAAGCCCGGCCCGAGGTTGGCGGCCGAGCCCGGCGCCCGTGCACGCATGGCCGGCGATCGTAGCGCTGGCGGTCGTTGACAACGCCCGCCGCAAGCCTGATGACCTCGCCTCAACAGCCATCCGATGGGGGGGGTAATGGATGAGCCGTCCGAGCAACAAGGCATCCTCCGGCGCGTGGGGGCCGCTTCGCGCTGCCGAGGCACCGGGCACCCACGTGATGGTTGCGGTCCTGTTGCTGGTGACGATGGTCGCGCTGCTGTGGCTGCCCACCTGCGCCCCGGCTCCGCCCGGCTCCATGTCAGCTTGCACGGAGGTTCACGAGATCGTCGGTACCGGCAACGCCGGCATCGGTGCCGGCGGCGACCCGGCCGGGCCAGCGCCGGTCGCGGGAAGCGGACGGCTGCCCGCCAACGAGGGCAGTGCATCCAGCGGGCCACCGGTCGGGCGAGGACGAGGTAGATGCCGGTCACCAGGACCGCCTTGCCGTGCTCCCCGAAGTGAGCGATGGCGAAGTCCTTGACGGAGTTGGGGGTGTGGGCGATGGCCCGAGTCGCCGGCGAGGAGCCCTACGAGACCGACGAGACCCACGAGCCGTTCCCCCTGCGGGCCGTCCCCGCCGAGCTCCCTTACATGAGACGGCGGCACCGTGGCCGCACCTCGGTGCACCCGGCGCACCTCGGGGGATCCAAGCCCGGAAACAGCCTCGAATGCACCGACCCCCACCCGCCGGCCCCCCGCCCGCTGGGCCACCAGCCCACCCCCGCCCCGGCGGCGACCGCCACAGCCTCGACGTCAGGCCCTGTCGCCCCCGTGACAACGACATCCACCCACGACCCGACACGCAGCGACCCGGCGACGGCCACGACGCCGTCGACCAGCGCTCGGCTCGCGCCGAGATCCGGTGGAGTGCGGTGACCCGGCCAGCGCCAACAGGTCAGGCGAGCCGCCCCTCCCTATCCTTGCGCGGCGGCTCGGAAGCTGTGGCAGAGCAGGTAGGCGATCACGTCGGCAGCGCTGTAGCGGCGGCTCGGGGAGGAGGCGAGGTGGTGGAGGAAGGAGAGGTCCTGGCCGATGGTGACCAGGGGGGGCTCGCTCGGACGACCCCGGCGGCGCTGCCCGAGCCCGATCGTGGAGATCAACCCGTTGCAGAGGCAGCGGCGCCCGACGGTGTCGCCGGCCTCGCCGCCCTTGCGGATGTAGGAGCCGATCGGCTCCGCCGGACAGCGGTACCCGATCCTGCCATCGGCCTGGCGGTAGGGGACGCGGAGGTACCCGATGTCGCAGTTGCGAAAGCGCTGCTCGTAGACGGGTTGCTCCCCCACCGTCTCAGGTAGCTGCGCCACCTTCAGGGGGAAGCCGGTCGGGGAGGCGACCGTGTCGGTGCGGATCCGGAGCGTGCCGGCGAACCAGCGGTCGATCAGCTCCCGCTTGAGTGAGGGATCCATCTCGGACTCATCGCAGAGAGCGAAGGCTGATCCGACCTGGATGCCGGCGGCCCCGCGAGAGCGGCTGTCATCGAGCTTGCCCGGGCCGACCTGGCCCCCGGCGAGCCAGAACGGCAGGCCGAGGGCAGCGATCCTGTCGAAGTCCACTGTGTCGCGCGGCCCGTAGACCGGTTCGCCGGCGTCGTCCAAGACGAGCGGGCCCCGGGGTGGGGCGTTGTGCCCCCCCGCTTCGGGTGCCTCCACGACGTAGCCGTCCGGTCGGGTTCGGTCGTCTCGGGCCAGATACCCGGCGAGGATGTGCGAGGAGATGACGGCCAGGAACCGGGGCCGGGGCATCTCGGCTGTGGCGCCGAACACCCTGGCCGGGTCGACGACGACCCGGGCCGGCGCCTCGGAGGTGTCGTGCATGCCGACGGTCACGCTCCCCGACCGCCCGGCGGCGAAGCTGTTGAGCAGCCCGGGAATCTCGGCGGGGATACCCGCGCCCACCAGGACGTAGTCGACGCCGGCGAGCATCGCCCCGTACACGGCTGCGGGCGTCGCCATCTGCAGCTTCTCGAGGTAGTTGATCCCCACCGGTCCGCCGTGACCCTCCTTGGCGAGGGACACCTCGACGAAGTTGGCGGCGACGACGAGTTGGACTGCCGCCGCCGGCGGTCGCAGCGAGCCAAGGGGCACCGGGCGGAACGGTTGCCGCGTGCCGATGCCCCCGGGCACGTAGTAACGCTCCAGGATCTGCTCGGCCACGCCGGTGAAGGGGAAGCGGGCGAGACCTCGCCGCAGGTGCCCGCCGGGGTCACCCAGCTGGAGACGCCGTGCAAGTTGCGTGTCGAGGCCGACGCCGGACACCACTCCGAGATGACCGCGCGACGCGACCGCCCGCGCCAGGCGCCATCCGGAGACCCCCACTCCCATGCCGCCTTGGATGATCGCCGGCTGCCCCCTCGGCGCGGACTGCGTCATCGCCCAGCCCAGGTCCGACGACGCGGGCCGCGGTCGGGCCGGCCAGGAATAGCCACGTCCGTTCGATCGACCATCGATGTCTCCGCCAACATTGCCGAGATGAGTAACATCAATCGGTCCACTATATAGGTGAGGTTTCTCAGCCGTCAGCCCACGAGAAGTGGTGAGCTTGACGTAGTGTGCGGAGCAATGAGTGATCTGCTCCCGGGCGCTGACGGGTGTCCCTCGCCGGCCGGAACGATCAGCGGCGGCCAAGGACGGCCCCACCCGCTCGGAGTTCGCGAGGTCCGCTTCGACATGGGCAAGCGGCCGCTGATCGTGCTCTTCGAACTGACCCGAGCCTGTGCGCTGGCGTGTCGCCACTGCCGGGCGGAGTCAGTTCCCTCACGGGATCCGGCCGAGCTGAGCACCGAGGACGTCTTCGGCGTCCTCGACGACCTTGCCTCCCTCGGTCCGCCGCGGCCCATGGTGATCCTGACCGGCGGTGACCCCCTGGAGCGCCCGGACATCATCGACATCGTCCGTCACGGGGCCTCCTCCGGCCTGCGGATGTCTGTTTCCCCGGCCGGCACTCCGAGAGCAACACTGGCCCAGCTCTCGGCCTTGCGCCTGGCGGGAGCTGGTGGCGTGTCGTTCTCCATCGACGGGGCGACCCCGGCCACCCACGACGCCTTCCGCGGTGTTGCCGGCTCGTTGGGCTGGACGCTCGCTGGCTGCCGGGCATCCCGCGAAGCCGGCTTGCGACTGCAGGTGAACACGACCGTCGCGGAAGAAACCGTCGGGGAGCTCCCGTCGATCCTGCGCCTGGTGGGCGAGCTGGGAGCAAGCCTTTGGAGCGTGTTCTTCCTCGTGCCGACCGGTCGGGGCGAGCGCCTGCGTGCCCTCGATGCTCGCCAGACCGAGGAAGTCCTCGAGTTCCTCAGGGACTCGGCATCCACCGTCGCGCTGAAGACCACCGAGGCGCCCCAGTACCGCCGTCTCGTGATCGAGCACGCTGGGGGGGAAGGAACGCCGCGACGTTCGCCCCTCTCCGTCGGTGATGGACGAGGCGTGGTCTTCGTCTCCCACACCGGCGACGTCCAGCCGAGCGGGTTCCTTCCGCTCGTGGTGGGCAACGTACGTCAGGTGCCGCTCACGGTGCTCTATGCCACCTCACCATTGCTCCGTGCGCTGCGCGACCCCGCACGCCTCCGAGGTCGCTGCGGGCGCTGCCAGTTCCGCCACGCTTGCGGGGGATCGAGGGCCCAGGCCTTCGCCCGAAGCGGTGACCCCTTGGGCGAGGACCCCACCTGCGTCTTCGAGCCGGCACAAACGCCAGGCGACTGACGCGCAAGTACCGGCAGAGGGGTCAGGGGTGGTGACAGGTGAGGGCACCCGCATCCATCCCCGGCCGGTGCTTGCTTCGGACGCAGCCTGCTTCGGACGGACTCGAGTCAACTGCGAGCGGATCCGCGGGTGCGCGCAGAGCCAGGATCGCTGGGTGGGAACGCGCGCCGGGGTTCGGGCGTCGAAGAGGACGTGAAGGTGATGTTCATGGCCGCCGCGCTCCTCGTCGGTGTCCTCGGCGCCGGTGCCAACGCACCGACCGCCCATCACCAGGGCACGGCCATCGTGGAAGGGCGCGCCAGCGGGGATACGCTCCGCAAGGTGACCGACCAGCCCTACCGAGGGTTCGTCCCCGGCAACGTCCGAGCGGTCGGCGCGACCCGGGCGTACCTCGACAGCTTCGGTTCCAACGGCGAGGTGCGGGTCGGTACCAGCGACGGTGGGCGAACTGGACTCAACGTTGCCGTCGCCTGCCCGATACAGGTGACGGGTCACGCGGTAGGACAGGTTAGGGAATGACAAAGGTTGCCGCTTCCAACAGTCCCATCCCGGGGCGGGGCATATCCTTCGCGCAGCGCGCTATCACCTCCTAGACATGGTGGGACACACGTGGGCCTGCTGACCAGCACCGGACACCATCGGCTCAGCTCAGCCGCGGCGGCGGACCGGACTGAGCCCGCCACGGAGACGGCGCAACATCATCGCCGGCGCTGGCCCCTGCGCCTCGCCGTGGGCACCGGAGCCGTCGTCGTGCTCGCCGGAGCCGCCATAGCGCTCGCCGCCACCCTGGGCCGGCCCAAGATCTCGCTCTCGGCATCGAGTAGCGGCACCTTCCAAGTGAGCCTCGCTGGCTTTGGGACCAAGCTGTCGGGGGTGGCGATCACGAGCGGGGGCACGCCCGTGGCGTGGGACCGCCACGGCGGGGAGATCGTGCCCGCCGCTGATGTCGCCCAGGGTCGCAGCGTCCACGTCTCCGCTACAGCCGCCTCGCCGAGGTGGCTGCGGTGGCTGCTGGGCCAGCCGGTCTCGACCCAGATGACCGTGCGGACACCCAGCGCCTCCCTGGCGGCTTCGGTCGCGGTGGCATCGAGGCCGGGGCACGTGCCCGTCGCCTTCACCCATGCCGTGACGGCCGTCGCCTACCGGCTGGGCGGGGGCCGCACCCAGGTGGTCCACCTCGGCACACCTTCGACAGTCGCCGACCTGGCCGTGCCGTCGCAGGCGCTGGCGGGCACCTTGGAGGTCGCGGCGGCGCCGTGGAGCTGGGAGCGCCTCTCGCCCACGCTCAGCAGGGTGACCTGGTTCGTCTCGACGCGGGGAGCCGACCCGGTCGCCGTCACCAACCCCGCCCCCGGCGCGACGACCGCCGCGTCCAACGCGCCGGTCACGCTCAGCTTCGCCCGACCCGTCGCCCAGGTCCTCGGCCACTCCCGGCCCACCATCACGCCGGCCGTTGCCGGTCACTGGACGCAGCCGGCGCCCAACACGCTGGTGTTCACCCCCACCGGCTTCGGGTGGGGACCGGGCACCACGGTCACCGTCGGCTTCGACCGCCCGGTGCAGGCGGTGGGTGTCAACGGCTTCACCATACATGGACATGGCGCCGCGGCCGCGTCAGCGACGACCGGCTACCGCTTCACGGTCGCACGGGCGTCGCTCCTCCGCCTCGAACAGATCCTGGCCCAGCTGCACTACCTGCCGCTCCGCTTCGTAGCCGCTGCCGGGGTCAAGGCGCCGACCACCTTCGCCGGGGAGGTGGCGGCGATGACGCGGCCGCTGCGTGGCAAGTTCGTCTGGGCCTGGGCGTCGACCCCTGCCACGCTGCGAGCGCAGTGGACCGTCGGGTCGGCCAACATCCTGGTCAAGGGCGCCTTGATGACCTTCTACGCCACCCAGCCCAACTATGACGGCTACGCCGTCGACCCGCTGACCGTGGCACAGCTGGCCAACGCGTCGACATGGGATGCCCTGCTCCATGCTGCCGCCGCCAACCGGCTCGACCCCAGCCCCTACTCCTACGTCTACGTCACCCAGACGCTGCCCGAGACGCTCACCCTGTGGGATAACGGCAAGGTGGTCCTGACCGCAGCCACCAACACCGGCATCCCCGCCTCCCCCACCGCCAACGGCACGTACCCGATCTACGTGCGCTACGCGTTCAACTACATGAGCGGGCACAACCCCAACGGGTCCTACTACCACGACCCTGTGTACTGGATCAACTACTTCAACGGTGGCGACGCCGTCCACGGTTTCGTGCGGGCGTCCTACGGCTTTCCTCAGAGCCTCGGCTGCGTCGAGCTCCCCATCGCCACCGCCCACGTGGTGTTCAACCACCTGGCCATCGGCGACCTCGTCACCGTCGCCAACTGAGCGGCGCCCGCTCCCGGGCCGCACCGGGTCCCACGCCGGACCAGGGGTCTTCCCCGCCGGCCCCGGAATTCGTCCAATCCCGCGGCCATCCCGACTCGTACCATCCATCAGATGGGTACGGAGGCGGAGGACGATGCGCTGCTGGCAGGAATGGCAGCAGGTGACCGGGCGGCGGGCGCCACGTTCGTGCGGCGGCACGCGGCGGCGGTCACCGGCGTCGCCTACCACGTCGTGGGAGACCGCGCCCTGGCCGAGGACATCGCCCAGGAGACGTTCCTGCGGGTCTGGAGGGCCGCGCCCACCTACGACCCCCGCCGGGGCAACGCCCGCTCCTGGCTGTTGTCGATCAGCCGCAACGCGGCCATCGATTCCGCCCGGGTCCGCCGGGCGGCGCCCCTCTCCCCCGACGCACTGACCAATCTGCTGGCCGGGCAGTCGATGGCCGCCTACTCCGACGACGGCCTCATGGCCGAGGCCGACGCCGCCGAGGTGCGACAGGCCCTTGACCGCCTGCCCGAGGAGCAGCGACGAGCGGTGCTGCTGGCGGCGGTAGCCGGCCGCAGCGCGGCCGAGATCGGCGAGCTGGAAGGCATCCCCCTCGGCACGGCCAAGACCCGGATCCGGGCCGCGCTCATGCGGATGCGGGACATGTTGGAAGTGGAGATGCGCCGTGGACTCTGAGCCGTGCCTGCGCTTCGAGGACGAGGCGGTGTCCTTCGTCCTCGGCGACCTCGACGGTGCGGTGCGGGCACGGATGGTCTCCCACCTCGACTCTTGTAGCCCCTGCCGACGGGAGGTAGCCGCCTTGAACGCCGCCGTAGATGTGATCAGCGCCTCGACCGCACCGGTCAAGCCGAGCCCGGGCTTCGTCGACCGGGTCCTTGCCTCAGCCGAGGAGCACCACCTCACCCCGCCCCTCGCCGCCCCGTCCCGCCCGGTGCCGGTCGTCGTCCGCCGGAGGCGGACGCTACTGTCGCTGTCCGCCGCCACCGCCGCCCTGGCCGTCGCCGGGGTGGAGGCCCACAGCTGGACCCTGTCGGTGCTGGCGGCCTTCGCCGCCGCCCTCGCCTTGACCTACCTCGGCCTGATCGTCGCCGTCACCCGCACCAGGGCCCGAAGCGAGCTGGTCGCCGCCCGGCCGGCCGACGACGTGTGGTGGCGAGGACTCGAGCCGATCGAGGCGTCGGCGGCGGCACCCGTCGTCGATCCCTCCGAGGCGTCCACCGTCGCCCTCGACAACACCGCCCTGACCCGCTTCGTCGTGTCGTACTTCACCGGCTGGTTGCTCACCCCGGTGGTTGCGACCATCGGGCTCGTGCGTGGCGACCTGAGCGGGGTCGAGCAGTCATCGGTCCTCGGACGCATCCTGGCCCTGCAACGCCAGGGCCGGGCACAATCGCTCCGGCTGCTCGCAGCCGGGGTAACCACCGTGGTCGTGGCCGGGGGCGGGACGGCCACGGCCACGATCCTCCTCACCCCCCAGGTCGCCTCGGCGGCACCGGCGCCGCAGACCTACGTCGTGCGCACCGGCGACACGTTGTCGGCGATCGCCCAGCGCTACGGCGTGCCCGTCACCTACCTGGCCCGGATCAACGGCATCTCCGACCCCAACGTCATCGTCGCCGGGGAGGTCATCCACCTGGGCGCCACGAGCCCCGCTGCCTCGGCCGCGTCCCCTGCCGCCGCCGGCTCCGGCAGCACCTACACGGTCCACGACGGCGACACGCTCGACTCGATCGCCGAGCGGTTGGGGACCACCGCCGCCGCCCTGGCCGCCGCCAACCACCTCGCCGACCCCAACCTCATCTTCGCCGGCCAGGTCCTCGTCGTCAGCGGCGCCGCTGCCGCCCCAACCGCCTCCGCCTCCACCCCGGCAAGCACCGGCTCCCTGGTCCTCGCCGCCCAGGTGGCGGGCCGCTACACGGTCCACGACGGCGACACGCTCGACTCGATCGCCGAGCGGTTGGGGACCACCGCCGCCGCCCTGGCCGCCGCCAACCACCTCGCCGACCCCAACCTCATCTTCGCCGGCCAGGTCCTGGACGTCCCGCACCGCTCCATCGGGACGGGCACCACCGAAGCTTCCGCCATCACCGAAGCTTCCGCCACCACTGCAGAAACTACACCCACCACAACACCACCACCGGCGGCACCGGCACCCTCCACCACCCCGGCCCCACCGCCGCCCGTGACCTCCGGGTACATCAACCCCTTCGCCCAGGGCAACTGGTCGCCCGCCCGCATCGATCAGGGAGTGGACTGGATCCCCAACGCCCCCTCCCCCGTCGTGGCCATCGGTGACGGGGTGATCACGTACTCCTCCACGAGCAGCGGGTGGCCCGGCGGCGCCTTCATCTCCTACCGGCTCACGAGCGGCTCCCACGCCGGCCTGTACGTCTACGTCGCCGAACACCTGACCAATCTCCTGCCCACCGGCACCGTCGTGCACGCCGGCGAGCAGATCGCCACCGCCCTGCCCGGTGACCCCTGGACCGAGTGGGGTTGGGCGTCGGCGTACGGCCCCGCACCCGCACCGGGCTCCCAGTACAACGGGGCGCCCGACGGGACCCCCACCGCGGGGGGCAAGGCGTTTGCCCGGTTCCTCATTTCGATCGGCGTCACCGGCGTCCAGGACCCAGGCCCCGGCCCGACGACGCCGTGAGCCCTGGCGTCACAGGGTGGTCTCCCCTGCAAGCCAACAACTGCGTTGACGCCCGCGTCTGGCCCCACGTCCTGCAGTTCCTCGCCGGCCGCCAACCCACCGGAACCTTCACCGCGGCCCGCTCCTGGAAGCTGGAGCAGTCCGAGCCGGAAGACTGCCGAATGATGCCGGCCGAAAACCCTCCATTTCCGGCAGCCATCCCAACGACGGTGACCAGCGCCGTGATCATGCCCGTGATCCCTTCTCAGCTTCCGCTGGGAAACACCACTCGAGCGGCAAGCCTGCTGACCCGGCCAGTACTGGTCACCCCCGATCCATGGACTTGCGGCTCCGGCTCTAACACTCGTCCGCCTTCGGGCAAACGTGCTCGGCCCGATGACGACCATGATCTTGGATGCCCCCATTCCACACGAAGCTCACGCGCTGTCCGGGCTGGAGCGAGCGGTAGCCGTCAGCGACGATGTTGGCGAAGTGGACGAACAGCACCTCGCCGTCGTCTGCGGTGATCCGACCGTAGCCCTTCTCCTCCTTGAACCACCGCACGGTCCCCGGTCGAGTCCCATCGCGTGGTGTACGAGCTATCGGGTTTCCGACGGTTCTCGCATCAACCTGAGTTGATCGGTGCCGATCAACTCGCGGTCAGCAGCATATCAAGTTGCGAGGAAGTTGTAAAGGGCGTTGTCGGGGAATATCGATCGGCGGATGTGCCCACCTGTACAAAATCACCCACCTCAACTACCAACTCCC